>VGSZ01000061.1 GCA_016874845.1 Deltaproteobacteria bacterium
CCCCGTCGCCCCCGCCGTCCCCGCCGCCCTCGCCCGCGCCCTCGCCCTCGCCCTCGCCCTCGCCCTCGCCCTCGCCGGTGCCATCGTTGTTGGTGGTGATGTTGCAGCTGGCGACGAGCATGGTCGCCACGAAGGACACGAGGGAAGGCAGACGACGGGACATGGTGACCCCGATGAGAAAAGTGCCCGCAGGTTACCAGCGAACGCATACCGCGCGGCACCGGAGGGTCGCCTCGTCTCAGCGCATGCGCGGTCACCCTCCCCTGGCTCGTGATCGCGGGCTCACCGAGCGGTGGGCGGCGCGTCGAGCGCGAAGCGACAGCGGAAGCCCTTGGGCTGCGACGTCGGGTAGTACGGATAGCGCGCGCGTGACTGGTAGAAGACCGGCAGGCTGTCGTCGAAGTTGCCGCCGCGCACGACGCCGAGGGCCTCTTGCGCTGGGTGCTCCACCGTCGTCTCGGTGGCCGTGCCCGGGTGGTAGCAGTCGCGCACGACGCCGGTGCGTAGGCCGAGGGGGTCGTCCCAGCCAGTATCGCACGGCGTGGCTACCTCGTAGGTGCCCTGCTCGCTCGGGCGGGGGCCGGGCAGGCGCGCGACCCAGCGAGAGGCGCCGGTCTGGTTCGGATCGGGCTCGCGCACCCAGCGCACCGGGCCGGGCAGCACCCACTCGTCGGCGTTGCCGCTCAGGTCGCAGCTGCCCTCGGGGGTGCAGCCGGCCGGCTTTGCGCCCACCGGGCTCGGCGCGCGGTCGCCGCAGTTGAACGACGACGGCGGGTCCAACGACGTCATGAACTGCGCCGTCAGCAGGTCGCAGTCGTCGGGCGAGCGCACCGGCGCGCGGTCGCCCCACGGGAAGGTCCGCCCGCGGCCCGGTCCCTTGGACGCCAGCTCCCACTGCGGCTCGGTGGGCAGCGCGCCGCCGAGCCAGGCGCAGAACGCCACCGCCTCGTGGAGCGGCACCTCGGCGGGCAGCAGCGGCTCGTCCGGGGCCAGCTGCGCCCGGTCGTCGCGGTGCTGCCCCTGCACCGCGGCGATGAGCCTCAGGTGCCATGTGAGGCTCTCGGGCCCCCGCGGGCCTCCCACGGCGAGGCGCCCGGCGCTGGCGTCGCGCAGGAACCGCGCGAACGCCCCGCGCGAGACCTCGGTCTTCATCAGCCGGAACCCGCGCAGGAACACCGGCGTCGCCGGCCGCGCGAAGTCGGCCCGCGACAGCAGGTACTCGGGCGGCCGACGGCTCGGCATCACGAGGTGCATCCCCGCCGCGATCTCCTCGTCGCGGAAGCCCATCCACACCGGTGAGGTCGCGACGGTCGCCAGCGAGGACCGGCACGCGGCGTCGCAGGCGTCGCCGAGGACGTCGTTGCCGTCGTCGCACTCTTCGCCGGGGTCGAGCACGCCGTCGCCGCAGCGCGCCGGTCGCGGACGCTCGAACGACCAGGCGAAGGACACGACCGCGACCACGGCCACGACGAGCGCGAGCACCGCCGCGCCTCCCGACCGTCGTCGGCGGTGGCCCATCGCGTCGGTGTCGGCGCCGCGCTTCGTCGCGTTCGTCGTCTGCGACGCCGGCGTCGGCGGCGTCGCGTTCGTCGGCGGCGTCGCGTTCGTCGTCTGCGTCGCCTGCGGCGGCGTCGCGTCATCGGTCGCGATCGTCGCCGTCGTGTCGGGCAGCGGCACCGCCGGGCTGACGAGCACGGCGATCGCAACGGTCTCTTCGAGCACCGGCGACGGCCGCTCAGGGCGGCGCCGCAGGAAGGCGCGGAAGTCCGTGGCCTCGCCGCGCACCTGGAGGCGGTGCCGCACGACGTGGCCGGCGTCGTCGTCGACGAGGGCGACCTCGAGGAGATCGGGCACGTTCTTCCACAGGTGCAGGCGACCCTGGTTGGCGCCCTCGGCGTGGGCGACGACGGCGAAGGGGTCGAGCCCGAGGACCCGCGTGCCGTCGGGGTGAGCGAGGTAGACGACGTCGCGGGCCAGCGGCGCCGACCACGTCGCCGGCTGCGGCGCGGGCAGGAACGATACGCCGACGAAGCTGGCGAGGGCGCCGTGGCTGACGCCTTCGCGGCGCGATTGCTCGACGAACACGCAAAACAGCCGCGCCTGCAGCAGCCACGGCATCGCCGCCAGCGCCTCCACGGCCGCAGCGACGAGGTCGTCGGCGAGCAGGGCGCGCGCTGTCGCCGAGGGGTGGTCGTGGGCGGCGCGGTTGCGCAGCTCGACCAGGCGCTCGAGAGCGCGCACGGCGGCGGTGTCGCCGCTCTTGCCGGCGTCGACAGGGGCGTCCCAGAAGACGTCGCCGCGCGCGTGGAGCGCCTCGCAGGTGGCGCGGTACAGGCCCACGAGCACGCCGTGCGACGGACGCGACAGACGCAGCAGGCGCTGCTCGACGTCCTCACTGGGCGCGCCGCGCAGGTAGTCGGGCAACACCAGCGCGTTGACGAAGCGCAGCAGCACGTCAGCGAAGCCGCCGACGGCGAGCAGGCGCTCCGCCGGTCCGACGGCCAGCTGCACCCGCACCCACGCTGTCGCCAACGGATGCGGTGCGCGCGCGCGCACGTCGAGATAGGTGCTGCTCGCCGCGTCCACCTGCCCGCCCCCCGCCGCCGCCGTGGACGACGACGACACCCTCATGCCTGGTGGCCTCTAGCACGGCGCGCGTCGTGCGTCGCCTGCCGTGCGCCTTCCGTGCATGGTCCAGTCCTCCGGCAGCTCGATGACGAGGCCGAGGTCGTGGTGGTCGCGGGCGCCGGGCTTCAGGGGCACGTTCCAGGTGACGTGGCCGCGCACGGCGTCGAGGGCGAAGCCGGCGCTGGTGTTGTCCTTCTGCAGGGTCACGTGGACCAGCGACGCGGTGGCCTTGCCGATGACGTCGTCGACGGGGAATCAGTAGGGCCGCCCGTCGGCCCGCGCCGTGACCCGCCGTGGCAGCTTCAGCAGGAACGTCCGGCCCCCGTCGTCGAGGGACGCCGACCTTGGCCTCGCGGCGCCGACGGTGCCGCCGGCGCCGAGCTCGGCGGCGCGGTCCTCCTGCAGCACCACTTGCGCCTTGCCTGTGGTGACCGGGGCCGCCTGAAGCCAGATCGCATTGGGCAACGGCGCCGGTCCGCCGAGGTGCCCGCGTGCAGCGCCCCCGGGAGGTCCGGCGCTCGCAGCACCTGCACGCCGCCCGAGAAGCGCACCGGCCCCCGGCGCGGCACCCGCGCGCGGTCCGAGAACACCACAACGTCCTGCACCGGCAACGTCACCGCCACGGCGCTGTCGGCGGTGTCGGGCCCCGATGGCGCCGGCGTGACGGTCGAGAGCGCGGCGACGACGACGACCCACGGGACGAACGTCTGCGGCTTCCGATCTGCCGGGGCACGCCCACGACGAAGCGCCCCCGCGACGCGGCCGTTGGACACACGACCCGGAGAAACGATTCAAGCCGACGCACACTCCGGATCCACGTGGGCCATCGCCCTCGGCCCGCTGGCGCCTGACGCACGTCCAGAGCCACACTCGTCCGCGATGCCGTCGACGCCGCCCCCACTGCCGCCCCGCCTTTCGCGCCGCCTGTCGACCCGCCGCCGCCTCGTCGGCGTCGTCGCTGGCGCCCTCGTCGCCGGCGTCGTCCCCGTAGCCGGCGCCGGCTGCATCACCGACGGCTACGCCGCGCGCGAGCCCCCGCGGCCCCCCGCCGGCCCCGAGCGCGCCGACGACCGCCCTGACGACCGCCCCGACGACCGCCCCGACGACCGCGCCGGCTCGTCGCTCGCGCCCACCACCGACCCCGAGCGGCGCATGGTGGTGCACCTGCTCGACGTCGGGCAGGGCGCCGCGACGCTGATCGAGTTCCCCTGCGGCGCCATGCTCATCGACACCGGCGGCGAGCAGAATGACGCCTTCGACGCCGTGCCGCGCCTGAAGGAACAGCTCGACGCCTTCTTCGACCGCCGCGTCGACCTGCGAAGGACGCTGGACCTGCTCGTGATCACGCACCCGCACATCGACCACGTGCGCGGCCTGCCCATGATCCTGCGCGAGTACGTCGTGAAGAACGTCGTTGACGACGGCCGCCCCGGCGACGACCTTGTGACGGAGCAGCTCCGCGCCCTGCGCGACTACATCGCCGCCCACGACACCGGCTACCGCGCCGTCGACGAGACGGCCCTCATCTCGAAGGGCGGGCTGCGCGACGACGTCGTCGATCCGTTCCGCTGCAAGGCCGTCGACCCGTCGGTGCGCGCGCTGTCCGGCGCCGTGCCGCGCGACCCGGGCTGGGGCACCGACAACTATGGCAAGATGCACTTCGACAACGAGAACAACCACTCCGTCGTCGTACGCGTCGACTTCGGCAACGCGTCGCTGCTCATCACCGGCGACCTCGAGGAGCACGCGATCGCCGGCCTGCTCGAGCGCTACCGCGGCACCCGCTGGCTCGACGTCGACCTGTACCAGGTCGGCCACCACGGCTCGCACAACGGCACCACCCGCGCGCTGGTCGCGGCGATGACGCCACACGTGGCGCTCATCTCGATGGGGCCCGAGCGCCGCCACGTGCCCTGGACGGCGTGGACGTATGGCCACCCGCGCGCCGACGTCATCGACCGCCTCGAGCGCGGCGTGTCGTCGTCGCGCCCGCACACCACCGTCGACGTCGCCAGCGGCCCGAAGAAATTCTCGTCCCGCGGCCTCGACAAGGCCATCTACGGCACCGGCTGGGACGGCGCCGTCGACGTCGTCATGGACGTCGACGGGCGCATCGAGGTGCTCACCCCCGCGCCCGCCCCCGGCGCGCGCGCCGTGCGGTGAGCGCGATGGAGGACCTGCTCCGTCTGGCGACGTTATTCCTCCTGTTCCTTGCGCTGTTCACCGGCACCTGCTGCATCGTGTTCGCCTTGGTGGTGCGGTTCGAGCGTCGCCAGCAAGCGGCGTTCCTCGCGACCTTCTACGGCGACCCCCACTTTCAGGCATCGCTGGGCGACTGGCGCACCCCGATCGCGGTCTACTCGCGCGGCCTCGACCCCGGCGGCCGGATCCTCGCCCTCGGAGGTGGCAAGAACGAACCGCTCCGCTGGGAGGCGTTCAGCGCCGCGCCGCGCACCGCCGCACGCACGACGCTGTCAGTGACCCCCGAAGGCGCCGTCGGCCGGCTGCGCGAGTGGCTCGGCTTCACCGACATCCACACCGGCGACGACGCGTTCGACCGCGCGTTCTGCGTGCGGGGCAACGACGCCGACGTCGTGCGCGGCGTGTTCCTCGCGCCATCCGTGCGCGTCGCCGTCCAGGACTTGTTCGCGCTGGGCGGCGTGAAGTCGTTCTCTATCGACGCTCGCGGGGCGGTCCACGTGCGCGCATGGCGCCGCGACCTCGCGGGCCCCTTGGCCCGCGAGCTGCTGCGCCGCACCCTCGCCGTCACCGCCGCCCTCGAGGCTCACGCCGACGCCCGGCCCGCGCTGCCGCCGTCGATGACGGCGGCCCTGACCGAGGGCGCGGGCGGCGACAGCGGCGCCCCGGTGGCGGTGCCCATCGTCGTTGTCGATCCGCACCGTCGTTGACCACGCGACGTCTTGTCAGGCGCGACGAAACGCATCAACGGATGCGCCCATGAGCAAGCAGGGCAAACCCGCGAAGAAGACGAAAGCGACGATGGCCGCCGGCGCCGACAAGTACGCGCTGTACCGGCTGAGCGTGCAGGACCCCGAGCACGAGGTCTCGATGTTCCTGCGCTTCTACAAGGACGCCTACGGGCGCCTGCCGACGTCGTTGCGCGAGGACTTCTGCGCCGCCTTCGCCGTCTGCTGCGAGTGGGTGCGCCGCGGGAGCGACCGCACCGCCGTGGGCGTCGACCTCGACTCCGAGCCGCTCGCCTATGGCCGCGCGCACTACCTGCCCACGTTGACGCCCGACCAGCGGGCGCGCGTGCGCCTGCTGCAGCAGGACGTGCTGCAGACGCGCGAGCGCGCCGAGGTCGTGGCGGCGCAGAACTACTCGTTCTTCCTGTTCAAGCAGCGCGCGCAGCTGCTCGCCTACTTCAAGAGCGTGCACCGCTCGCTCGCCGACGAAGGCCTGCTCGTGTTCGACATGATGGGCGGCAGCGCGATGTACGCCAACGACGTCGTCGAGGGCCGTCAGGTGGCGCGGCCTACGCCCGCGGACAAGCAGAACAACCCGCCGTTCCGCTACGTGTGGCATCAGGAGCGCTACAACCCCATCACTGCCGACGCACTCTTTCACATCCACTTCCGCTTCCCCGACGGCTCGGCGATCGACAACGCCTTCACCTACGACTGGCGCCTGTGGACGCTGCCCGAGCTGCTCGAGCTTCTCGAAGAGGCCGGCTTCTCGGCCCGACACATCTACTGGGAGACCACCGACCAGGACGGCAACCCGTCGGGCAACTACCGCCGCGCCACCGAGGGGCGCCCCGATCCGGCGTGGCTCTGCTACGTCGTTGCCCAGAAGTAGCGCGCCACCCGTCGTCGGCGTGAAGACGGGTGGCGCGCGGCGCCCTCGCACGGTGGCGGGCGCGGGCGCCCGGCCGCCGTCAGGATCGACGACCCTGCCGACGGCGACGCCGCAGCAGCAGCGCGCCTAGTCCCACGAGGGCCGCCGACGCGGCGCCACCGTCGTTGGAGCCGTCGCTGGCGCCGTTGCAGCCGCAGCCGCTGGCCGCCGCCGCCGCGTCCGCGGGCACGCAGTCGAAGGCGACGTCGTAGTACGCCGGGTCAAGGGTCGGCTCGATCTTCACGAGATAGTCGCCGCCGACGAGGCGCTCGGCGGTGACGTCGGCGCCGGGGCCGGCCAGGGTCTTGCCGTCGCCGTCGACCACCGAGGCCTGCACGCCGGCCGCGGTCAGCGCCACCCGCAGGGCGTCACCGTCGCGCACCTCGACGACGTACCAGTCGGCGTCGGCGGCCACGCGCGACTGCTGCGACTGTCCGCAGAAGGCGCGGGTCGACTGCTCGGCGTTGTCGTTGTCTTCGAGGTCGTCGTCGGTGCCCGGCGGCGGGGCGTCGCCGCCCTCCTGCGAGCATGTCGCCGAAAGCCGGTAGGCGACGCCGCCGGCGGGCGTGGTGATGCGCGCGAGCACCACTGGACCAGCGGACACCGCGCGCAGCGCGCCGCCGTCAGCGAGGATGTTGCTGCTGGCGGCGAGCACGTCATTGCCGGTGGCCGACAGCAGCGCCACGCCGATGGTGTTGGTGGCGTCGGTGGTGACGCCCACCTCGACGGCGGTGTCGGCGGGGGCGTCGATGGCGAACCAGTCCTCGTTGGTGCTGGCGACGACGAGGTCGATGGCGCTGCCGCAGCGGATCGGAAACGCGGTGGACGAGTCGTCGTTGGGCTCGCCGACGGTGTCGGGGTCCGACGGGTCGATGGGGGCGCCGTCGGTGGACAGCGTGATGGTGCGCTCGGCGGTGGTGGTGGTCTGGCCGGCGGTGTCGATGGCGCGCACCGCGAACGGCCGCTGGCCGACACCGACGTTCAGCACCCACGTGAAGGTGTTGCCGCTCTGCGTGCAGGTGACGGCCTGGCCTTCGAACGGGCAGGGGAACACGTCGCCGGTGGCGCGCCACAAGAGCTCGACGGAGGCGAGGGCGGTGTCGTCGGCGGCGGTAGCGGTGACGGTCATCGTCGTGTTGGCGGGCAGCACCGCGCCGTCGGCGGGGGACTGGATGCTCGCGGTGGGCGCCACGGTGTCGTTGGCGGGCGGGGGCGTCGGCGAGCCGTCGGTGCTCAGCGTAATGGTGCGGCGGCTGGTCTCGCTGACGTTGCCGGCGGTGTCGCGGGCGCGCACGGCGAAGGTGCGCTGGCCCTGGCCGACGCGCACATTCCATGTCGACACGTTGCCGCTGCGGGTGCAGGTGAGCGCGCCGCCGCCGACGGTGGTGGGGCAGCCGAACACGTCGCCCGTCTGGTCCCAGATGAGCTCGGTGGCGGCGATGGCGACGTTGTCGGTGGCGTTGGCCGTGATCGTGATGGTGCTGTCCTGCAGCAGGTTGGCGCCGTTGGCGGGCGAGGTGATGGCGACGGTGGGCGGCGTCGGATCGTCGGGCGGCGGCTCGACGGCGCCGCCGCCGGCGGCGCCGAGCTTCTGCAGCATGATCTGCACGCTGTTGTGCGATGGGCGGTTGCAGTTGCAGGCGCGCGCTTGGAACTCGCCGCACTGCTGGTTGCTGTCCTGGAAGGCCTTCGCCCCGCAGCCGCCGAGGTAGGTCATCGGGTCGGGACAGTACAGCTCGTGGTCGAGGGAGAAGCTGTGGGCGATCTCCTGCGCCGCCGTCTCGCAGATCGACTGCACGTCGCCGTAGACTTGAGCGAAGGTGTAGTTGATGGCGACGTCGATGACGTTGCAGTTGAAGTTGTCGATGGGCGCGACGCCGCCGACGCCGCGGGGCAGGCCGAGGTCGGTGGGGCTGCCGCCGATCACGTGCTCGACGTAGCGCTCGTTGGCCGGCGGCTCGGTCTCGACGATCTGCAGGTTGAACGCCGCGAATTGCGACCGCACGCAGTCGACCACCGAGCGCCACGCGTTGTCGCTGTAGGGGAACGGCGCGATGGTGCTCGTCCGCGTCGGCACGATGGACGTGTTGCGCCGGCTGTCGTCCTGCCCCGGCGAGTACGTGCCGCCGTTGCGGTTCAGGAACACCTTGAGCGGCGGCTGCCCGGGCCCGGCGTAGGCGACGGGGCGATCGTCGTGGTCGTCGCCAACGACCGTGGCCTTGCCGCCGCTGGCCTTCACGTGCTCCCACGGCACCTCGAGCATGATCGGGCGCGGGCGGATGAAAGGCCGCAGCCCGCGGGCCTGCAGCGCCGCCCGCACCGTCGCGTCGTCTTCGTCGTCGAAGACGAGGTCGGCGAGCTCGTCGCCCTCGTCACCCTCGGGGGCGCACCCCGCGACGCCGCCTGCCCCGACGCCCACCTCCAACACGATCAGGGACAGGGACCACAAGAACGAAGACGCGCGCCACGACATGCAGACCTCCCGGGTCGAAGCGCCAACATGACGCCGCGACGGTACGCCCAACCATCCGCCATCGGGACCATAAGCGACGGCGAGCGTCAGCCGGCCGTCCGACCGCCATGTGTTCGCGTCCTCGTCCGCCGGTCGCCTTCCGGGGCGCGCTTTTGCATCCGTTCCGTGGTCGCGACACCGTCCCGTCGTCCTGCGCATCGATGCGCCGCCGGAGGGTCCGCCATGACCACGCCTTTGCCCCGCTACCACCGCCCCGCCGTGAAGGCCCCTCGTGTCGGGGGCCGCGCCCTGCGCGCCTTCGCCGCCGCCGTCGAGGGGCCGCTGGGCGGGCTGTTGCTCGAGCGGATCAAGCGCGACTCGGGCTTCGACCTGTTCCGCCACAGCGACCCGGGTCCGGCGCCGCCGTTGCCGCCGGCCCTGCCGCACCCGACGCCGCTGCCCGTCACCGACGCGCCCCACGCGCTCGCCGCCCAGGCCGTCGACGTCGGCGTCGGCGTGAGCGGTGGCGATGACCGCGAGACCGTCGCCGCGTTCCGCGCCGCCTACGCCGGCGGCCTGTCCCCAGTCGACGTCGTCGCGCGGCTGGAGCGCGGCGTCGCCCACGCCACCGACGCCGGCATGGGGTTCTTCATCGCCCGCCGCCCCGAGCTGCTCGACCGGGACGCCGTGGCTTCGGCCGAACGACACAAGCGGGGGTGCCCGCTGTCGGCCCTCGACGGCGTGCCGGTGGTCATCAAGGACGAGCTCGACGTGCAGGGCTACGCCACGACGCTGGGCACGAGGTTCCGCCGCGACGTCGCCGAGCACGACAGCACCGTGGTCGCCCGGCTGAAGGCGGCGGGCGCGTTGATCCTCGGCAAGGGCAACATGAACGAGGTGGGCATCAACCCCATCGGGCTGAACCCGCACTGGGGCGTGTGTCGTAACCCGTGGGACCGCACGAAGATCACGGGCGGGTCGTCGTCGGCGTCGGCGGCGACGGTGGCCGCTGGCCTGTGTCCGCTCAGCATCGGCGCCGACGGCGGCGGCAGCATCCGCATCCCCGCCGCGCTGTGCGGCGTCGTCGGGCTGAAGGCCACTCACGGCCGCGTGCCCGAGACCGGCGTGCCGCCCCTGTGCTGGACCCCGGGGCACGCCGGCCCCTTCGGGCTCACCGTCGCTGATGTCGCCGCCGGCTACGCCATCGTCGCCGGGCGCGACGAGCACGACGTCGCCTCGCACAAGCAGCCGCCGCCGTCGTTGCAGGGCCTCGCCGACGTCGACGTGCGCGGCCTGCGCGTCGGCGTGTGCCGGCCGTACTTCGAGGACGCCGACGCCGACGTCGTCGCCCGCGCGCAGGACGCGCTGCGGGCCCTGCGCGAGGCCGGCTGCGTCGTCGTCGAGCTGACGGCGCCGCCCGACCTGAACCGCGTCCTGTGGGCGCACGCGACCATCATCCTGTCGGAGATGGCGGCGGCGCTGCGCGACGAGGTCGAGCGCGATCGCAGCCGGTTCGCGCTGGACTCGCGCATCAACCTCGCCCTCGGCGGCACGTTCAGCGCGACGGACTACGTGCACGCGCTGCGGCACCGCCACGCGATCACGGTCGAGACGTGGCAGCAGCTGCAGCAGGTCGACGTCATCGCGTCGCCGACGACGGCGTGCACGGCGCCCGCCATCCCCGAGCGCACGCTGCCCGACGGCGAGAGCAACCTCGTCGTCGTCGATGCGCTGATGCGCTTCATCCGCGTGGCCAACCTGACGGGCTTTCCGGCGCTCAGCGTGCCCTGCGGCTTCGACGCGCAGGGGCTGCCCGTGGGCTTTCACCTGATGGGCCGGCCGTGGGAGGAGCACACGCTGCTGCGCCTCGGCCGCGTCGTCGAGGCGGCCAGCCCCAGGCGCACGCCGCGCGTGCACGCCCGCGCGCTGCGCTGACGAGGTCCCGCGGCCCGCGCCTCGTCACGGCAGCCACACCGCGATGCCCTCGGCGGCCAGCGTCGCCTCGATCGCCACCGCCGTCGTGCGCTGCTCGTTGCTCACCGGCACGAAGGCGAAGGCGGCGGCGAGCCCGGGCGCGCAGCGCTGCATCACCGCGTGCACCGCGCGCACGTCGTCGATGACCAGCCGGTTGTCCGGCGTGTCCTCGGTGTACAGCGACACCGCGAAGGTGATCGGGCCGCCGGTCAGCGGGTGCGGGCGCTCGAGCACGCGCACCTCGCCGCCCCACCACGCGCGCGTCGCCCGGCGCAGCACCAGCTCCTGGTAGTCGTCAAAGTCCAGCGCCTCGCCGCCGTCGAGGGATTGCAGGAACGGCAGGTGGTACTCGTGGCGGTGCATGTCCTGGAACAGGCAGCGGTCGAAGACCGGCGCCCGCGGCGCCACGCCAGAGACGGCGGCGACGTACTTCACCGCGCCGGCCACCGGCCCGTCGCCGGCGGCCAGCAGCGCGAGGTCACGGGCGTCGTCGAGCTGCTCGAGGTAGGGCGGGACCTCGCCCTCGCCCTCGCCCTCGCCCTCGCCCTCGCCCTCGCCCTCGCCCTCGCCCTCGCCGGCGTCGTCGGCGCAGGCGGTCCCGAGGGCCTGCAAGGCAACCCCGACGATCGCGACGAGCAGCAGCGCGCGCGGGGTGCGGGTCATCCGTTGTCACCGGCGCACGGCGCGAAGTCGTCGACCAGCAGCGGGAGCGCGCCGGTGGCGGGCACCGACACGCAGATCTCGGGCATCGTCCGCTCGGGCTCGCAGCCGTCGGTGAGCGTGCCGTTGTCCTCGAGCCGCACGCAGTCGGGCGGGTGGCAGGCGCGGAAGCCGAAGCCGTAGCTCGAGTACGTCCACGTCACCCGCACGGCGTCGATGACCGCGCCCAGCGTCTCGTTGTGGTGGTTGCCGCCCCAGTCGTAGAACGCGCCCGACAGCGGCGTGACGACGCCGCCCTCCGACAGGTACGCCGTGACGTCGTCGTAGACGCCGAACACCGAGAACGCCGACTCGATGCCCGTCGGCGTCGCCGCGACGTAGACCACGGCGTCGTGCCCGCCCTGCCGGTAGGTGCAGACGAAGTCCACCTCGGGGACGTCGACGGTGTCGTTGCAGGCAAACGCGTCGCCGCAAGGGAAGGTGTGCTCCCCCGGCCGCCGCATCGAGAACCCCCACGGGTTGTCGACCTCGCCTTCGCCCTCGCCCTCGCCTTCACCTTCGCCCTCGCCCTCGCCTTCACCCTCGCCCCCGTCGCTGGCGGGGCAGCTGCCCAGCGCCACGACGGCGCCCACGAGCGCCACCACCCCACGACACGCGACACCGACTCCACGCCTGCTCATCCGGACCTCCTGCGACGCCACCGCGCCACCGCGAGGGCCAACGCCGCCGCGGCGACCACGCTGGACGAAGACGACGACGCGGCCGCACAGCCGGCCCTCGGTTCGTCGTCATCGTCGTCCCCATCCTCGCCCTCGCCCTCGCCTTCGCCTTCGCCCTCGCCGGGGCACACGCGCGTGGCGGGGCTCTCGTGGTCGGCCAGATCGATGGCGACCACGTCCACGCAGGCGGCGCCGTCGGGGCGGGGCACGACCAGCGCGCGGCCCTCGGGGCTGGCCGACAGCGTCGCGCCCCCGGCGTCGCGGGCGACGAAGCCGGCGAGGCCCAGGTCGTCGGCGCCGGCGACGCCGAGCACGATCGCGTCGCCGGAGTCGTCGAGGACCACGACGTCGGAGAGGGTGGGCGGCGCCTCGTCGGCGACGGCGTCGACGACGAAGTCGACCTCGCGCTCGGCGGCGGCGGTGCTGACCAGCACGTGCACGGCGGCGCCGGCGACCAGCGGCGGCGAGGCGACCACGAGGCAGCAGCCTCGCGCCGCCCGCGCGCTGGCGTCGACGGCGCTGCCGTCGACGGCGACGGCGATCCCGACGGCCTCGGCCGCGGGGGCGGCGTCGCCGAACAGCCACAGGCGTGCGTTGGTGGGCACCCGCGGCGGGGTCAAGGACAGGCCCGGCGGCACGACGACGTCGGGGAACGACGACAGCGGCGGCGGCGCGCCCGCTGGCGTGGCGGCGCTCATCGCGAGCAACAGACCACATGGCAGCGGAGCGCGAACGAGCACCGTGAAAGCGTAGCAGGGCGCTGAAGAACGCCCTGCGTTCTTCAGCGCCCTGACAGGTGTGTTTTGCCTTCGTCGAGCACAAGAGCGAATTCGGTTCAGGGAGCCGAACCGCATACCTCCCGTCGCCGGGCGCGCGGGAAACGGATCATCGGCAGCGTTGCTCCCCGGTGACCTGATTCATCACGCTCTCTCATCGACGCCTCGCCGCTGGCCCACCCCGACACGCCGACCCGGTCTGGGTTGCGGATCGGCACTCTCGCCGGCAGCAGAAAATGGTCCTCGAGGGCCATCTTCAGCGGCCTGTTAGAAGGTGGTGGGCGTGGCCGAGCGCGCCGTGTCGAGGGTTGCCCATTCCATCTCTGTTCCTGCTGCGGCTCCACCGCCTCATGCTCTCCGTCTTCGTTCTCTTCGCGGTGCCGCCGCTCCTGTCCGGCTGTGACCTCGTGGTGCCGACGAACCCCTTCGACCCGTCGACACCCGTCGGCCTGCAGGCGCCCGGACACCTCGTCGGGCTGGTGGCCTTGCAGAGCGCGTCCTGCCCGCCGGACGACCTCGACGCCCGTTGGCTGGCGTATGCGTGCGTCTGCTCGATGAGCAAGGGCGCGGGTTGACCGCCGGCGGTGCGCCGATGACCCGTGCGTTGGCGGACGTCGCCGCGGGGCGCGGCGCGTTCGTGTTCGACGACCTTGTCCCCGGCGCCTACACCGTCCTCGTCGATGGCGTGGCCAGCGTCTACCGTCGGCCGCCCGTGTTTCCCGTGTGTGCCCCCCCCCGGGGCAGCACCGGCGACGCAGGCACGCTCGCCTTCGTCGAGGACGACAGCTGTGGGCCGGGCTCGGTCGCCGGCAGCGTCGACGCCGACGGCGGCGGTCAGCGCACCGTGACGCTGTATCGACAGGTGACCGGCGACGCCCGTGTCGTCGACGTGGTGAGCGACAACGACGGGACGTTCTCGTGTCTGCCCCTCGGTACCTACGCGGTGCTGGCCGAGCGGGAGGGCCGTACGCCCGACCTGCGCCTCGACTTCACCGTCGGCGAGGGCGAGGGCGAGGGCGCGCAGCTGGCGCAGACGTTCGACGGCGAGGCCGCCCTGCGCCTCTACCCGGTCACCGGCAGGTAGTGAACCCAAAGAACGAGCGCCCCGGCGTCGTCGCCGACGGCCGGGGCGCTGTTCGTTCGTCCGCGGGGGCTCAGACCTTGGCGAGGGCCGCGTCGTAGTTCGGCTCCTGCGCGATCTCGGCCACGAGCTCGCTGTGCAGCACCTTGTTCTGCTCGTCGACGACGACGACGGCGCGGGCGTACAGCCCGGCCAGCGGGCCGTCCTTCATCGTGACGCCCCAGGCGCTGCCGAAGTCGCTGCGGAACCCCGACAGGTCGGCGACGCCGTCGATGCCCTCGGCGGTGCAGAAGCGCTTGTGCGCAAAGGGCAGGTCCATGCTGACGTTGACGCAGACGACACCCTGCTTCTCGCGCAGGCGCCGGTGGAACTGCCGCACCGACGTCGCGCACACGCCGGTGTCCAGCGACGGAAAGATGTTGAAGACCTTCTTCCTGCCGGCGAACGACGCGAGGTTCGCCTCGCCGAGGTCGGTGGTCACCAGCACGAAGTCGGGGGCGGCGCTGCCCGGCTTCGGCAGCTCGCCGGCGGTGGTGACGGGATTGTTGCGGAACTTCGTCTGGGCCATGGGGACTCTCCGGGAACGAGCGCGCGGCGGACGCCGCCCGACGGGTGATACCACCAGACCCCTCCCGCGCGCCCAAGCCGCCTCGATGCCCCCGCCACGACGTCGTTGCGCGCGGGCGCCTCCGCGGCCGCAGATCCGCCAGATCCAGGCCGACCGCGCTACACCCGGAGCGACCCCTTCTCTCCGGAGCCCGCGATGACGACCATCGGCAACCGCCCCACTGGCCTCACTCCTGCTGCGACGGCGGCGACGGCGACGACGGCCCCCGCGGCCCCCGCGGCCCCCGCGGCCCCCGCCACGCCGGCCACCCCGGTGGGCAACCCGAACGCGTCGGGGGCGCCGGCGGTGATCGCCAAAGAGGTGCGCGGCCTGCCTGCCGGCTTCGACGTCACGTCGCTGATGCCCGGCTGGCTCGGGCAGTCGGGCGCCAACGACGGCATGACCGGCGGCTACGTCGCCCGGCCGTCGGCCAACAATTTCATCGCCTACGGCGACATCACCGGGGTCAAGCCGACGCAAGACGGCTTCACGGTGTCCTTGCGCTGCTACGCGCAGAAGGCTGCCGACGAGGTCGCGCTGTTCCTGCAGCTGCCGGTGTTCGACAAGAAGAGCGGGCAGCTGACCTACCTGAACCTCGATCTGCTGACGGCCACCGTCGGCGGCGTCGCCGACAACATCACGACGACACAGGCCAAGGACCCGGTGAGCGGCCGCGACTGCTTCACCGGCGAGCGCTCGTACAGTTTCTCGCTCAAGCAAGTGAATGAATTCCTGAAGAAGAATGGCCTCGATCTGGCGGTGAAGCCCGGCGACCAGCTGTCGATCTCGGGGCTCATCAAGGGCGACGGGCACCGCATCATGAACGCGGCGTCGAATTCGTTCTCGGTGCCGCAGCCGCTGGTGAAGAACCCGCGGAGCGTGCTGGCCGGCCGCATCGGCAACCTGACCGGCGCGCCGACGGTGAAGGCGCAGGACCTGCCGCTCGACATCGCGCTGAAGCTGCCGCAGTCGCTGCTCGACGAGGCGGTGTCGACGTACCAGAACGGCCGCTACACGACCATCAAGCCGTCGGACATCCTCGAGGGCGACATCACCACGCGCCTCGAGAGCGAGTACAAGGGCGCCGTCGACGCCGGCCAGATGAACGCGATGATCACGAAGGCCTACGCGCTCGCCGACCTTTCGGAGAAGGCGCTGGCCGGCAACAAGGGCGCGCGCACGCAGCTCGACAAGCTGCTCGGCAAGGACCTGGTGCTCACACCGGTGAAGCGCCACTGGATGTGCAGCGACGGCGAGCCGCTCGGCGAGCGCGATGCGAAGAACCTCGGACACGACGCGCAGGGCAAGGCGATCACCGTCACCCGCGACGACAACGGCTGGCCGCACCTCGACCCGATGAAGGACGGCTACTCCGACGACAAGAGCCTGACCTTCAGCAACGTCTCGGGCGCGGCGCGCGTGCGCGGCAACAAGCAGAAGATGGGGCACGCCGAGTTCAAGATGAACGGCGGCGTGCTCGATCCGAAGACCGGCATCCGCCAGCGCGTCGAGACCGGGCTGTCGCTGAAGCCCGGCGCCACCGAGGACCAGCTGAAGAGCTTGCTGCAGTACGTGCGCGAGAACCCCGGCAGCAAGCTGGCCCAGTCGCCGCTCGGCACGATCATCGAGGAGGCGAAGAAGGCCGGCGTGGTCGACGCCCTCGACAAGGACCGCACGCCGTGGGCCGACGTCACCCAGATCCGCCACAAGTTCGAGCTGAAGAACACGAAGACCGGCACGTCGGCCGAGCTGTCCCTCGACATGGTGCACGCCCGCACGCTGCGCCCCGAGCATCAGGTGAATGGCGCGCCGCAAGAGCAGATCTACTATGTGATTGAAACCGAGCTCGATCACCTGCAGATCAACTCGACCAACGTCACCGAGATGGCCGACACGAAGGCGAAGTCGGCGCTGACGTCGACGGCGGCGCAGGCGACGTGGCTCAAGGACACGGTCGCGAAGCAGGGCACGGGCGGCGTCGCGCTCGAGGTGCTCGCCAAGCCGCAGCTGCACTCCGTCGACCACCTGTCCGACGGCGGCTTCCGCCAGACGGGCAGCTACAAGGACTTCGAGGGCATGCAGGAGCGCCTGCTCGGCGCGCTGTGCGACGGCTTCCGCCCTGGGGCGGCGCGTCAGAAGTCGGCGCACTTCGCCGAGCTCCTCGGGCTCATCCAGCCCGAGAAGACCGTGACGCTGTGAGCGAGCGCTGGGCCGGCGCCGCACCGGCGCCGGCCCGCACGGCGACCATGACGGCCAGCGACGAAGCACACGCATGAAGCTCCCGCCTCGCGCGCCCCCGCCCGTGCGACCGGTCACCGACCCGTCGACGGCGTCGTCGTCGGCGAAGGGGTCTGGGGCGTCGCCGCCGTCGTCGCCGCCGTCGCCGTCGCCGTCGTCGCTGTTCGACCTGCACGCCTTCGCCGACAGCTACGAGAACCACGAGCCGCGCCCGCTGCCTCTCGCCTCGGGCATCGATCGGCTGCTCGATCGCGTGGCGCCGATGCGCACCCACGAGCGCGTGCTGCACGACTTGGGCGGCTCGTTCTTCGGCGTCGCCGTCGGCGTCACTGTCAGCCAGCTCGATCTGGTGCGAAAGAACACCCACGGGATCGAGCTCATCCAGGTCGTGAACCAAGAGGGCTCGTCCAACGTCGAGACGGTGCTCGGTCGTCTATCGCTCGGAAGCCACCAGCGCATCGAGCTGCAGGGGCCAGCGCTGAACACCAGCCTGAGACCAGGCGAGCTGCCGCTCGGCGCGCGGTTCCTCGGCGTGGGCCTGACGTCGGACGTCACGAGCGCGATGGACCACGACGCCCTCAGCTACACCGTCGAGGTGAAGCTGACCGAGCGCAGCGTCGCCGAGCTCGCGGCCCTGGCCGTACCCGGCGCCGGCGACGTCGCCGCCGCTGCCCTCGCCGGCCACGGCGTCGCCGCCGTCGTTGCCGACGCGGTGCTCGGCGCGGTGCCGGTGCTGTCGGCGACGCTGGCGGTGGCGTCGGCGCGCCGCGCGGTGCACGTCTGCCACGACCAGACGGCGTCGAAGGAGATGCGGTCGTTCGCCGTCGCCCACGCTGTCGCCGACACCGTGCGCATCGTCGAGCCTCTCACCGGCACCCTGATGAACGCCGGGCTCGTCGGCGTCGCCGCGCTGTGCGGCTGGGTGCACGTGCGCCACGCGCCCCACGCGCCACCGGTGGGCCCGTCCGACGACGGCGCCGGCGAGGGGACCGGCGGCTCCGGCGACGGCGGTGGCCCACCCTTCGTGACGCCGTCGTGAGCCCGCGATGACGAGCGCGCCGTTGACGATGCCCCCCGAGGCCGCGCTGGCGTCGCTCGAGCGCGCGCTGCTCGACGCCCGCGCCCTTGGCAGCGGCGACCTGCGCGCGCGGCTGCGCTGGCTCGAGAGCGCGGCGACGGCCGCGGGCGCCGTCGCCCTGAACGACGAAGGCCGGGCCGGGGCGCTGCACCTGCAGGCCGCGCTCGGCGCCATCGTGCAGTGGTCGCAGGGGCCGAAGGACCCCGCCTCGCTCGTCGCCCTCGACGCCCTCGTGCGCACGCTGACGACGCGCGGCTACCTCGCGATGCTGCGCTCGCTCGCCGCGGCCTACGACGCCCTTGTGGACGAGCGCGCCCCGCACCGCGCCGCCTGCGCCGAGGCGCGCGACGCCCTGCGGACGCTGGCGAAGAGCGTGGAGCACGGCCAGCCTCCGCCGCCCGTCGTCGCCGAGCGCCTCGCCGCGTTGCGCGCCGCGGCGCTGGCTGCCGGGTCGGCAACGTCGACGGCGTCGTCATCATCAACGTCGTCGCGCGGTTGATCCCCGCTGGCGTGCGGCGGCGATGACGCTACCCGAGCCGCCATGGCTCACCTTGACATCTGGTCCGACGTCGCTTGTCCCTGGTGCTTCATCGGCAAGCGCCGCCTCGAGGCCGCGCTCGCGCAGCTGCCCGAGCACGAGCGCCCCACGCTCCGCTGGCACGCCTACCAGCTGATGCCCGACTTCCCCGTCGGCGAGTCGACGCCGGCGCGGGCGATGCTCGAGCAGAAGTTCGGCGGCAAGGCGCGCGTCGACGGCATGCTAGAGCACGTGCGCGGCCTTGCGCGCGGCGTGGGCATCACCTTCGACGTCGACCGGCAGCGCGCCTGCAACACCGGGCTCGCCCACCGCGCCATCGCCGTCGCCCGCGCCTACGGCGCCGAGGACGTCGCTGTCGACGGCTTCTTCCGCGCGTACTTCGAAGAGGGCAAGGACCTCGCGCAGCAAGACGTCGTCCTCGACGTCCTCGCCGCTGCCGTCGGCGTCGTCGACCCCGCCGTCGATCGCGAGGCGCTGCGACAGGAGCTGTCGCAGCCCGCCGTCGCCGCCGCCGTCGAGGCCGACAAGAAGGAGGCGCGCCGGATCAACGTGCAGGGCGTGCCCTTCTTCGTCCTCGACGAGCGCCTGGCCGTCTCGGGGGCGCCGGAGCCGTCGACGTTCGTCGCGTTCCTGCGCGAAGGCCGGCGCGCGTCGGTCGCGCCTTAGGCGTCGTCTTTTTCTCCGTCGTTGTTACGGCAGGGTCGTGGGCGGCGGATCGACGACCGGCACCGGCTCGCACACGGAGGACATGCCGACGTCGCAGGGGATGTCGTTCCACGAGGCCTCGAAGCCCCAGACGTGGGCGCAGTCCTCGTTCCCGCCGGCGTCATTGGGTTCGCCGCCGGCCCACAGCGCGAAGACGTCGGTGGTGGCGGCGGTCCAGCTGCGCCCGTCGGCCCAGACGAAGCGGCCCTCGTCGACGCGATCGTCGAACCCGACCCACCACTGCCGGTCACCGAAGTACGACCGCGCCACCGCGTGCAACGACAGCGCCTCGTCGATATCGTCGATGACGATCAGGCGCGCGCCGAGCGACGCGCACTGCGCCTCGGCGTCGAAGTAGGTGCGGTCTTTCCGGCAGAACCACGCCGGCTGTCCCGCGCGGTCGTCGAGGACGCAGTCGGGACACTCCGGGCCGTCGTCGGTGCGGCCATTGCAGTTCTGGTCGATGAAGTCGCCGCAGATCTCGACGGCGTTTCTGTGCGTGGTCGGGTCGTCTTCGGCGCAGTCGAAGCCGCACTTGTAGCCGTCGCCGTCGATGTCGGCGTCGGGATCGCGCAGGCAGCGCAGGGCGTCGCGCACCTCGACGACGCGGCGCTCCAGAAACGCCAGCGCGTTGTCGGCGAGGAAAGGGATGTTCGCCGGGTCCCACTCGCGGCGCGGGTCGTCGGCGAAGCGTACGGCGAGCGCGGCGGCGTGTTCGCGCGTCTCGGCGGCGAGGCCGCCGGCGAGCAACGCGTCGGCGCCGTCGGCCACCGACAACAGCGCGTCCTCCCACAGCACGCGGCAGTCAACGTCGCCGAGGCAGCGTTGCAGGATCAGGCCCTGGCCTTCGAACAGCGGCCACGGGTAGTCGAAGGTCTGGTCGACGCCCCACGGCACCAGCCGCCAGCGGCCGTCGTCGCCGAGCACGAGGTAGTAGTTGTTGCGCGTGGGGCCGTAGCCGTCCCAGTGCCCGATCACGATCTCGGTGGCGATCTCGGCCAGCACCTCGCGCCAATCGAGGATCGGGTCGAGGGCCTCACGCACGTCAGCGTCGGCGGCGCCGTTCAGCGTGTCGATGAGCGTGACCAGCGTGGCGCGCGCGCTCTCGGGGCCGGCGTCGAGGTCGAAGTGCGGCGCGTAGTCCGTGAACAGGTCTTCGCCGTACTCGCCCTCGAACACCGCCATCGGCGTGACGCCGGCGCGCGTCGACACGAACTCGTCGTCGGTGCTCTCGATCATGAGGTAGGGACCCCAGCCCTCTCCGTTGACGACCAGATCGACCCAGTTCACCCGCGGCGTCGGCACGCCCTGCGTCGCGAAGACGCGGTAGGCCATCCACTCGTGCAGCGCCGACGGGTCCTGCACCAGGTTGTTCAGGTTCACCTTCGACAGGCCGAGCAGCGTCTGCCCGTCGACGAAGCGGTTCATGTCGATCTTCCACGCCATCTTGCCGCTGTAGTCGCGGAAGCTGCCGACGCGGCCCTTCTTGCGCAGGCCCACGGTCACCGAAGGCGTCGCTCCCGCCGGCGTGACGACGACGAGCTCGCCCTCGACGTAGGTGAAGCCGTCGTAGCGCAGGCTGTCTTCGCTGGCCGGCGGTACCGACAGCTCGAGCCGCACGCGGCCGCCGTCGACGTCGAACAGCTCGGCCGACTGAGCACCCCACGGCTGGTTCGGCGCGCCCGGCGTGGCCGCCGTGTTCGCGAACGGCCCGCTGCCGTCGGGCAGGCGCCCGCGCGTCGCCGTGGCCTCGAACGTGTCGGGGGCGCGCGCCGCGTCGGCCACCCGGCCGTCGACGAGCAGCGCGACATCCTCGTCGCAGCCGAGGCCGAAGCCGGCGTCGGCGAAAGTGACGACGACGCGCGCCCCCGGGGCGATCGGCCCCGGCACCACCGCGCGCCGCGTCGGGTCGAGGACGTCGTCGGTGACGATAGCGGGCAGCGTCACCGCGGCGTCGCCGACGTTCAAGACCTCGACGAAGTCGTCGCCGCGACAGCCAAGCTCGTTGATCACGAGGTGTCCCGCGCCCTCGCCCTCGCCCTCGCCCTCGCCC
>VGSZ01000062.1 GCA_016874845.1 Deltaproteobacteria bacterium
CGGCGCGCGGCAAGAGCGCGAGGGCGAAGTCCTCGATCTGCTGGCGCGGCTGGTCCGACAGCCCGGGCAGGTCCCGCACCTCGAGGCGCAGCATCCTCTTCAGCGCGACGACGTCGAGGGGCTGGGTGAAGGTCAGCGTCAGCGTCCGAAACGGCGGCAGGCCGGTGCTGCCATCGGCGGGCTGCATCGCCTGCGGCGCGGTCATCATCGTCGACAGCACGCGGCTCGTGCCCGTGGCCTCGACGGCGAAGCGCGCCAGGGCCGGCCACGGTTCGGCGGGGCGGAACTGCAGCGTGCGCTTGTCAGCCCACGTCCACGCCCCCGGCCACGCCGGCTTCACGACCGCGAAGGCGCTGGCGTCGTCGGCGGGGCCGGGACCCGGGCCGGTGTCGGCGGCCCACACCACCGTGATCGGATCGAAGCCGCGCAGGAACTGCTCGGGCAGCACCGTCGTCTGCGCCACCAGCGGCTGCGCCGTACGGTCAGCGGCGACGTAGCCGCCGGCGGTGGCCACGCCGATGACGCCCAGAGCGAGCGCGAGGCCGGCGAGCGCGCGGCCCGCCTTCGACCACAACGACCGGGCGGCAGGCTCGGGCTGCGGACCATGGGGAGCGCGCATGGACTCTTCCTTCGCGGAGGAAATCAAGGCCGAGGTTGTCGGAGATGACGACGACGATCCCGCCGCCGACGACGACGCCGGCGACGACAGCGCGGTGGAGCGGAGGGGGCCGGACATCAGCGCACCTCCGCAGCGGTGGGCGCGGGCGCCTCGGGGCGCACGCGGCGGAAGAAGTCGCGCAGCCACTCGTCGGGTACGTCGAGCGCCGCGCCCTTCAGGCCGAACACGACGGGGCGGAAGCGCCGCGGCCCGGCGTCGTCGGGGGCGGCGACGCGCAGCCAGTAGGTGCCCTTGTCGTGGCGCGCGAACTGCTGGCAGCCCTCGTCGACGACGCGGTGGGCGGCGTCGAGCAGCGCGCACTCGAGCACCTCGGCGTCGGTCTGCAGCCCGATGCCGAGCTCACCGTCGGCGGCGAGCTCGACGCGAAACGCCCGCGCCTCGCCGGGGAGCACCAGCGTGTCGGGGCCCACGCCCTCAGCCAGCGTCGGCGCCGGCGAGAACGACCACGACAGCGTCCCCGACACCGGCGCGCCGCCGAAGCGGCGGACGAGCACGCGCCACGTCGCGTCGCCGCTCGCGATCACGGGCAGGTCGCAGCCGCCGCCGAGCCCCTCGCTGGCGACCACGATGGGGCCCGCGGCGGTGACGCGGGCGACGCCGCAGACGCCGCCGGTGGCGCGCACGCGCAGCAAACCGGGGCCGCGCGTCGTGACCTCGCGCTGCACGAGCCCCGGGCCGAGCGGCTCGGCCCGCCCCTCGGCCAGCGACGGCGTCGCCGTCGTCGTGGCCGCCGGCAGCGCGCCGAAGCGGGCCCAGGCCAGCGCGTCGAGCGGGCCAAGGGCCGCGCGCCACGGACGATCGTCGTGCTCGACGACAGCCTCACCGCCGCGGCCGGCGGGGATCGCAGCGGCGCACGAAGGGATCCGCGTGCCGTCGTCAAGGACCACCACGCAGCCGCGCACCGCGCGCCCCTCGAGCCACAGCGCGCGCGCCGCCGGCGCGGCGGCGAAGCGCAGGCGCTCGCGCCCCGGTGCGCGGGGTTGGACCTCGCGCACGTCCACCAGCAGCCGGGCCGGCTCGTCGTTCTGCGCGAACCGCAGGAGGTCGAGGCGCGCCTCGCCCGGCGCCGCGCCGCCGACCAAGACGACGCTGCCGCCGCGTCCCCGCAGCACGCAGCGCCCGAGCCGCGCCCGCGCCGACGAAGACGCCGCCGTCGACGAGGCGTCGGGCGCGCACAGGTCCACCGCGCGCTCCGCATCGTCGAGCTGCACGACCCAGGCGTCGGCGGGCGCCGCCAGCTCGAGGCGGAAGGGCTCGGCGGGCAGGCCGTGGCGAACGACGCCGTGCACGGTGATGGCGCCGGCGACCAGCGGCGCAGCAGCGGGCAGCGCGACTGCGCGCCGGACCACCCACGTGCCCACCCGGCCGCCGGCCCGCGTCCACAGCGACAGCGCGCTGGTGGTCTGCGGGCCCGTGGCGGCGACGCAGCGCCCGTCCTCGACCACGCGGGCCCCGCCGTCGAGCACGCACAGCGGCGAGGCCGCGCTGCCCGGCAGCGCCCGCACGTCCACCAGGTGCAGCTTCGGCGACGACGTGCGCGCCCGCTCGGTGGCCACCCGCGCCTCGACGACGCGCTCGACGCGCGCGCCGCTGTCGCCGTCGCCTATGCCGTCGAGGTCGGCCACCTGCTCGGAGAAGTCGATGCTTGCCCGCTCGCCGCGGGGCAGGCCCACCAGCACGCGATCGCCGTCGGTGGCCGGGTCGAACGACGCCGCACCGGGGCACGGCAAGAGCGCCCCGCGCGTGCGCCGGGGCAGACAGCGGGCGGACGGCGCAGTGGCGTACCGACCGCGCGCGGGCACGGCGCCGTCGACGACGGCGTCGTCGTCGGCGACGGGCGGCAACAGGCCGCCGCCGCCGCGCACGTCGCGCTGGCTCACCGCGGCCTTCAGGCTCGCCGGGCGATCCTCGGTCCACGCCAGCACCGTGAAGGGCGCGTCAGAGTCCGCCGGCCACAGCTGCAGCGAGCACCGCTTCGTCGACACGATCCGGTCGAGCAGCGCGCCGCCGACGTCGAAGGCCGCGCACGAGAACTCGTCGGCCGACGTCAGCGTCACGTCGGTGACGCGGCCGCGCTCCGGCGTCACCGTCGCCCGCGCGACCTTGCCCTTCACGCGGAAGGTGTCGCCGTCCTTGAGCACGCCGGTGTCCTTCGCCTCGAGGAACTCGGCCACGAGCGTCGTCGGGCCGGGCTGCAGCACCTCGGCGTCGACATACAGGCGATAGGTCGCGCCCGCCGTCAGCGGCACCGCCAGCGCGCAGTTCCAGTCGTCACCCGACCCGTGGCTCGTCGCCACCAGCGCGCGCTTGTCGTCGAACAGGCGGCAGGCGACGTCGGTGGCGCCGCGCGTGCGCAGCCGCACGAGCCCGCTGCCGGCGACGGCGGGCGCCACGACGTCGACGACGGCGGGCGCCGGCACGGCGAGCGCGACGCCCGGCAGCAGCGCGCGCACGTCGAGCCGCACGTCGTAGCCCACGGCGACGTCGCCGCGCTGCGACTCGGTCTGCAGCAGCCACGTACCCGCCGGCAGGGTGACGACCTCGCCTGACGGGGCCCCCGGCGCGCGGTGCACCGTAGCCCGCAGCAGGTCGGCCCGCGAACGCTCGGCCTGCTGGGCCGCCTGCCACGCGGCGTCGGTCGGGTGGCCGCCGTAGCCCGACGACGCGCTCTCGTCGCCGCCGCCTTCGCCCCATGCACCCCCGCCGCCCTCGCCGGCGTCGCCACCCTCGCCGCCGTCGTAGGAGCCATCGCCCTCGCCGGCGTCGCCACCCTCGCCGGCGTCGCCACCCTCGCCGGCGTCGCCGCCCACGAAGGCGCTGTCGCCCTCGCCGTCGCCGGACGCTCCGCTGCCCTCGTCGACGGGGACCGCGGACACCGCCAGCGACGCGCCGCCGCGCGGCGCGATGGTCGCGAAGACCTCGCCCGGCGCGCCGTCGTCGCCAAGGCGGAACAGCCGGCCAAGGATGCCGTCGCCCAGCGTGACGCCGACGTCCACGGCGCCGGCCAGCGTGAAGCGGAACTCATCGGTGCCGTCGGGCGACAGCACGGCGCGGTAGCTCTTGTTCAGGGCCACGGCGTGTACGACGTCGCCTGTGAGGGTCGGCTCGGTGGGCGGCACGCCGAGGCGCAGCGCGCGCCGGCTCTCGACGGTGAGCGGCAGGACGCTCAGCGTGTAGCGGCCGGCGGGCAGCGGCAGCCCGTCGAACGAGCACTCGTGGGGCACCGCCCGCACCGGCCAGCCGTCGTCGTCGTCGAGCCGGCACGACAGCGACGCGCCCTGCGCGCTGACGCCCCCCTGCAGCGTCGTGTCGCTCTTCAGCGTGACGCGATGCTGCGCCAGCGTCGCCGGCTCGACGCGGACGTAGCGCTCGTCGCCGACCACGATGTCGCCGCCGCTCCACGCCGCGCGTGGCAGGAGCGACAACCCGGCGCGCCCGTGGCTGCTGCCGTTGCGACTGACCTGCACGAGGTACCGGCCGGGCTTCAGGTAGCTCTGCACCAGGCAGTTGTGCCCGCGGCCGTTGGCGTCGCCCTGGAACAGGTCCGCCGACGTCGCCGTGCGCACCGCGCAGCGGGTCGACAACAGGCCCTCAGTCTGCAGGTCATACAGGCCCGCCTGAGCCACCTCGACGACAAACAGCCGCGCGGAGTCGTCGGTCAGGTCGAACCACGCGGTGCGGCCCGCCGGCACCACCGGCAGCTTCGGCGGCGCGGCGGTGTACGGCGGCAGCGGCGCCTGCGACGACGACGACGACGCGCGCGCGACGATGGCGATCGCCAGTCGCGCCGCGTCACGCGCCGAGACCGTCAACGTCGAGGACGACGCGAGCGGGCCGGTCTCGCACGACGGCAGGTCCCGCCCGTCGAGGCTGCAGGCGACGCCGGCGCCGTCGGCGCGCACCGTCACGCTCGCCCCGGCGGCGAGCGGGAGCGCCAGCGCGCGGCCCGGGTCGAGGGGCAAGCTCATCGCCGCGCCGTCCCAAGGGCCGAGCCACGCCCGGGTCGCCCACAGCTGCGCGCCGCCGGGGCCGTTGGTGCGCGCGCGGTAGGTGCCCGGGCCAAGGGGCATGGACGACGCAAGCCAGCAGCCGCTGCGCGGCGCGGCCTCGTCGTCGGTGCCGACCGGCGACGACAGGCCGGTCATCCCGATCCGCAGGGTCTGGATACCGGGGCGACCGCCGTAGAAGCGCACGGCGATGGGGCCTGCGGGCAACACCAGCCGCTGCTTGCACACGCCGTTCTCGCCGCCGCTGACGCGCTCCTCGCCGCCCCGGTCGAGCAGGCGCAGCACCTCGCAGGAGGCGCCGCGGGCGTCGTCGCCGGTGATTGAATAGACGCCGGGCCGGGCGATGTTCAGCCACACCGTGGTGGCGGTGCCGTCGACGTTGAAGCGGCGCTTGAAGGCCTGCGTCCAGCCGACGTCGGGCAGGTCGCGGGCCACGGTGGCCAGCACCTCGCCCTGATCGTCCAGGCGCTCGAGCGCGCAGCCCAGCGGCGCCGCGTCGGCGCGGGCAGGCAGCCCGGCCAGCACGACGTGGTCGAACGCCGACGCCGCCTTGAACGTCGGCGAGGACGCCGACGAGAACGCATCAGGCTCGTCGCCGGTGGGCCCCCACAGCACGCGCGCCACGGTGCCCGGCGGCCCCTCGACCCGCAGCACCGTCGCCTCGGCCGACGTGGTGCCGGCCTTCACGCTGCACGACGGCGACACGGCGTCGGGGGCGACGACGCAGCGGTCGCTGCCGCCGCGCTGCAGGAGCGCGCCGTCGCGCACCACCGACGTCGCCCGCAGCGTCACCGGCGCGGTGCGCGCGCCCTCGAGCTGCAGGAACGCCGCGACGCTGCCCCGCGGCACGCGCACCGTCGTGAACCCCCACGCCGGCACCACCAGCAGCTCGCTGCGCGACGGCTGGGCCGCCGGCGCGTCCCAGCCGACGAACACCGTGTCGTCGTCGTTGCCCACCGAGAAGCGCTGCGGCTGCGTGCCGTAGACGACGACGGCGTAGTCGCCCGGATCGAGCACGGCCTTCAGCGTGTGCCACCACACCGGGCGGCCGGACAGCGGCCGCTCCACCGACGACGTCGGCTGCTCAGCGACCAACCATTGCCCGTCGCGCCACAACCCGATCCGTCCCGCGGTGCGGCCGGCGACCTCGACCACGACCTCCTGCCGCTCGTTGAGCCGCAACCAGCGCGTCACCTGTCGTCCCGACGGCAAGCTCGCGACGCTGCTGCGGCCGGACAACAGCTGCATCGGCGCGTCGACGTCGACGAACGGCGCCGTCGACAGGCGCGCCTTCGACGGCTTCGCCGCTGTCTTCTTCGGGCCGGCGCCCGGTGGCGCCGGCGGCGACGACAGCCGCACCTTGTACAAGCCGTCGTCGAGCAGGACGTCGAGCGCGCAGCTGTCCTCGCCGACGACGCCGCTGGTGGCGAACGGCCCGCGCAGGTGGTCGACCAGCGTGCATGCCGTACCGGCCGGTGAGTCGGCGGTCAGGCGCACCATGCCGCTGCCCGTGACCCTCAAGACGGCGTCCTGCGCGCCGACGGCGTCGACGGCGTCCTTCGACAGCGTGGCGCCGACGCCGGCGGCGAGAGGCAACGACAGGGCGAGCGCGACTATCCCGTGGGGCATGCCCCCTCCGACAACACCGCAGCGACGCGGCAACCCGGATCCTGCGGCGGCGCTGGAATCGTTCAGCCTGCCTCAGGCTCCTCGACGGCGCACGATACAGCGGGCCCTGGAGAACCGCCCTCTTCAGATAACAATGCCCGGCGCGGTGGAGCAAACGGCACGGACCCGGCCCGACCGGCGGCGAGACGTGTGCTTGTCGGCCCGCCCGGCGGTGCATCCAATGCAAGGACACCCGGTCCGCGGCCAGGCCCGGACCTTGACCCCGTCGGCGCGAACGCCCGACGAGCAGGAGAGCGAACATGTACCCAGGGTTTTTGCACTGGTGGAAGGAAGGCCAGCGTCAGGCTGGCCGTTGCGACTCGCGCGCCGGCTGCGGCGTGGGCGAAGGCGTTCCCCGGCACCACGACCGCGGCCACGACGGCCACGATGCGCACGAGGTCTGGGCATCGGGGGACGACGGCGGCGGCGGCTTCGGCGTGCGGCGCCCGCTGCGGTTCATGTCCTGGAAGCTCGAGCTGAACGAGACCCAGGTCGAACAGCTCGCGTCGATCCTTGCCGACCTGAAGACCGAGCGGGCCCAGGCCGCCGTCGACCACCGCCGCAGCGTCGGCCTGTTCGCCGACGCCCTCGAGGGCGACGTCTTCGACGGCGACAAGGCGGCCCACGGCGCCGAGGGCCGCGTGCAGACCGCCGCAAAGCTGAAGGCCGCGGTGCTCGTGGCGCTGACGCGCACCCACGCGATGCTCGACCCCGAGCAACGCAAAGCGTTGGCGTACCTGCTGCGCTCCGGTCAGCTCACGATCTGACCAGCCACGACAAAGAGCACGAGCGCCGGCGGCGCCCCTGCGCCGCCGGTGCTCTTTCACGGCAGCTGCTGGTCGACGAAGCCGCCACGGTCGCCAGCGTCCGGACGAGACAAGACGAGAAGACAAGAGACGAGCCGGCGCGGCCGGGAGGCGCGACGACGACGCGGCCTGCCGAGCCGTGTCGTCGTCGTGCCTTGCGGGGGTGCGCGCCGGTCGCCGCGGTTACGGCAGGACGCCCAGAGTGCCGAGGAACGCGCGCTGCTCGACGATGGCGAGGTCGGCGAAGCGCTGCGCGTCCAGCGTCGCCCGCGCCCCGTCGGCGCCGAGCCGCTGCTCGAGGGCGGCGACGCCCTGCCGAATCTCGTAGGCCAGGGTCGACGTCGGCACGTCGACGGCGCGGCGCGGGACGAAGACGCGATCGAAGACCTTGCCGTCGGTGACGAACTGCACGAGCTCTGGGCTCGCACCGGCGGCGCCGCGCGACGACAGGATGTTGGCGTCGGCGACGAGGCTGCCAGCGACGTCGACCTCGGCGCGTACGGCCCCCGCGGGCAATGGGCTGCCGCGCTCGACGAAGAGGTCGAGCAGCTCGTCGGGGCGGGCCTTCTCGGCGCGACCGGCGCCTTGCACGACGGCGTAGGTCCCCGACTTCGAATCGAAGCGCGCGATCCCCGGGCGAGCGAGCCCCGTCAGGTCCACCGAGCCCTCGGCGGTCTGGCGGGTGACGAGCGCGGCGTAGTCGCCGGCGGAGCGCAGCGGCGGAAACGGCGACGTCGTGGTGATCGCCCGCGCCGCAGCGGGGGCGATCACCACGACGTCGTCGACGACCGGAGCGGCGGTGCGGGCCGCGGTCGTCGCCGGGGTCAGCCCACGCGCGACGCGACCGGCGCCGGCGGCGACCGGCGCCGCGCGACCACTGCGGCTCACCGCGCCGACGGCGGCCCCCACCGGGACGAGGTTGGCGACGACGCCGCCGACGAAGCGGGCGGGGTCACGCTGCCAGCTCTGCACGACCTGATCGCGCACGGCACCCACGGCGGCGCCGGGGTTGGCGGCAAGGGCGCTCACCGTGCGGCCGGCGGCGGCGCGCTGCGACGAATCGGCCAGCTGCAAAGCGCCGCCGGCGAGCTCCATCGTGCCCGTCACGAGGCTGGTGACGCCGTGGCCAAAGCCGGAGCCGGCCCGGGCGAGGTCGTGGCGGCCGAGGGCGCGCTCGGAGCGGTCCATCTGCGCGACGAAGAAGCGGTCGAGGCCCTGCGCCGTGCCGCTCAGCTGTCGCCCCCACTGCGCGACGGTCTGCAGCGGACCGGCCGGTCGCGACGACGCCGGTTCTGGCAAGGCCGGCGCCCGGGGACGCGCGGGCGTGGTGGCCCGGCGCACGCCGTCGAACCCATCGGTGGTTGCCGCCGGCCGACGCAGCGGCGCCGTGATGGTTTGCGTGACGGCGTGCGCGGCGCCCCGCAGCGCGGTGGGGATCTGCTGAGCCTGTCTCTGCACCGCCCGTCCGACGTTCTGGACGTCGCGGGTGAGTCTTTCCAGGAAGTTCATGGCGGTATCCTCGGTGTGTGTATCGGTGGGATGTGCGGCGGGAACCCTGCCGGATGATGACCGGCGTCACGGCGCCCTGCGGACGCGCGCGCAGCGATCAGCCCGCAACAAGCCGGCGCACGACGAGGGCCAGGAACAGGTCGGCGCGCATCGCGTGGATCGACAGCGGCGCGTCGACGACATGGCGCACGCGGGGCGCATGCGGCCCCAGCCACGCGCGGACGTCGTCGACGGAGAACGCCATGCGCGGCAGCGGCGGCAGCCCCAGCGAGGGCCCCACGGCGCGGCGCAGGACGTCGAGGTGCTCGAGATCGACGACGCGCGTGGACTCGTCGAAGCCAAGCAGGTCGACGACCCGCGCGATGGTGGGCTGCAGGCCGACGCGGGCGGCGACGTCCTCGAGGTGGCCGTAGTGGATGCTGTGCTCGACGTGACCGCCGAGCGCGACGCGCACCGGTCCTCGCGTACGCGAGCCGTACTCGGTGACGACAGCGACGCCGTCTTTGGCGAGGAGCTGCGGCAGGCGCTCGACCAGCGCGATGGCGCCGGTGTTGATCAGGGTGGCGTGGGGCAGCCCGGCCAGGGACAGCCCGTGGCGGCGCACGCAGGCGGCCGCCTCGCCGTGGTCGGTGGACACGTCGTCGCGGTACAGCGGCCGTACCGGCAGGTCGGCGATCACCTCGTTGCTGATCACGACATCGACCGCGCGGTCGGGCTGCCATGCAAGCAGGTCGCCGAGCACGAACCGGCAGCGGTCGCCGTGGGGCGCGCAGCGTCGTCGCTGTGACTGCTGCAGCGCTGGCGACAGGTCGACGAGCGTGTACGTCGACGACGCGTACAGCGCTGGCGTCCGCTCCTGCAGCCGCGCGAGGAAGTCGTGGGCGAAGCGCCCGGTGCCACAGCCGAGCTCGGCGAATTGCACGGCGGCGCCAGGGCGCCCCGGCACGAGCAGGTCGGGCCGCAGCTCGTCGAGGACATGGTCGCAGAACGCGGCGCCGTAGTGCCGGCCGGCCAGCGCGGCGGTGGGGCGCGCGAACAGGTGGGCCAGCGTGGTCTCGACGTCGTCGAAGTTGACGTCGGCGTCGGCGATCACGTCCTGGTGGAACGCCTCGGTGTCCTGCGGCGCCGCCATCGCCTCGGTGGCCGACAGGAACTCGAGGGTGAACCGGCGGTCGGCAGCGAAGGCGTGCAGCGCGGCGAGCTCGTCGTCGACGGCGTCGTCGCGGACGACGTCGGGGACCACCGCGCGCAGCCGCGCGATGAGATCGCGACGGGTCGCCTCATCGTGGGCGCCGCCGCCCCGCCCGTCTTTAGCTCCGCCCTGCGGCGCAAGGCACAGGGAGCACAGCGCCGGGATGTCGGCCGCGTCGACGTCCCATGCCTGCGGCGGCGTCAGGCTGTCGCGCGCCTCGAACAACGTCGCGCCGCACGCGGGTTCGTGGGTCGCCCCAAGCAGGACGACGGCGCCGCGCTTCAGCCGCGGCGTCACCCGAACCGCCGGAGCACCGCGAAGCGTCCCCGCTGCCGCGCGCCGTGCCACAGCGCGACCAGCGCGACCCACGACGGCGCCAGCGACGCCGCGTCGGTCGCCGCGCAGCCGGCCCCCGCGGCGGACGGCGGACCCGCCTGGCCCCGGTCGGGGGCGTCGTCGTCCCCGGCGGGCGGACCCACGGGCGGCGGTGCGACGACGAGCACCGTGGTGCACCATGCGCCGCCGCTGCCGCCGTCGGCGTCGTCGAGCACGAAGGCGTGCCGCCCTTGCCGCAGCGCGAAGCACAGCTGGCGCGGCCCCGGGGCCATCGGCGCCCGCAACCGCAGGGCGAGCGCCGTCGCCTCGCCCGGCGCCACCGGCCCGGCCACGCGGCCAGCGACGGCGCAGTCGTCGCCGTCGACGTCGACGTCACCTGCCACCGCCACCGCCGACGACCACGACGCGTCGCAGAAGGCGCGCGCCTCGCCGGCGGCGGCGGGGCCCCACACCACGTCCGACGACCACGCGACGCTGCCGCGGTTGACGAGCCCGATCCCCGCGTCGACCACCGCGCCCGCCTCGACGATCGTCGGCCACGCCGCCGCGCCGCGCGCCGCGTCGACCACCGCCCACAGCGGCCGCGGGACGTCGATCAAGAACACCGCGTCGTCGTCGCCGCGGGCCAGGTACGGCGCCGCCGGCCACGGCGCACCGCGCGACAGCGCCGTCGCCATCGCATCCTCCATCGGCTCGATCGGCCGCGCGTCGAAGCCCCAGGCGACCAGGACCGCCGTGTCGTCGACGACACGGAGCACGTCGCCGTCGCGCACGAAGGTCGCGTCGCCGTGGGCGACGACGATCGGCGCGGTCAGCGGCTCGCCGGCGGTCAGCGCCATGACCTCGGCGACGCGCGTGGCCACGACGTCGTCGGCCGACCACCCCCACGCCGCGAGGACGTCTTCGCCGACGAGCCGGCGCGCGCTGCCGGCCACGTGCACAGGCAACGCGGGCGGAGCGCAGCGCCGGTCCTGCGGCGCTCCCGTCCACAAGGCCGTGCGACCGGCGGCGTCGACGCCGTATGCATCGACGGGGTGCGCGACGTCGTCCTTGAGCGCGGCGGGCACGGCGACGACGAAGCCGTGGGCGCAGGGCTGACTGGCCCCCGCGCAGTCGGTCGCGCGGACGACGTCGGCGACGACCTCGCGCTCCACCGACGCGGCCGCGCCGGTGGGACCGCCGAAGCTCACCCGCGCCGCGATCGCGGCGGTGGCGTCGTCGGGCTCGAGCGCCGCGCCGGTGACCGTGTCGCAGCCGACGACGTCGACGACGCCGGTCGGCAGCCGATCGCAGGTCAGGTGGTCCATGATGTAGGCGTAGGGGTCGGCGGTGGTGCCGGTGAAGTAGCCGTCGCGCCGACGCGACAGCGTCAGGTGCAGGTGCGCGCCGCTCTGGCAGGTGCCTGTGGCACCCACCCTGCCCACGTGCTGTCCGCGGGTGACGCGGTCCCCCAGCGAAAGCGAGCTCTGCGTCTGCATGTGCGCATAACCCGAGCACACCCCGTCGGCGTGCTGCACGACCACGACGTTGCCGAGACAGCCGGTGCTCGTCTTCACGACCACGGTGCCGTCGGCGACGGCCGGGATGTTCGTGCCAGCGGCCTGCGGGGAGTCGACGCCGCGGTGCGGGTTCGTGCGCCCGCAGCACGTCGAGCCCCAGCCGTCGGCGAGGTCAGGATTCGCGAACGGCAGGCGGTCGCACACCGGGTCCGGCAGGGTGGCGCCCGCCGCCCAGAACGCCACGAGCGTGCCAACGATGACGAGGGCCAGCGTGCGCGCTGCGGACATGCCGCGAGCGTAGGCCACGGCGACGTGCGCCGGCGAGCGGCCGCGACGGCTGCCCGCGCGTGCGGGGCGACCGCGTCATCGCCGGGCGGGTCAGCGCGCGGTGCGGTCGACGAAGGCGGCGACGCGATCGATGGCGTCCTGCGCGCGCGGCGACCACGGCGCGAACATCGGCCAGACGTGGATCTCGTCGGGCTCGACGTGCAGCGTGACGTCGACGCCGGCCTCCTTCGCGCGCGCCGCGACGAGCACGCCGTCGTCGCGCAGGCGCTCGGCGCCGCCGACCAGCACCAAGAGCGGCGGCAGCCCACGCAGGTCGGCGTGCAGCGGCGAGACCCGCGGGTCCGTCAGCGGCAGCGCGCCGGCGTAGGCGCGCGCGTAGGTCACGAGGCGCTCGGGCTCGGGCAGGTAGTCGAGCCCGTGGGCGCCGTGGCTCGGCTGGCCGCCGGTCAGGTCCGTCCACGGCGACAGCGGCACGGCGCCGGCGAGCGTGGGCAGGCCCGCGTCGCGCGCGGCCACCAGCGTCGCGAGCGTCAGCCCGCCGCCCGCCGAGTCGCCGGCGAGCCACAGCCGCTCGGGCGCGACGCCGTCGGCGAGCAGCGCGCGCAGCACCGCGAGCGCGTCGTCGATGGCCGCCGGACAGGGGTGCTCGGGCGCGAGCCGGTAGTCGACGGCGACGACGCGCGCGCCGAGGGTCCGCGTCAGCGCGCCGAGGATCGGGCGGTGCGACCACGGCGAGCCGGTGCAGTAGCCGCCGCCGTGCAGGTAGACGAGCACGCGCTCGTCGCGCGCGCCCGCCGACGACGACGGCGACGCGGACTGCGACGACGGCGACGCGCGCGTGTGCTCGACGCAGCGGACGCCGCCATAGGCGCGCTCCGTCGTCTGCACGCCGCGCAGCGCGCCAAGGGCGGGTACCTCGTCGAGACTGCGGCGGGCGTCGGAGAACGACATCGGCAGCGCGAAGCGCCAGCGGACGTAGCCCACGGCGAGCTCGTAGGCGAGCGGCCACGACGGACGCGCCGGCCCGTGCCGCAGACGCCGGACGAGCAGCCCGCCGACGTGACCGGTCGCTCGCACTCCGAGCTTGATCCTGGTTTGCATGCCTTCGACCTCGGGTCGGTCGTAGCGCATTCAGCCAAGTGCGTCGTCGATGGCCGCGGCGATGGTGGCGTGGTTGCGTGCCTCGAACAGCTCGAGGTGCAGCCCGTCGAGGACGACGTTGTCGATGGGGCGCTTGAGCCAACCGCCCCAGCCGAGCAGCGGGTCGTCCATCCGTTGCCCCACCCACTGGATGGGCGTCGACGCTGTGAACAACGTCACCGGCACGTCGATGGCAGTCCGTGGCCACCACGCCTCGTTGGCGAGCGCCGCGGTGCCCCACAGCTGCTCCAGCTGCGGACGCAGCGTCGGGTCGACGTCGGGCATCTCGTCGACGAAGGCCGCCGCGTCCCCGCGGGCGAAGGCGACCTTGTTGCGGATGCTCGTGACGCGGTCCTTGACGTAGGCAACCTTGCCGGCGCGGTCGGCGCGCAGGAACGTCGTCGCGTGCAGCCAGGCGCGCTCGGCGAGCGGCAGCTTCTTCGGGTAGCCCGGCGCCATGGCGTCGAAGAGAAACAGGCGGGCCGGCTTCTGTCCCCGGTCGGCCAGCTGCACCGCCATCTCGAACGCGACGCGCGCGCCCATCGAGTAGCCGGCCAGCGCGAACTCGCTGATCCCCGCCGCCGCCAGCGCCTCCAGGTTCTTGTCCGCCATCGCCGCCAACGTCGACAACGGCACCTCGCCGCGCTCGGCGCCCCACGCCCGCAGGCCGACGGCGCGGTACCGCAACCGCTCGGCGATCCCGGTGAACGTGAACACGTGGCCGCCGATCCCCGGCAGGAACACCACCACCGGCCCCTTCGCCCGCTGCGCCGGCTCCTGCAGCGGGATCACGAGCCGCGCCGCCGGGTTCGACGCCGGCGCCGTGGTCGCAGTCGTTGTCGACGAGGACGACGTCGGCTCCAGCGCCTCCGCCAGCCCGCGCACGGTGCGCGCGGTCATCAGCGACGACAGCGGCACGTCGCGGCCGAGCGCCTGCTTCAGGCGCGCGACGACGATGGCCGCCTTCAGCGAGTGGCCGCCGTAGGCGAAGAAGCTGCGCGTGGCTGAGATGGGCGACGTCGACAGCACGTCGGCCCAGATCGCGGCGATGGTCGCCTCGAGGCCCGGGCGCGGCGCCACGACCTCTTCGATGGTGGCCTGCGGCTCGGGCAGCTTCTTCTTGTCGATCTTGTCGCTGCCGCTCTTGGGCAACACCGGCAGCGCGACGAGGGACGACGGGATCATCGTCACCGGCAGCTTGTCGGCGAGCAGCGCCAGCGCCTGGGTCTCGGTGTGCACCGCCGGCGCGATGTAGCCCACCAGACGCCCGCCCCGCACGACGGCGGCGACCTCGAGCACGCCGGGCAGCTGCGCCAGGCCGGCCTCGACCTCGCCGAGCTCGATGCGCACGCCGCGCACCTTCACTTGATCGTCCTTGCGCGCCAGCCACTCCATGTTGCCGTCGTCGTGCATCCGCACGACGTCGCCGGTGCGGTAGGCGCGCTCGCCCGGCACGCACAGGTCGGGCACGAAGACCTTCGCCGTCTGCTCGGCCATCTTCAGGTAGCCATCGGCGACGCCGCGGCCGCTGACGACGAGCTCGCCCGGCTCGCCGGCGGGCGCCGGCTGGTCGAAGGCGTCGAGCACGTGGCAGGTGACGTGGGGCGCCGACGTACCGATCAGGATCGTCGTCGGCAGCGGGTCGAGCGGCACGTCCCACGCCGTCGCATACACCGTCGACTCCGTCGGCCCGTACTCGTTGACGAAGCGCGCGTGCGGCGCCTGCTCCTTGTGCTTCTTCACGAGCGGCGCCGTCAGCGCCTCGCCGCCGACGATCACGAACTTCAGGTCGTTGAGCGGCTGCGTGTCGCTCTCGAGCACCGCCGACCACAGCGTCGGCACCGCCGACGTGTTCGTGATCCTCCGATCGCGCAGCAGCCGCCGCACGAGCGCCGGGTCCTTGCGCTGCTCCTCGTCCAGCAGGTGCAGCGTGCCGCCCGTGGTCAGCGTCCACAGCAGCGGCTCGATGGAGCCGTCGAAGTAGAACGGCGCGAAGTTCAGGCACGAGTGCACCAGCGGAAAGTCGAGCCCGTGCCGCCCCTGCACCTGCGACACCACGGAGTCGTGCGACAGGATCACGCCCTTGGGCTTGCCGGTGCTGCCCGACGTGAAGATCGCGTAGACGGGGTCGGCAGGCACCGGCTTCGGCAGCGCGACGTCGCCGTCGACGGGGCGCTCGAGCATCGCGCGCACGTCGTCGTCGGTGAGCACGAGGGCGGCGTCGCAGGCCTCGACGATGGAGGCGAAGCGCGCCGCCGGCGACGTGATGTCGGTGGGCACCCACGCGCCGCCGGCGAAGACGACGCCGACGATGGCCTGCAGCACGTGCAGCGGGTCGTGCAGCTGGAAGACGACGTAGCGGCCGGGGCCGACGCCGCGCTGCACGAGGTGCCGCGCGAGGTGCTTGCCACGACGCAACAGCTCGCGCCGCCCGATCACGCGGTCGTCGTGCACCAGCGCCGGCCGCGGGTTGACGGCGTCGTCGACGTCGAAGTCGGCAACAAGCAGCGCGTCGAGGGTGCCGCCCACCACCGGCGTGCGGCTTGCGGCGGCGCCCTGCGCGCGGGTGATCGCCGCGCGATCCTCGTCGACGAGGCGCGGCAGCCGGGCGAACGAGGTGGACGGATCGGCGAGGGCGGCGTCAAGCATGCCCAGCAGTCGTCGCCCCATGCGGCCTGCGGCGTCGGCGGCGAAGACGTCAGCGTCGAGGTGAACCAGCAGCTGCGGCGTCGTGTCGGCGGCGTTCACCGACAGCGCCGTGCGCGTGCCGGTGCCGCCGTGGAAGACGCGCTCGCTGTGCACGACGAGGCCGTCGAGGTCGTCGTCCCACGCCTTGACCGGCAGGTAGTTGAGCAGCGTGCCGACGCTCGGCGCGTCGTCGCCGAGCTGCCCCAGATCCTCGAGCACGAACTCCGGGTGGGCCAGGCCCTCGCGCACTGCGGCGCGGGCCTTGCCGACGACGTCGACGAACGAGCTGTGCTCGTCCAGACGGGCGAACAGCAGGTTCGAGCGCATCGTGCAGCCGATGCTGCGCTCGTCGAGCCCGTCGGCGTCCTTGTCGACGCTGCGGTTGGCGCTGGTGGTCGCCGTCAGCACGTCGCGGCTGCCGGTGGCCCGCGCCACCTCGGCCATCAACAGCGCCAGCCACACGTGCACCGGGCGCGCGCCGACGCTGGACGCAAACGCCTCTGTGCGCTCGAGCAGCGGGCGCGGGATGGGCACAAACGCCTCGTGACCGCGCCCGCTCGACGCCGCCGGCGGCGTCTTTGGCGTCGGGTACGGCAGCGGGCTCGCGTCTTTGAAGCGCTCGGCGAAGAAGGCGCGGTCGGCGTCGACCTTCTTCGGATCGGGCGGCGGCGCGGCCTTGCGCTCGGCGAGCCAGCGCTCGGCGTCCCACGCGGGTGGCCGGCCGCGCAGCGCGGCGCCGAAGGCCCGCGGCAGGGCGCTGGCGAAGCTCCAGCCGTCGACCATCGCATGGTGCGTGCCGACGACGAACATCGCCTTGTCGGGCGACAAGCGCAGCAGACGCCCCCGCAGCAGCGCGTCTTCGCCGTGGGCGAACGGCGCCCGCACGACGTCGGCGTAGGCGCGCTCGACGTCGGCGTCGGTGGCGTGGTCGACGACCTGCAGCTTGCCGGGGTCGCCGAGCCGCCCCCAGAATTCGCCGTCGTGCTCGACGATGCGCGTGCGCAGCGCCGGCGCGAGCGCCAGCGCCGCGAACGCCTGACGCCACGCATCGACATCGAGAGCCCCTTGCACGTCGACGCGGACGCCGAGGTTGGCCACGCGGGCGCCCGAAAACAGGTGCTCCCACAGCCAGAAGCGGCGCTCGGTCAACGTCAGCGGGAAGAGCGATCCGGTCATGGCGTCGTCGTCGTGGGTGGCTCGGGGGACGGAAACGGCGGCCTCGTCACACGCGGCCGTTCTTGACGTCGTTGACGCGTACCGCGTTCAGGAAGCGCGTGCACTTGTCGAGGTTCTTGATGAGCGGCCCGCCGGGGATGCGGTCGCTCACGCCCGTCTCGACGTCGACGCCGAAGGGCTTGACGTGCTCGATGGCGGCGCCGACGTTGTCGACGGTGAGCCCGCCGGCAAGGAACACCGGCAGCGGCGACAGCGCCACGACGTCGCGGCAGTGGTCGAGGTCGGCGAGCTTGCCGGTGCCGCCGGCGCGGAACGAGTCGAGCAGGATGGCATCGGCGACGTCCTTGTAGCGGTCGAGGAAGGCGCGGTCGTCGACGACGTTCTCGGTCGACTGCGCCGACATGACCTTCAGGATCTTCACGTCGCCGATGGTCTGACGGAACGCGCGGACCTCGGCGGGGGTCCAGTCGGGATACAGCTGCACCGAGTCCCACTCGAGCTTCGCCATGACCTTCTGCTCGAGGACGTCGCGGTCGAGGTCCGTCAGCAGCGTGCGGTTCGCGGCCGCCGGCAGGTGGGCGAAGATCGTGGCGAACAGCTGGACTTTGTAGTCGACGTCGTGGTGCTTGAAGATGTGAAAGCCCAGCGCGTCGGCGCCGGCCAGCGTCGCCGGATACGCGGCGTCGAGGGACTCGAACTCGCACAGCTTGACGCGGGTGCGCCGGCTGCCGGCGTTCCACAGCGAGTGGTTGCGGGCCATGGCCTCAGGCTCCCTTCGGCGACGTGGCCGACGACGACGACGACGACGCCGGCAGAGGCAGCGCGGCGAAGATCTCCTGCAGGTACGCCTTCGCCGTGGCGGCGCCGTTCTCGATCTGGCGCAAGAACTCGGTGCCGATGATCACACCGTCGAGCCCCCGCACGCGAGCCAGCGTGCGCACGTGGTCGGCGGTGCGGACGCCGAAGCCGGCGGCGACGACGATGTCGGGCCGGAACGAGCGCGCGCGGGCGATGCAGTCGGCGAGCTTGTCGTTGTCGAACAGGTCGGCGCCGGTCATCTCGGCGGACATCAGGTAGACGAGGCCGCCGGGGCGGACGTTCTGCATGATCTCGCCGATGCGCTCCGTCGTGTGCCACGGGCCGATGCACTGCACGAGCTCGATGCCGTGCTTGTTCGCGATGTCGACGTAGGGCTTCTCGTTCGGCTCGCTCCACTCGAGGATCATGCCGTCGAAGATGCCGCTGGCGCGCTGGCACACGCCCTCGAAGCCCATCTCGTCGGACGTCGACTGGTACAGCACGCACAGCGACGGCTTGGTCCAGCGCTCGTAGACCATCGCCTCGGTGGCGTTCTTCGTCGCCGCCGTGTGCGCCGCGCGGATGGTGGCGTTGGCGTGGTCCGAGAACCCCTTCGACACCGGGACGGTGTTCTCGATGATCGACACGGCGTCGGTCCGCTGCATCCAGCCGATGATCTCGTTCGAGTCGGCCGCCGACGGGAAGCCGGGGATGGTATAGACGATCAGGCCCAGACGGCCCTCTTTCTTTGCCTTGTGAAACGGCTCGGACAGGTTCACTTCGTGCTCCGTCGAAAGGTCGATGTTCCGGACAGGGGGAGGATGGGCGCGTCGCCGGGCGACGGTCAGGGTTGGCGGACGGCGAACGCGGTGGGCGGCAGGCAGGACGGCACGTTCCAGCGGGCGATGAAGTCGCTGGCGTCCTTCCAGGCGGGGATCGGCTCTTCGAGGTACCAGCCGGTCATCGGCCCCACGGCGACGTCGCCGGCGTAGTGGTACAGCTCGCGCATGAAGCGGGCGGCGCACAAGAACGAGATCGGGTCGCCGAGCCGCAGGAAGACGCGTCCTCCCGGCTGGTCCATCTTCGTCACCAGCTGCACCGGCTTCATCAAGCACTCGACGGTATCGATCATCGCGACGATCTCGTTGACCGACGAGGTCGTGCCGTCTAGCTTCTTCCACTGGTTCATGAACCCGGAGATGTAGGGGTTCTTGCTGCCAAGGAAAAACACCGCGTTGTCGCGCTCGAGGAAGCCGGTGTCGTGCAGGGTCTGGATGAGCGTGCCGTACAAGCCGACGTCGAGCAGCGTGCCGGACTGCATGGGTCGCAGCGGCTCGACGACGCAGCCCACGCAGTCGCCGGTGGTGACGAGCGGCGGCTGGCGCTGCTGGCGCAGCGGGCGCGTGTAGATCAGGTGGCGCAGCGTCGGGCGGTGGGCGGCGTCGCGCTGCAGAGCGAGGAACGCCGGCCAGAAGCACAGGCCGTCGCGCAGGAACAGGTAGACGTCGGGGCTCTTGCGATCGGTGGCGCTCTCTATGGCGGTGCGCGCGTAGTGGTGCAGGAGCGGCAGCAGGTAGCGGGTGCGCTCGACGTACTTGTCGGTGATCACCTGCAGGAAATCCATCGGCAGCAATTCACGGTCTTCGTCGGCGAGGATGCGCGCGAACAAGGTCGCGGTGACGACGCATCCCTCTTCGTCGTCCTCGTCGAGCAGGCACCAGGCGAGGTCGCTCAGCAGCGCGCGCACCGTGAAGCGGCGACGCATGCCGTCGGGGTCCCACGGACCGACGCCGAGGAAACGGCAGCAGTGCTCGAGGAACGCCCGCCCCGACAGGTGGAAGCCCCCCTGCAGCGCCGCCAACGTCGCCGGCAGCGTCTGCTCGACGGGGAACAGCGGCGGACGGCGGGCGCGGCCGTACTCGATGGCGCGGGCCGCCTCCTCGTCGGAGATCAAGCGATGCAGCGCCAACACCCGCGGCGCCGCGTCGGACATGCCGGGGGCACGGTCGCCGGACAGTTTCGGGACGATCGGGCTCACGGTCGGGGACTTTCCCACGGACCATGAAAGCGTCGCCATGTGTCGCACAGACCGACACGCCCCGCAGGCGCCGGTCCGCCCGCCCGCTCCAGCGGACCGGGCTGGACGTGGTCTGGCCTACCAGCGCCGCTCGGTGCCGAAGCCCAGCGCCGGCCCGGCGACGACCTCCTTCACGTCGGAGCGATCGTCAGGGTTCAGAGCGTCGGTGCGCTCCGCCCCGCGGCCGTCGAAGACGCCGGCGGTCTTGGCGTGCAGCTGGCGCCCGCCACCGAGCTCCCAGATGCGCACGTCGCCGCGCAGCAGCCGTCCGCACAGGTGGCGGGCGGCGACGGCGGCCAGCGGCACGTCGGACACGCCGGCGGGAAGCACCTCGACAACGACGACGCGCCGCGCAGCCGCCGCCAGCGCGCGCGGCGGTGGACGCGCATCGTCAGCGGCAGGCGCCGCCGCCACGACAGATGCAGCGTCGGGTTGAACACGGCGACCTGACCACCGACGACCGCCAGCGCCGTCGTCGCTGGAACCACGTCCAGCGAGCCGAGGTAGTCGACGAGCAGCCGCACGTCGGCGCTACGGGCGGCGGCGCGGGGCAGCGCGTCGAGCACCGTCAGGCCAAGGGCGTCGGGCAAAAGACGTACGGCTCGAGCCAGGCGCGGGTCGTCGCCCGCTCGATGGCGCCGAGCGTCGCGCCGAAGGCGTCGTCACCGCCGACGAACCGGGTCACCTCGTTGCGGTCGGAGCCGCCGCCCAGCCGCAGCAGGCGGCCCACCGAGCGTCGCCACGACAACAGCGCCGCCGGGCGGGGACCGACCTGCTCAGGGGGGGCCGCGGGCATGACCATGGGAGCGTCGACACGTCGGGCGGCAACGTGATCCGGCGGCGCCGTCGTCGGTCTCAGGCGCGCAGGGCCTGCTCGAGGGCGGCCTTCGCGTCGGTCTTGTCGTCGCGGTACTTCACAATCAAGGGCGCGCTGAGCTGCAGCCCGCGCTCCTTCGCCCACGCCGACGACGCCGGCCGGCTGCCAGGCACGACGACAGCGCCGGCGGGGATGACCAGGGGGCTGTCGCCGGTGGCGGCGATCTCGCGCTCGTGCACCAGATCGAAGACGCGGGTGCTGCGGGTGAGCACGACGCCGGCGCCGAGCACGGTGCGGGCCTTGACGATCGTGCCTTCGTAGACGCCGCAGTTGCCGCCGACGAGCACGTCGTCCTCGACAATCACCGGCAGGGCCCCCACCGGCTCGAGCACGCCGCCCACCTGAGCCGCCGCCGACAGGTGCACGCGCTTGCCCACCTGCGCGCAGCTGCCCACCAGCGCGTTGGTGCGG
>VGSZ01000063.1 GCA_016874845.1 Deltaproteobacteria bacterium
GCTCGTGAAGCCGGCGCTGACGAACCTCGACGTGCTGCGCGAGGCCCGCGACGGCTGCGACCTGCCGCTGTTCGCGTACCAGGTGAGCGGCGAGCGGGCAATGCTCGTGGCCGCCGCCGAGAAGGGGCAGCTCGACCTCCGCCGGGCGGTGGACGAGTGCCTGCTGTCGATGCGCCGGGCGGGCGCCGACGCGATCGTCACCTACGAGGCGCGGGAGCGGGTCCGACGACCGTGACGCTGGCGACGGCGGCGGTGCTCTACAACGTCGCGCGTCGGCAGGCGGCGCCATGCCGATGGGCGCGGCCTGATCTGTTCTGTCTCTCCGCCGGCCACGGATTTGCATCCGCACGTCGACGGCGCGATCGTCGACGCGTGCGCCGCCCTGCCCGTGCCTTCTCGTTGATCGAGGTCCTGATCGCCTCGGCCCTGCTTGGGATCGGCGTGACGGCCATGGTCTCGGGCTACCGCTCGGCGACGTCGCTCGAGGCCCACCAGGAGAAGGTCTCGGTGGCGCTGCACGTCGGTGAGCGCGTCGTCGAAGAGCTGCTCTTGCGCTACCGCGAGGACGTCGACATCGCCGTCGACGGCGCCGTCCGTCCGACGCCGCCGTTGCGCTTCGGCGCCGACGGCACCCCGGTGACCACCGGCGGCCTGTACAGCGTGACGTGGCGGGCGACGCCGGGTCCGGTGAGCGGCAGCCGCAAGCTCGACGTCACCGTCAATTGGACCGAACAAGCGTTCACCGGCGCGCAGTCGTTGGTACTGACGACGCACCGGAACTGACATGGCACGCAGCCCTCGCCCACGCCCTGGCCACCGACGCGCGTTCTCGGTCCTCGAGTTCGCCATCGCGCTGTCCATCGCCGGCGTCATCGTGGCGACGGCGGCGTCGCTGGCGGTGGGGCTGACGCGCAGCATGCGCTACGAAGAGAAGCGCGCGCAGGTCGACTCGGACGCGCGACGCCTGGTCGACTTCCTCGTCGGCAACGCGCAGGCGGCGGGGGGCGGCGCGGTGCGACCGTGGACGGCCCTGTGGCGCGAAGAGGCCTGCGGCACCCGCAACGGTCTGCCGACGTGCGCGGGCTCCGACCGGCTGACGTTGCTCGACGTCGACCCCGCACGGGCGGCGTGCCCGATCACGGCGTTGACGAACACGGTGGTGACGGTGCAGCAGAATGCCGACGGCAGCTGCTGCTCCGACTGGAGCGCCACGCCGACGAGCGGCGCGGCGAACCAGTACGACGACATGCCGCTGGTGCTCGTGCGCGACGATCGGTGGATCATGCGGCAGGCGACGCAGGCGACGGAGGTCCCGTGCCAGTTCGGCCTGTCGGCGGTGTCGCACCTGGACGCCACCGAGCCGGCGACGCCGGCGGTGGGCACGGGCGACGGCGAGCGCGAGCCGACGTCGCTGTCGGCGCTCGTCGGCGGCTCGGTGGTGGCGGTGCGCCCGCGCACGCTGTTCGTCGACCACGTCGATCGCCGGCTGATGGAGTGGTACGACGAGGACGGCGACGGCACCGCCGACGACGACGAGCAGCGCGTCGTGTTCTCCGGCGTCTACGACTTCCAGGTCGCCTTCGGCTACGACGGCGCCCCCGAGAACGGCAGGCTGGTCGAAGGCCCCTCGACCACCGACGAGTGGCTCGGCAACGTCGCCGCCGACGCGCTGCCGGCGGGGACGCGCGACGACCACCTGCGCATGGTGTCGTTCGGCGTGGTGACGGGCGTGCGCTTCGTCGACGCGCCGGTGCGCACCGAGCGGGCCTTCAACGGGCCGACGTTGACGACGACGGGCGCCTTGCAGGGCGTGCTGCTGCGCAAGGGTGTGGGTCACGCGATGCTGCGCAACCTGCTGGTGTTCTTCTGAGGGTCGCCACGATGCTCTCTGCCCGGCTCCCTGTCCGGCTCCCTGTCCGGCTCCCTGTCCGGCTCCCTGTCCGGCTCCCTGTCCGGCTCTCTGTCCGGCTCTCTGTCCGGCTCTCTGTCCGGCTCTCTGCCCGACTCTCTGCCCGACTCTCTGCCCGACCGCCGCGACGTGCGCCGCACCGCCGACGACGACGGGGCTACGCGCTGCCCTTCGTGATCGTCATGTTGATCCTGCTGGCGGTGGGTCTGTCGTCGATGCTGTTCGTGCTCGGCGCCGGCGCGCGGTCGACGGAGAACATGGTGGGCCGCCGCAAGGCGTTCTACGTCTGCGACGGCGTCGGCCGGCTGGCGACCATCGCCGCCGCCGACTACTTCGCGCGCACGGCGGGCACCGCCACGAGCGCGGGGCTGAAATCCCACGTGCAGGCGCTCGGGCGCGGCCCGCTGTTGCCGTCGTTCGTGGCGCCGACGCCGGGCTACGTGCTGCAGGACTTCGACATCGCCGCGGTGGGCGGCCGGGTGCTGGAGCCGCTTTCGTCCGGGCCATTCAAGGGGATGATGGCGGCGCAGGACGGCGTGACGCTGAGCTTCGGCGCGATGCGCTCTTCGACGGGCTGGATGTGCCGGCAGGAGCAGTCGGTGACGCTGGGCAAGATCGGGATGTTCCAGTTCTTCGTGTTCTCGGACCAGCCCTACACCGACTGGGCGCCGGGTCCCGAGATGGCGGCGACGGGGCGCGTGCACGCCAACGGCACGCTGTGCATCGGCGCGGGCAACGCGCTGTGGCTCGACCGCGTGACCGCCCACGGCGACATCCGGCACACGTCGGATGGGGCGTGTCGCGACGGCACCGGGGCGACGGACGCGCAGCCGGTGAAGGTGGCCTTCGTCGACGGCGCGAACTTCGACGTGAACCCGCCGCCGGCCAACAACGACTCCATCGAGCCCGACACCGCGGACTTCCGCAACTTCGGCAACGGGTCGCGCACGGCGACGTGGGCGTCGTTCGCGCTCAGCGAGTACGGCGGTCGGCTGCTCGACGCGGCCCACAACGTGCCGCTGCTGCGGATACCGGTGTTCGGCGCGGTCTCGGTGCAGAGGGGCTACGACGCGTCGGCCGTGAGCCCGTCGATGATGAACCCGACGACGCGGATCCTCGTCGATCCGGTGCTTTCGAGGGACAGCGCCGACGTCAAACGGCAGAAGCTGGCGTACCAGGCCGACATCCGGATCATCAACGGTGTGTGGTACCTGCGCGACCGCACCAACCCCGACGCCTGGCCGGGCATCGCCATCTGGTCCGACCACGCCGGCATCTACACGACGACGGGCGAGGAGGGCGTCGAGCCGGCGAACCGCGCCGTGGGCCAGAACCAGCTGGCCACCAGCCAGGGTTGGTCGACGCGGCCGAAGCGCTACTCGTACTACCGCTACAACGCCGCCGGCGACCTGACGACGTCGACGAGCGATCCGCCGGCGGTGATCTCCTACGGCGTCCTCGCCCGCGACACCGGCAGCGGCAGCGCGATCTGGCGGCCCGGCGTGCGCTGCGACGGCGATGGCGCCATCGAGGCCTTCAACGCGCCCGTCCTGTTTCCCCCCACCTGTGACCAGACGACCAAGGCCAACCCACCGCAGGCCGCGGCGATCACCGCTCCCGACAGCCCGGGCGAGCGCCTGCTGCGCGGCACGCGCTCGGGGTTCCGCAGCGGGCACGTCGACAGATTCGAGCAGAGCCGTCCATTGGCGGACCGGGTGCGCGAGCGCGCCAACGTCATCCCGATCAACTTCGACGTCGCCGCCTTTCAGCACGCGCTGGCCACGGCGACGACGGGTGAGCTTGGCGCGTACTTCACCGCCGAGCCGTTCAACGGGATCGTGTGGATCTCGTCGACGTGGGAGCGGTCGATGATGGAACCTGCGGCGGACGAGCCGCCGCCGCAGGGCTGTGCGTCATCGAACCCGCCGAACCCGTCGTGCCCCCCGGTCGATGACGCGAACCAGCCCGCCGTCATCAAGCAGAAGGAAGACGACATTTTGCCGACGGAAAAGAACATCGAGAACCAGGCGCTCGTCTATCCGCTGTGCACCGGGGCGGGTTCGGGCTCGCTCGTCAACCACGCCGTCTTCGACGCCGCCGACGGCAACAAGATCACCGGCTTCAAGCTGCCGTCGTGCGAGTTGTACGCGGGCACAGGCACGATGAAGGCGGCGCGGCCGACGGCGCTGCGCATCTTCAACGCCCGCAACGTCAACAACGCCGTCGACCCGCGCCCCGACCTGACCGACGCCACCGGCACGCTGCCGAACGGGCTCACCATCGCCACCAATCTGCCGGTCTTCGTCCTTGGCGACGTCAACGTCGGCAGCAACCCCGAGGACCTGACGCCATCGAGCCCGTGGGTGCCGGTGCTCGTCGCCGGCGACGTCACCCACGTGCTCAGCAACGCCTGGGTCGACAACAAGTCGCGCTGGTCGAAGTCGGTGAACGGCGGCGAGCAAGCCACGGAGACGACGCTGCGGATGGAGCTGGTGTCGGGCTGGACGCCGACGACGAACACGCCGGGGCAGTACTCGGGCGGGCTCGAGAACTTCCCTCGCTTCGTCGAGGACTGGCGCAACAAGATCTTGAACATCCGCGGCTCGTTCGTCGTGGGCTGGTCGACGGTCTACAACCGCGCGCCGCGGCAGGGCTCGGTCTACGCGGCCCCCCTCCGCGACTGGGGCTTCGACCGCCACCTCGAGCAGCAGACGAAGCAGCCGCCGGGTGCGCCGCTGCTCGACGTCGCCGCCGTGCGCCAATGGAAGCGGTGAGGCGTTGACGCCATCGACGAGGCTGTCCGACTACGCCGTCGACGCGCCGCTCGGCGTGGGCGGCATGGCCCGGGTGTCGCGGGCGGTCTTCCGGCCGACGGGCGAGATCGTGGCACTCAAGGAGATGCTGCCGCACATCGCGGCGAGCGACGGCTTCGTCGCCCGCTTCGAGCGCGAGGTGCGGGCGTCGGCGGCGCTCGTGCACCCGCACATCGTGCGCGTGCAGGGCTTTGGCGTCGAGCCGGGGGCGATGTTCCTGGCGCTGGAGTTCTGCGACGGCGGCACGCTGGTGGACGTGTTGAAGCGGGCGCCGCGCCTGCCGCCGGCGGCGGTGGCGCTGTGGTTGGGCGAGCTGCTCGGAGCCGTCGACGTCGCTCACGCGCAGGGCGTGGTGCACCGTGACATCAAGCCGGCCAACGTGCTGTGCACGCGGTCGGGGTCGGTGAAGCTGTCGGACTTCGGCATCGCGCGGCTGTCGGGCGAAGAGGCGTTGACGGCGACAGGCGATATCATCGGGACGCCGGCGTACATGAGCCCCGAGCAGGCGCTGGGCGAGCGCGAACTCGACGGCCGCTCCGACCTCTACTCACTCGGGATGCTCGCCTACCGGCTGCTGGCCGGCGCGAACCCCTACCAGAGCAACAACATCGCCTCGAGCCTGCTGCGCCAGACGACGGGGCCGTCGCTACAGTCCGTCGACGCGCTGCCGGCGTGTCCGCCCGCCCTCGAAGCGGTCATCGACGGCCTGCTGCAGAAGGACCGGGCGCGGCGCACGCCGACGGCGCAGGCCGCGCTCGTGACGCTGCGGCCGCTGCTCGACGAGGTGCAGGCGCTGATGCCTGACCTGGGCGCGCGGCTGGTGGGCGACCCCGACGGCGCGGCGCGGGCGCTGTTCATCGACGCCGCGGTGGCCGAGCTGCGCGCGGCGCGGGCGGCGTTGTCGTCGTCGCCGGAGCAGGCGGCGCTGCCGGCATTCCGCGCGCGCACACTGGCGCCCGCGCACCCCGAGGCGCAGCGGCTCATCGAGGAGCTGACCGGGCGCCACGGCCTGCGCTTCGACCCCGTCGACGACCCGCGCGTCGCCGCCGCCGAGCGCGAGCTCATCGACGCCCCCGAGTCGCCGGCGGTGCTGCGGCGCCTCGCGAACCTGTACCGCGGCCACAAGAACCCGGTGCTCGCGACGCGCTACCTGAAGCGCTACCTGCTCGTGAAGCCCGACGACGTCGTCGCGCGCCAGCAGCTCGTCGACCTCACCGGCCTCGACGAGGTCACGGCGCTGCTGCCGCCGCCGGGCGCTGCGCCGCGGACGCAGGCGCTGCCCGCGAGCGCGCCGGCGGCGACGTCGGGGCGGCTGTCGTCGGCCGAGCTGGTGCAAGGCGTGCGCACCGGCGGTCTGCGGGTGGCGACGCCGGCGGCGCGGGCGGCGGCGGTGTCGACGTCGTCGTCGGCGGGCTTCGACGCGGGTGGTCCGCCTTCGGCGCCCGCGGCGCCCGCGGTGCCGTGGTGGCTCGTCGCCGGGGGCGTGGTGGTCGTCGTCGCCGGCGTCGGCGTGTGGTCGGTGGGGGCGTTCGTGCGCGCGGGCCAGCAGAGCATGGACCGACAGCTGCAGCAGACCGACGTGAAGGGCAGCGGGATGATGAACGGGCTCGTCGCCGAGACACAGCGGCCGCTGCTCGAGCGTGGCGAGGCGTCGCTGCGCGTCGGCGACTTCCAGGGGGCCATCGAGGCGTTCAACTTCGCGCTGGCGGCCGACCAGGGCCTCGACAGCCCGCTGTCGGGTCGGCTGCTGTGGCGTCGCGCGCAGGCCCAGGACGGGCTCGGCAACTCGAAGCAGGCGATGCTCGACTTCCGGCTGGCGGCGACCCGGCTGGCGCCGGGCAGCCCCGAGCGCGCCGACGCCGAGGCCAGCGCCGCGCGGCTGGCGCCGCTTTCGCGCTGAGAGGCGGACGGAAGAGCGCCTGCGACTTCGTCGCCCTTCGTCATCTCTTGCTCCCGTGGGACCCGTTGCCGACCGACGGGGCTCGCGTGGCTCCTCGCCGGGCGCCTGGTGTCGCTCGATTTCTCGTGCAACTCTGGTGCGCCGACGTCCGGCCGAAGGCGCGCCAGGATCACGTCGCCCGAGCAACCATCCTGCCGGCCAGCCGATAACGCCAAGGTGCGGAGGTCTGAGATGAAGACGATTTTTCCCGCATCGCCGCCGTTTCCGGGCCGGTCCGTCGTCTCGGCGAATGACCGCCCCCCGGCGGCGACGGCGACGCCCGCGGCCGAGCCGGCCGTCGTCGACCACTTCGTGCGGGCCGCACCCCAGGCGGGTGAGATCATGGCGAGCACCCTGGTCGGGGTCGTCAGCGCGTTCTTGTTGAACGGCGCCGCGATGGTCAGCGGGGCGTCCGGTTCGATGACCGGTCTGGGACCGACCCCGCCACCCCGCCATCCCATCGCGCCCAGCACGGAGCTCGTGGTCCGGCGCGGCCTCGGCGGCGCCTGAGCTGACGCCCACGCTCCGGCGGGACGTCGGTTTGCAGATCGCGGCCGAAAGAGGCGAGGATGCCGCTGCCATGCGGTTGTCGACGACGTTGTTTCAAGAGACGTTCACGTTCGCCGACGTGAAGGACGTGATGGCGCGCGCCAACGAGCCGCGCTCGGGCGACCGGCAGGCGGGGCTCGCGGCGACGTCGATGCGGCAGATGGCGGCGGCCAAGCGCGTGCTCGCCGGCTTGCAGTTGAAGGAGCTGCGCGAGCACCCCGCGGTGCCCTACGAGCTCGATGAGGTCACCCGCGTCATCGAGGACGGCCTCGCCCGCGACCCGGTGGCCACGCGCGCCTACCAGCGCGTATCGTGCTGGACGGTGGCCGAGCTGCGCGAGTTTATCCTCGACGACGACACCACCGGCGACATGATCAAGGACATCAGCCCCGGCCTGACGCCCGAGATGGCCGCCGCGGTGGCCAAGCTGATGTCCAACATGGACCTCGTCGCCGGCGGCAAGAAGGTCCGCGTCACCGCGGTCTGCAATAACACCATCGGTCTGCCCGGCCGGCTGTCGTCGCGTCTGCAGCCCAATCATCCGCGCGACGGCGTCGACGGCATCCTCGCCGCCATTCAAGACGGCCTGTCGTTCGGCAACGGCGACGCCGTCATCGGCATCAACCCCTCCACCGACGACGTCGACAAGACCGCCGACATCCTGAAGGCGGTCAAAGACCTGATGCGTCGCGTACGCGTGCCGACGCAGAACTGCGTGCTCGCCCACATCACCGCGCAAATGGAGGCGGTGAAGCGCGGCGCGCCGCTCGACCTGATGTTCCAGTCCATCGCCGGCAGCGAGGGCGCCAACAAGAACTTCGGCGTCACCGTCGCGCTGCTCGACGAGGCGTATGACCTTGCCAGCCGCGAGGGCACGGCGAAGGGGCCGAACGTCATGTACTTCGAGACCGGGCAGGGCACGGCGCTGTCGGCCAACGCCCACCACGGCGCCGACCAGGTGACGATGGAGGCCCGTGCCTACGGGCTGGCCCGTCGCTACGAGCCCTTTCTGTTGAACAGCGTCGTCGGCTTCATCGGGCCCGAGTACCTACAGGACGGCAAAGAGATCACGCGCGCCGGGCTCGAGGATCACTTCATGGGCAAGCTGCTCGGCATCCCGATGGGCTGCGACGCCTGCTACACAAACCACGCCGACGCCGACCAGAACGATCAAGAGAACCTCGAGCTGCTGCTCGGCATGGCCGGCGTGAACTACCTGATGGGCATCCCCATGGGTGACGACGTCATGCTCAACTACCAGACGACGTCGTTCCACAACAACGCGGCGCTGCGCGACATCCTGTCGTTGCGGCCGGCGCCCGAGTTCGAGCGCTGGATGGAGGACGCCGGCCTGTGGCGCCACGGCAAGCTGACGAAGAAGGCCGGCGACCCGTCGATCTTCGGTGCGGCGTCGCGCGCGGCGCTGTCGACGTCGCTGTCGTCGCAGGTCGAGCGCGCCAGGGGCACACAGCGGACACGCGGCGGGAGAAACCCATGAGCATCGATCGCGCGCTGCTCGAGCGGCTCGTCCGCGAGGTCGTCACCGAGACGCTGACCGGGTCTTCTTCTTCTTCTTCTTCTTCTTCTTCTTCTTCTTCTTCTTCTTCTTCTTCTTCGGCGTCGTCTTCGTCCTCGTCCTCGCCCTCTTCTTCTTCAGCGTCGTCGAGCGACGCGGGCGGCGGCTGCGACGACGACAAGCGCTGCGCGCCGCCGGCGCGGCACGAGCGCATCGAGGACAAGGGCGAGGTGCAGCGCGTCGTCGAGGCGAGCCCGTCGCGGCTGGCGCAAGGGCGGGTGGGCACGCGCTACACAACCAGCGCGTACATCACGCTGCGGGCGGAGCACGCCATCGCCCTCGACGCCGTGCACTCGAGCGTCGGCGCCGACTTCGCGGCGAAGCACGGCTTGATCTCGCTTGCGACGAAGGCGAAGGACCACGCCGAGTACCTGCTGCAGCCCGAGCAAGGTCGGCGCCTGAACGACGAGAGCCGCGAGCGCCTGCTCAAAGAGGGCAAGCGCGGCGTCGACGTCGTCGTGATCGTCGGCGACGGCCTGAGCGCGGTGGCGACCGAGCAGCAGGCGCCGAAGCTGCTGCCGGCGCTGCTGCAGGCGCTCGCGGCCGAGCAGTTCAGCGTGGGCAAGAGCCTGTTCGTGCGGCACGCGCGCATCGGGGTGCAGGACGAGATCGGGGTGCTGCTCGGCGCGAGGTCGACGATCGTACTCGTCGGCGAGCGCCCGGGCCTTGGCACCGGCGACTCGCTGTCGATCTACACGGCGTACAAGCCGCGCCTCGGGCAGGACAACGCCGAGAAGAACTGCATCTCCAACGTGCGCGAGCTGGGCTTTCCGCCCGCTGAGGCCGCCGTGGAGTGCGCGAAGCTGATGCGGCGGACCTTCGACGCCGGCGGCGGCGGCGTGCACCTGGTGCGGCCGGTGCGCGACATCAGCAAGCGCGCCCAGGTGTAGGGCGAGGTCGTGGTCGAGGAGTCGGCGCGACGACGACGACGACGACGACGACGACGACGACGACGACGACGACGACGATGCGCGAGGGCGGCGCGCGGGCTGAAGGGGCGCAGGCGACGTCATGGCACTGGCAGCGACGGTCTTCGAGTTCGACGAGTTGGTGGTGGCGCGCGAGCTGGGCGGGCTCGTGTTCTCGCGGGTGATCACTGACAACGCGATGGTGATGGTGCGCGCGGCGCACTGGTACAACCTGCTCGACGGGATGGGGCTCGGGCTGCCGTTCTTCCTGGTGCACGACCTCGGCCTGCTGTTGACGCAGCCGCCGGCGAAGCTGGCGCTGCTTCGGCGCGACAAGTCGTGGAAGACGGCGGCGGCGCGGCCGGGCTTGAAGCTCGACGGCGCGCTGGAACGGCTGGCGACGTGCTACGGCGAGCTTTTGGCCGACCTGGCCCGCAGCGAGCTGGCGCAGAAGGCGTCGACGTCGGGGCTGCCCGACGAGCTGCTGGCGGCGGTGATCGCCAAGGTCGTCGAGCCGGTGCAGCAGACAGTGGTTCGCAAGGGCCACAACCGCAAGCTGCCGCTGACGACGCCGACGTACGAGAACCTCGAGCCCGCGCAGCACGTCACCGCCGCCGCCGTCGCTGACGCCCGCGACGTGCTCGCCGCTGTCGTCGAGGCGCGCACGCGGCTGCGCATCAGCCTTGAAGAGGTCGACCTCGACACCCTGAAGCTGCTCGAGATGTTCAAGGGCGAGGGCGGTGTCGGCGACGACGGCGCCGCCGACCTGCTCGACCTGTACCGCGCGCTGGCGACGCCGGCGGTGCATGACATCGCCAACTTCTCGCTCGATCTGCTGCCAAGCGTGCTCGAGACCAAGAAGGCCTCGGGCGTGCAGACCTTCAGCGTCGATGGGTACGCCAGCGTCGAGACCAGCGGCAACCTCGACAACGTGCTGCCGTCGGAGCTGGCCTACGACGACGACCTGTTCGACCGTCGCTACGCCGACAACGAGCTCTTCTATTACGGGCGCGAGAAGCAGGACACGCAGCGCGAGCGGCTGCACTACCTGCTCGTCGACTCGTCGGCGTCGATGCGCGGGCTGCGCACGGTATTTGCGCGCGGGCTGGCGCTGGCGCTGGCCAAGAAGATGACCCTGCGCGGCGAGCTCGTGTGGCTGCGCTTCTTCGACTCGCGGCTGTACGAACGACAGGAGCTATCGTCGGCGAAGATGAAGATCCCGTACCTGCTGTGCTTCCGCAGCGAGCGGGGGCGCAACACCACCCGGGTCTTTCTCGAGCTCGACCGCGAGCTGCAGCGGCTGCAGCGCGAGAGCCCGCGTGACGTCATCGTCACCGTGATCACCCACGGGCGCTGCCAGGCCGACGTGGAGGTCGTGGAGGGGCTGCGGGCCCGGGCGACTTTGTCGGGCGTGTTCGTGACCACCCAGTCCGACGCGGTGCAGCTCGACTGGCTCGACCGGCTGCACACCCACCACGTCGTCGCCCCCGACGTCCTCAGCGACAAGGCAGCCCGCAAGGGCGAGGCGCTCAAGATCCTCGGCGGTCGCTGAGCGAATGCTTTCCCCCCGGGCGCGCTCGGGTCGTGCATGATCATGGCATGCGTCGCATCGTCGCTGTTCGTCCCTACCCCATCGCCATCCGGGCGCGCGTCCTGGCGTTGCTCGGTCAGGCGGACTGCGCGCTCGCCGGGGACGACGCCCTCCCGAAGGCCGCCGACGACACGACCGCCATCGCCTGGCTGCGGGACCGCTGCACCCCACGGTTGCCCGACGTGCTGCTCATCCCGTTTCACCATCACCGCGACCAAAGCGGTCAGTTCGTCGATGGACTGACGTTCGCACGCCGCCTGCACGACGAGCTGCCGGCGCTGGGGACGATCCCGATCGTGATGCCCGCCTCCGCGGTGGTCGTCGCCGGCGTGCGGCTCGCCCTCGGTCCACACGCCGCCCGCCCGCTGTCCCCGGCGCTGCGCGAGCGCATGCTCCTGCTGTCCGAGGATGAGCTCGAGCTGCCCGCGACGCGGGAGACCGTCCGCGCCCACCTCGCGCGAACCGCCGCGCCGCCCGGCTGACGCCCGGGGGGACCTCGGCCGCTGTCGAGCGCCCGCTGACCCACGCGGCGCTATGCTCGCTGCCGATGTCGACGTCGTCGCGCCCCGTCTTCCTCGTCTCTCCGCCCCGCCCCGACTGGCGCGTGCGCGGCGCCGCCAACGTGTTCTCGCAAGGCGCACCCGCAAGCGTGCCGCGCGGCGCGGCGCTGACGGAGTGGCTGACGCTCGTCGACGCGATGGTCGCGGCGGGCGCCGACGTCGCCGTGCTGCCGTTTGACGACCACGACGACACGCTGACCGGCCTGCCCTACGTCGCCGAGGCCGGCTTCGTCGGCCGCGCCCGCGACGACGACGGCGGTCCGGTGTGGCTCCTGCCACGGATGAAGCCCGCCCACCGCCGCACCGAGCCAGCGCACGTCGCGCGCTTCGCCGCCGAGTGCGGCATCCCCACGCGCACGGCGCCGGTCACGTGGGAGGGTCAGGGCGACGTCCTGGTCGTCGACGGCCCGCGCGGCGCGCCGCGTCGCTTCGTCTGCACCGCTGGCGAGGGGCCGCAGTCGCGCACGAGCTCCGACGCCTTCGCCCACGTCGCACGCTTCTTGCCGGGGCCGTCGCTGTCGCTGCGTTTTACCGCCGACCCGTGGTTCCACGGCAACACGTTCCTCGGGTTCTTTCCGGCGCGCGACGATGACGGCGTGGTGCAGGAGACCGTGGCGCTCGTCTGCCTCGACGCGCTCCTGCCCGGCGAGGCCGAGCGGCTGCGCGCGTTCTTGCCCGACGTGCGCCTCGTCGCCCTCGGTCGCGACGACAGCCTGCGCTACGCCACCAACGCGCTCGTCGTCGGCCGCACGGTGCTCGCGCCCCCCGGCGTGCCGGCGTTCGTGCACGACGTCTGGCGCGGGCTCGGGCTCGCCGTCGTCGAGCTCGCGCTGCCGACGTTGTTCGGCCGGGGCGGCGGCGCGGCGGTGTGCCTGACCAACCGGCTCGACGTCGACTTCGGCGTGATCCCGCCCCACCTTCGCTACGCTGCCTGCCGACCGGCGCTGGTTGCGTACGCGCCGTCGTCGATGGCGAACGACGCCCCGTAGCGCCTGGTTTGATGGGCGCCCCTCACTAGCGCAGGCGGGTCCAGACGGCGCGATGGTCGGAGTAGGGGTGGTCGCTGTCGCTGCCGGTCAGCGCCAGATCGGCGGCGCCTGCCTCGTTGAACATGACGGTGTGGACCTGCAACGACTCGCGCCGGTCCGCGGGTCGACGGTTGAAGACGAAGTCGATGCGGCGGTCGGCGGCGCCACGGAAGGTCCACTGGTTGATGAGCAGCTGCGCAGCGCGCCGGTGCTGTTGCAGGGGCGCCAGACGGGGTCGAGCCAGCCGAGGGTGCCGCCAAGGTCGACGGTCATCGTGGCGCACCAGGCCTTGGACGCGCTTGTCGTCGTGTGGCCCTCGAGATCGGGCTCGTTGGTGTCGCCGCCGGCGACGAACAGCGATGCGCTGCCGTGGTGCACGCGCACGATCTGGTCGAGCTCGTGGGCGTTCGCCGACGCGCACGCCGGTACGACCGCCCCAGACGGTTGGTCAAAAGGCCCAGCAGCACGCCGAGCCGGGCCTGTCCGCTCAGCGGCTGCACGAGGAACACATCGGGGCGCAGGTACTGCTGCACGAAGTACGAGCGGAGCTCATGGAAGTCGCCCGGACACTCGGTGTCGCTGGTGCGCGGCAGGTCCTCGACGTTGGCCGTCAGCGCGAGCAGCGCCGCTGGGCCGCGCGGCGGGGGGGCGGGGGGCGGGGGCGATGACGACCGCCGGATCGTACGCGCCGGCGACGGCGACGACGATCGCCGCGAGCAAGGGTCACAGTCACAAGGTCCGACTGTGACGCGCGCATATGGCTTCACCGCAGCCGTCGGCGCGTGGCGCGCGCCAACAAGGACGACAACCAGATGTCCCGGGGCGAGGCCGCGCTCGGCCGATGCGTCGACGTCACGACTCTGCAAAGGTCGCCCCATGACAAGATCCATGATCAACGCGTGGCTCTTCCTGAGCATCCTGTCGTCAGCGTGCGCCTCCACCCGACCCGAGGCGCCCGGCGAGGGCGAGGGCGAAGGCGAAGACGAAGGCGAAGGCAGGACCGGCCTCGACGCGCGGCCGTCGAACCCCACCTGCGTGGCGCGCCCCCGCCCGCCGAACGGTGGCGACTTCGTGTTGACGCGGGTCTATCCGCGGCTCGCTCTCGACAACCCGCTGTTCCTGCTGCCGCGCCCCGGCGACGGCGAGCACCTTTACGCCCTCGAGCGCGCTGGCCGCGTCGTGCGCTGGGCAAAGGACGACGCGCAGGTCACGACGCCGTCGGTGTTCTGCGACCTGCAGGACCGCGTCGAGACCAGCGACGCCGGCAACAGCGAGCAGGGGCTGCTCGGCGTCGCCTTCCACCCCGACCACGCGCAAAACGGCGCGCTGTTCGTCAGCTACACCGCGCGCCACGACGGCCCGACCTGCGGCCTGCGCGCGCCCTTCCGCTGCCAGTTCGAGTCACGCGTCAGCCGCCTCGTGGTCGGCAGCGACGGCCGCTGCGACCCCGCCAGCGAGCAGGTCCTGCTGCGCATCGACGACTTCGCCGCCAACCACAACGGCGGCCATATCGCCTTCGACCCGCAGGGCATGCTCGTGCTCGGGATGGGCGACGGCGGCTCGGCCAACGACCCCGCCGACGCCGGCCAGCGCACCGACACGCTGCTCGGCAAGATGGTGCGCGTCGACGTCGACCACCCCGAAGCCGGCCAGCCCTACGGCATCCCTGCCGACAACCCCTTTCTCGGCGAGCTCGACGTGCGGCCCGAGATCTATGCGCTCGGCCTGCGCAACCCGTGGCGCTTCTCGTTCGACCGCGACACTGGCGACCTTTGGGTCGGCGACGTTGGACAGGGCGCGCTCGAGGAGATCGACGTCGTGCAGGCCGGCGGCAACTACGGCTGGAAGGTCTTCGAGGGCACCGCCTGCTTCGACGGCGCGCGCTGCGATCTAGGCGGCTTCTTGCCCCCCGTCGTCGAGTACCCGCACCGAAGCGGCCGCGTCTCGGTCACCGGCGGCTACGTCTACCGCGGCGCCGCGATCCCCTCGCTGCGCGGCACGTACCTGTTCGCCGACTTCGCCTCCAAGGAGCTCTTCGCGCTCACGACGAGCACCACCGGCGTCGTCGGCTTCGCCCCCCGCGCGACGATGAGCGGGCGCGGCATCGCCTCGTTCGCCGAAGACGAAGACGGCGAGCTGTACGTCGTCGACCTCGGCGGCGCGCTGTTCCGTCTGGATCCCACCGGGCCCCCCGCGCCCGACACGTTCCCCACCCGGCTGTCACAGACCGGCTGCATGGACCCACAAGACACTCAAAAGATGGCCGCCGGCGTCATTCCCTATTCGCCCAATCACCCCTTCTACAGCGACGGCGCCACCAAGGAGCGCGGCCTCGCGCTGCCCGACGGCGCCACCGCCACCCTGCAGGTCGACGGCGACGTCGCGCTACCGACGGGTACGGTGCTGGTGAAGTCGTTCCGCGTCGACGGCGCGCTGGTAGAGACGCGACTGATGATGCGGCACGAGGACGGCGAGTGGGCCGGCTACAGCTACGCCTGGGACGGCGACGACGCCACGCTGGTGGACGCCGGCGGCCGCGTCGTGCGCCTGCCGGGCGGGCAGCAGTGGACATACCCGTCACGGGCCGGCTGCCTCGTCTGCCACACTGCCGCCGCCGGGCGCTCGTTGGGTCTGGAGGTCGGGCAGTTGAACGGTGCTTTGCTCTATCCATCGACGGGGCGTCGCGCGAATCAATTGCAGACCCTGTCGGCCATCGGCGTCTTCGACAATCCGCCCGCCGATCTGGCCGCGCTGCCGCGCTTCCCGGCGCTCGACGACGAGCGCGTCGCCGTCGCCGAGCGGGCGCGGACGTACCTGCACGTGAACTGCGCGATGTGTCACCGGCCCGACGGCGGCGCGCAGAGCGACGCCGACCTGCGTCGGTCGACGCCGTTTGCGGCGAGCCGGACCTGCGACGTCGTGCCGTCGGAGGGCGACCTAGGCGTCGACGGCGCGCGGCTGTTCTTCCCCGGCGACCCGGCGCGGTCGCTGTTGTCGATCCGCATGCAGCGCCTGGGCGCCGGCCGCATGCCGCTGCTCGGCAGCAACGTCGTCGACAGCGTCGGCGTGGCGGTGATCGACCGGTGGATCGCGCAGACGAGGTCGTGCCCGCCGTGATCCAGGCACCTGTCGTCCGTGGGCGCGCAGCGCTTCAGCCGGCGGCGGCGACGGCGGCGCGGTCGGCGAGACCGTCGGCGAGACCGTCAGCGAGACCGTCGGCGAGGCGGTCGGCGAGGCGGTCGGCGAGGCGGTCGGCGAGACAGTCGACGAGCCAGGCGGCGACGGCGGCGGCGGCGTGCTTCTGCAGGAAGTGGCCCCCCTGACGCAGGCGCCGGTGGCTGACGAGGGGGGCGACGACAAGGGCGTCGACGAGGGCGAAGGACACCGCGCGCTGCACCAGCGGGTCGTCGTCGGCGCCCACCACCAGCGTCGGGCAGCGCACGTGGGCGGCGAAGGTGCGCAGGTCGGCGAAGTCGATGGCGCCGATCACCTGCGTCTCGGCGTGCATTGCCTGCGCGTCGACGGGCTTGTCGCGGCGGACGCCAGCGCGGTCGTAGGCCGCCTGCAGCGCCGCCACCGCGCGCGGTCCGACGACGGGCAGCGTCAACAGCCCGCCCAGGGCGCCGGTCAGCTCGTGGGGCAGCTGCAGCCCGCGGTGGCGGGTGACGCCCATCGTGCACACCAGCGCCAGCGTGGTGACGACGTCGGGCCACAGCGCCGCCGCCGCCAGCGCCGCGCTGCCGCCGAAGCTGTGGGCGACCACGCCGAAGCGCGCGTGGCCGCGGGCGCGCATGACGTCAACGACGAGAGCGGCGCGCTCCGCCGGCGTCTTCGCCAGCGTCCTATGGGCGGGCGAGCGGCCGAAGCCCGGCGCGTCGATCCGCACGGTGCAGACGCCGCGGGCGGCGAGCAGCCCGCCGAGCACACGGAAGTCGCGCGCCGAGCCGGGCAGGCCATGGATCGTGGCCACCGCCGGCCATGACGGATCGCCGTCGACCACGACGTGCACATCGCCGGCGCGCGTGTGCACGAAGACCCCGGGCGCATCGCCCGACGACAGCGCAGTCGCCGTTGTCGCCGCCGGCGTCGTCACCGTGGTGGACGTCGCGGTTGTCGTCGTCGCCGCCTTCCCCGTCACGTCACATTCCCTGCAGCTCGGACAGCTCGGCCCAGCGCGCGTAGAGGTGCTCGACCTCGGCGTCGAGGGCGCGTAGCTCGTCGGTGAGCTTCGCCGCCTTCGCCGTGTCGGTCTTGAAGATCGATCCGGCCTCGAGAGTGGCGCGCAGCTCATCGCGGCGCGTCTCGCGGCCGAGGATCGTGTCCTCCATCTTCTGGAATTCCTGCTCCTCCTTGTAGGACCGCTTGCGCTTCGCCGGCGCCTTCGTCGTCGCGGCCGTCGCCGTCGTCGTCGCAGCCGTCGTCGTCGCGGCCGTCGTCGTCGCGGTCCGCTGCAGCTTCAGGCGCTCGGACTGGGTGCGCACGTAGTGCGTCCAGTCGCCGAGCACGGGCGTCACCGTCGCTGGCTCGTCGGGGTTCGGCTTCTCGAAGGCGAGGATGCCGGTGGCGACGCGGTCGAGGAAGCGGCGGTCGTGGCTGACGAGGAACGCGCAGCCGGGGTGACCAAGCAGCGCCTCCTCGAGCACGCCAAGGGTGGTGACGTCGAGGTCGTTGGTGGGCTCGTCCAGCAGCAGCACGTTGGCGTCGCCGAGGAACAGCTTGGCGAGCACGAGCCGGTTCTGCTCACCGCCCGACAGGGTCTTCACGCGGCGGCTGCGGTCGCTGCCGTCGAACAGGAAGCGCTCGAGGTACGAGCTGACGTGCAGGCGGCCGCCGCCGTCCCCGGGGACGAAGACGTGGTCGTTCTCGGCCGACAGGGTCTGCTCGAGGGTGGCCTCTGGATCGAGGCTGCGGCGGTGCTGGTCGAACACGAGCACCTTCGTGTTGTCGCCGACAACGAGGCGGCCCTTCTGCGGCAGCACCGGGTCGCGCTCGGCGTCGGGGTGGCCGCAGGCGGTGAGGATGGCCTGCAGCATCGTCGTCTTGCCGGCGCCGTTGTCGCCGACGACGCCCCAGCGCTGGCCGCGGGTCACGATCAGGTTCAGGCCGGCGAACAGCGTCTTGTCGCCGCGGCCGAGCGTGACGTCCTGAAAGTCGAGGATGGTCTTGCCGAGGCGCTTGCTGGCCACGCCCTCGATGCCGACCGTGCGCTTCTGCTCGCGCAAGACGCGCGCCTCGTTCTCGACCCACTCCTCAAGCTCGCCGGCACGGTCGATGCGCGCCTGCTGCTTCGTCGTGCGCGCCGGCGTGCCGGCCCGCAGCCACGCCAGCTCGCGCAGCCACAGGCGCTCCTTCTTGTGCTGCGTCTTCGTCGCGATGTCGTCGCGCAGGAGCTTCTGCTCGACGAAGCTGTGGGTCAGCGTCGTCGTCTTGTCGGCGGGCGGCGCGTAGGCGTGCAGCTTCCCGCGCGACAGCTCGACGACGCGCGTGCAGGTCTCGTCGAGGAAGGCGCGGTCGTGGCTGACGACGACGACGGGGCCGCGGTGCGTGCGCACGCGCTCGGCCAGCCAGGCGATGGCGGTGGCGTCCAGGTGGTTCGTCGGCTCGTCGAGCAGCAGGACGTCGGCGGCGAACAGCAGGGTGCGCGCCAGATCGACGCGCCGCCGCTGGCCGCCCGACAGCGCCCGCACCGGCTTGTCGGGCTCGGCGACGGCAAGGCGGCCCAGCGCCTCGTCGATCTCCCACGGCTCGCGGCCGGTGTCAGCGAGGATCGCTCGCGCGCTCTTGTCGCCATCGAGCTGCGGCTCCTGCGCCAGCAGCGACAGCGTCTGCCCACGGCCGCGCTCGACGACGCCGTCGTCGGGCTTCACGAGGCCGGCGACGACCTTCATCCACGTCGACTTGCCGGCGCCGTTGTCGCCGACCAGCGCGACGCGGTCGGTGTCGTCGACGACGATCGAGGCGTCGTCGAGCACGGTCTTTGCGCCATGGGCGAGCTTCAAACCACGGACTGCAAGCATCCTTTGGGTGTCGCGATCGACGACGTCGACGTCAACCGCCGTCGCGCCCCTGGGGACGAGGCCGCCGAGCGCCAGATCGCTGCGCAGGCCGCGCGGCGGCCCGCGCGGGCGTCCTGCGCGGGCGTCCTGCGCGGGCGGTCCTGCGCCGCGCCCGGCAGCCAACGCCGCGCTCCGACGACGCGACCGGTGACCGCCGCCGTCGCGGCGGGCTACCCTCGGCTCCCCGCTCCACCCTCTTCTTTTCCGGCTCGGAGACCTCCCGCTTGTCCCTGCCGCACCCAGGACCCGCGTCGGTGGGCCCGTCGCCCGGCCGCAGCCACGGCGACCCGTCGGCGCGCGACAGCCACGTCCGGCGCGTCGCGATCGCGGCCTTCGTCGTCACTGCGGTGGTCTTCGCGCCGGCGGTGCGCAACGAGTTCGTCAACTACGACGACCACGCCTACGTCGTGGAGAACGCCGAGGTCTTGCAGGGGCTCGGCCTTCGGGGGGTCCGCTGGGCGTTCACCACGGTGACGCTCAGCAACTACCACCCGGTCACGTGGCTCGCGCACATGCTCGACGTCACGTGCTTCGGGACGAACGCGGCGGCCCACCACGCCGTCTCGGTGTTCTGGCACGCGCTCAACGCCGCGCTCGCCGTGCTGGTGGTCGTGGCGTTGACGGGACGGGTCAAGATCGCCGCTGCGACGACGGCGCTGTTCGCGCTGCATCCGTTGCGCGTGGAGTCGGTGGCGTGGGTCTCGGAGCGCAAGGACCTGCTGTCGGGGTTCTTCTTCCTCGTCTGCCTGCTCGCCTACGTCCGCCATCGTCGCACCGGCGTCGCTTCGTGGTGGGGAGTCGCCTTCGTCGCCTGCGCGCTCGGGCTGCTCGCCAAGCCGATGCTCGTGACCGTCCCGCCGCTGCTGGTCCTGCTCGACGTCGTCGTGCTCGGCGAGGGCGCGCCCGTCGACCGCGCGCGGGCGGCGCTGTGGCGTTGCCTGCCGTTCTTCCTGCTGTCGTTCGTCTTCGTCGTGCTCACGCTGCAGACGCAGGCCGACGCGATGATGGACGTCGCGACCTTCCCGCTCGCGACGCGCCTGCAGAACGCGCCCGTGAACCTCGCCCGCTACCTGGCCCTCACCGTCTGGCCCGACCCCCTCGCGGCGATCTACCCGGTCCGCCCGACGGGCGCGCCGGCCACGCTGGTCATCGTCGCGCTGCTCGTGCTGGGCGCCGTCACCGCGCTGGCCGCGCGCCGGGCGCGACGGGAGCCGCTGCTGCTGCTCGGCTGGCTGTGGTTCGTGGGCATGCTCGTGCCGGTGCTGGGTCTCTTCCAGGCCGGCCGCGCCGCCGTCGCCGACCGCTACACGTACCTGCCGCACCTCGGCCTGTTCCTCGCCGTCGCCGTGCTCGCCGCCTCGGTCGCGGCGCGGGGCCCCGTCGTGCTCGCCTGGGCGAGCCTCGCCTTCGTGCCGCGCACGCTCGAGCAGATCGCGGTGTGGCAGGACACCCGCACCCTGTTCGCGCACTCGGTCCGGCACGAGCCGGAGTCACCCTTCGCCCAGGACGCCCTCGCCGGCGAGCTCCTCGCCGACGGCGACGTGCCGGCCGCCGTCGATCACGCCCGCGTCGCCGTGGCGCTCGCGCCCGACGTCCCGCGGTACCGCGAGCGCCTCGGCCAGGGGCTCGCGGTGGCGGGACAGGTCGGCGAAGCCGAGCAGGTCCTGCGCGGCGTGCTCGCGACCCACCCCGACCACGCCTCGGCGCGCTTCCTGCTCAGCAGCCTGCTGCACCAGACGCAACGCGACCCCGAAGCGACAGCGCAGCTGCAGCGGGCCCACGCCGACGCCGAGGCGGCGGGCGACGCCGCGCTGCTGCGGCGCATCCGCCCGATCCTGCAGCGCCTGCAGCTTCCCCCGGCCGCCCCTGCCAAAGGCGAGCTCCCCGCCGCGCGCGCGACGGACGAGCCCCCCGCGGACGAGCCGTCGGCGTCGCCGCGGGGACGGTGACGACGCCGGTTCACCGCGCCCGACCACCGCGCCCGACCACCGCGCCCGAC
>VGSZ01000064.1 GCA_016874845.1 Deltaproteobacteria bacterium
GAGCACGGGCAGCGCGACGTTCGCCGACTACAACGCGGCGTGGCACTTCGACGACCCCGGCGACAACATCCGCCTGCCCGAACTGCGCAGCGGTCTGCCGACGAAGAAGCAGGCCAACAACCTCGACACCGATCCGTCGTTCCTGCACCGCGGGCTCGCGTTGTCGGGCAACGATACGTTCGCCGTGCTTGACGACCAAGAGCCCGGCGAGACCGTGCGCACCGCGCCGTTCCAGCTGGCCACGGACACCGGATCGTTCTCGTTCCTGCTCGGGCCGTTCAACGACAACGGCACGAGCCGCCCCGTCGGCAACGGGCACACCGTGTTCTACGCCGACGGCCCCGGAACGACCGGCAGCGCCGGGTTCGACGTGCGCTCGCTCCACTTCACCATCGTCGACACCGCCCAGGGTGACCCTCGCGCGGGCCTGCGCGTCTCGCTGCCGACGAACCCGCCACCGCCGGCCGGCAACCTCGAGGGCGTGGCCGTCGCCGGCGGAGTGCTCGACCGCAACGTCTTTTCCCATGTGCTGATGTCGTGGACCGCCACGGGTGTGCAGGTCTACGTGAACGGCGCCCTGGTCGCGCTGGGCAACGCGACGATCATCCCGTTCGCCGTCGACGTCGTCAAGGTCGGCTCCTCGCAGCTGACCGCCAACGTGTTGCGGGCCAGCCTCGACGAGCTTCGCGTCAGCAACGCGCCGCGCTCGGCGGCCTTCGCTCGCGCCGAGGCGGTCAGCATCCGCGACCTGCTGGTGACCCCTGGCGCCGTCGAGCTTCGCTGACGCGCACGCCCACGACCCACACCCACGACGCACACCCACGACATGCACGAGCACGCGCCCCGACCCCTACGCCCCGAACCCGTCCACACCGCCGACGACGCCCGAGCGGTCATCGCCGCCCTGTGCCAACGCTTCTACGCGGCGGGCTGGGTCAGCGGCACCGGCGGCGGCGTGTCTCTGCGCCTCGGCGACCGCGTCTTCATGGCGCCCTCGGGCGTGCAGAAGGAGATGATCCAGCCCGACTGGATCTACGAGCTCAACCGCAAAGGCGACATCGTCGCCGGGCCCGATCCGGCGCTGGGCTTCACCGTGTCGCAGTGCCGGCCGCTTTTCCTCGCCGCCATGCGCCTGCGCGACGCTGGCTGCGTCGTGCACAGCCACTCGCGCGCCGCCGTCGTCGCCACGCTGCTGGCCGAGAAGGCCCGCGCCCGCCACGTCACGCTGACCCACCTCGAGATGCTCAAGGGGTTGAAGGGTGTCGGCTACGCCGACATCCACCGCGTGCCGGTCATCGACAACACCGCCCACGAATGCGACCTCGCCGACAGCCTGACCGCCGCCATCGCCGACAACCCCGGCGTCCACGCCGTGCTCGTGAAGCGCCATGGCGCCTACGTCTGGGGCGACGACTGGCTGGCCGCCAAGCGCCACGCCGAGTGCTACGACGAGCTCTTCTCGCAGGCCGTCGAGATGCACCGCCTCGGCCTCGACCCGTTGTCGGCGCCCCGCTGAGCCGACCACGAGCTGCAGCCCCGCGCGCGCGGTGCGCTACAGTCACGGCATGCGCGCCCACTACCGCTCCCCGTTGAATGCTGAGCCCGTTTCCGTCGACGCCGCGACCCTCGAACGCCACGGCGTCCACTTTCGCCACCTCGAACTGGACCCGACGACGTACCAGCCGATCCTCGACGAGCTGAAGGCGAAGAGCGGCTACGGCACGCAGGACGAGGTGCAGCTGTCGAAGGACACGGCGAACCTCGCGGCGATCATGAAGAAGTTCGACGACGAGCACTGCCACGCCGACGACGAGATCCGCTTCGTCCTGTCCGGCGAGGGCGTCTTCGACATCCGCGACGGCGCTGACCGCATGATCCGCGTCCTCGTCGAGCCCGGTGACCTGATCGTCGTGCCCCGCCGCGTGAACCACCGCTTCGAGCTGACCGAGCAGTGCGCGATCCACTGCATCCGCCTGTTCAAGGACCCGTCAGGCTGGGTGCCGTCGTACCGCGCGAGCCCGCCTCCGCCCTGAGCGTCGCCGCCAACTTCACGCGTAGCGAAACGACGACAGCGTCTCGTTCTCGTTCCACTGGAGCGCGAACCCGGTGACGCGGCGAGAGGCGCCGTCGTCGACGATCACCGGGTGCTGGATGTGCTCCAGCGACTGCGCAGCGAGGCGGGGCAGGCCGAAGCGGCCGAAGGCTCACGGGAACAGCGGATCGGGCAGTTGCAGCGCGCTGCGGCCGGTCAGCCGAATCACCGCCGAAAGCGGCAGCGGCAGCGGCAGCCCGTAAGCGCTGACGGGATGTAAGGCACGCCGACGAGGCGACCGAGCCGGTACAAGTTCGTCACTGTCGGCAGCACGTCGCCGCCGCCGACGAAGGCCGTGGGCACGATGGACGTGTTGGGGGCGAGCGCCAGCCGGATGAACCCGCTGCCGAAGCGCACCAGCGACCAGCGGTCCTCGTAGAGCTTCGCGGTGCCCCGCGCGCCCGCGGGGAAGACCATCAACAGACGGTCGACCTTCAGCAGTCGCGCGGCGCGCTCGGGCAGCCCCGTCAGGTGACCGAGGCGCGCCCACAACGTCGACGACACCGGCAACGCAGCGAAGAATTTCTCGGCCATGCCCTGCGCCAACTCCAGCTCGAAGAAGCAAGACACCACAGTGAGCAGGCCGTCGATGGCGTAGCCCCCCGAGTGGTGGCCGACGCTCATCGCCCGGCCGCGCGGGAGGATGTGCTCGACGCCGGTGACCTAGACGCGGACGAACGAGCGGTACAGCGGGGCCACCAGCGAGCAGAACCGCTCGAGGTGGGCGCGGCTCGTGCTGTACTCGTCGAAGCCTTCGGCGCCAAACGGCTGCGCGAGCCGCGCGACCGGCGCGCGCACATCTTCGTCGATGATCAACCCCACGGCGCCCCCCTGAGGTTCACTGCAGGGCCTCTTCGACCACGAGACCGAACGGCGCGATGTCAGCGTCGAAGCGGGAGCCGTCGGCGCGCTCCATCCGGTACTCGCCGTGCATCGTCCCCTGCGGCGTGCGCAGCACCGCGCCCGACGAGTAGGTGAACGACTGCCCCGGGCCGAGCGTCGGCTGGAACCCGACGACGCCGGGGGCGCGCACGTGGTCGACGGCGCCGTGGCCGTCGGTGATCACCCAGTGGCGCGCCACCAGAGTGACGGTGTCTTCGCCGTCGTTGGTGATGGTCACCGTATAGGCGAACGCGAAGCGGCGCTCGGCTGGCGGCGCATCCACCGCGCTCTGCGCGGGCAGGAACTTCGACGTCACCTGCACGCGCACGCCGCGCGTGGTGGTGTCGGACCCGAAGCCGTCGTCTTTCGTCATGGCGGCGTTGTAGCCCATTGCGCGACACGCTCCCACGGCGCGCGCCCACGCCGCGCGCCCACGTCGACAGCGAGGTCGGCGGCGACGTCGACGACGGGATGCGCTAGCGTCAGCCGCCGATGGAACGCATCGGCCCTTACGAGGTCACCGAGCTGCTCGCCGCCGGCGGGATGGCCGAGATCTTCATCGGCCGGAAGACCGGCCCCGGCGGGTTCGAGAAGCCGCTGGTCGTCAAGCGCATCCACAAGAAGCTGCTCGGTGATCGCGAGATCGAGGCGATGTTCGTCGACGAGGCGCGCGTGCAGGCGCTGCTCGACCATCCGCACATCGTACAGATCTACGACTTCGGCGAGGACAAGGGCAGCTACTTCATCGCGATGGAGTACATCGCGGGCGCGACGCTGCGTTGGGTCATCGACAACGCCGCCGCCGTGCGCCGCCCCGTGCCCGTGCCCCACGCGTTGCGGATCGTCGGCGACGTGCTGGCCGGCCTGCACTACGCCCACGAGCGCGCCGACGGCGACGGGCAGCCGCTGCGGCTCATCCACCGCGACATCAGCCCGGTGAACATCCTCGTCGCCCGCAGCGGGCAGGCGAAGCTCTGCGACTTCGGCGTCGCCAAGAGCGAGCTGCAGCGCGCGATGACCCGCGTCGGCATCGTGAAGGGCAAGTTCCGCTACATGCCGCCCGAGCAGCTGAACGCCGATCCGCTCGACCGGCGTGCCGACCTGTTCGCCGTCGGGTGCGTGCTGTGGGAGACGCTGGTCGGGCGGCGGCTCTTCGACCATGCCAACGACGACGAAGCCGTCGCCGCCATCCGTGCCGGCAATTACCCCGACCCGTCGGATCTGCGCGCCGACGTTCCGCGGTCCATCGACCGCGTGCTGCGCCGCGCGCTGCACCCCAACCGCGACAAGCGCTACCGCAGCGCCCGCGACTTCCAGCTTGGCGTCGAGGACCTGCTGCGTGTGCTGCCGGCGCCGTCGAACGCCGTGCTCGTCGGTGAGTACGTCTCGGCCGAGCTCGACGGCTCGGTGGCCGAGTACTCGTCGCGCACGCAGCTGCGGCCGACCCACGAGGCCGACGCCGTGCTCGCTTCGGGCTTCGAGATGCTTGACCCGCCGGTGCCATCGGCGCCGACGTTGATCACGATCCCCGCCCCCCCGGCCCCCGACGACGGCGACGCGACCCCCAGCGAGCGTCGGACGCCGTCGACCCTCGGCCGCCTGATGGGCGCCTCGCTGGTGGCGCCGGCGGTGCTGTTCTCGGGGCTCGGCGCCGGCGTCGAGAAGCTCGTCGCTGCGCTGTCGCGCAAGGCCGACCAGCCCGCCGTGCGCGTCACCCGCACCCGCCAGTAGCATCGACGCTCCCGGCAACGACTCGACGGCGACAGCGTTGACGAAGCCGCTCCTGTCGACGACGACGGCCCCCCTTGCCGGCGGCGGCCACCGTGCGAGACGACGCGAATGACCGAGTCGACCTACCGCGCGGCCGCCTACTTCGACGTCGACGGCACGCTGACGAAGACGAACCTGTTCGACACGCTGTGGTTCTACCTCTTGAACCAGCAGAATCCGTTCGCCGGCCTCGGCCGCGTGGCGAAGACGGTGGCGAGCATCCCCGGCTATCTGGCCGCCGACCAGGTCGATCGCAGCACGTTCAACGAGATGCTGTTTCAGGGCTACGAGGGCTTCTCCGAAGACCGCCTGCTCGATCTCTCCGACGAGGTCTTCGACAACGTCCTGCGCCCGGCGCTGTACAAGGACGCCCTCAGCCTCGTGAAGCGCGCGAAGCAGTCAGGCCTCCGGGTGGTGCTGTTGTCGGGCAGCCCCGACTTTCTGCTGCAGCGCCTCGGCAAGATGCTCGACGCCGACGACATCATCGGCAACCGCCTGCAGTTCAAGGACGGCCGAGCGACGGGCAAGCTGATGCCGCCCATCGTCGCTGGCCCCGAGAAGGCGAAGATCATCAAGGACCACGCGAAGCAGCACGGCTTCGACCTCGACGACTGCGCCGCCTACTCCGACTCGATGAGCGACGTGCCGATGCTGTCCGTCGTCGGGCGTCCGGCGGCGGTGAACCCCGACTTCCGCCTGCGGGCGATGGCGAAGACGCACCGCTGGCCAATCCTCGACCTGCACTGACGAGCCTCGTCACGGCAGCAGCGATCACTCCTCGATGTCGGTGTAGTGCTGCGGCCGGTCGGCCAGCTTGCCCTTGCCCGCCGAGAATTCTTTCCAGGTGACGTCAAGGGCACCATTTTCGACGTGCACCATCGAGATGCAGTCGGGCACCGGACAGACGAGGCTGCAGAGGTTGCAGCCGACGCACATGTCCTCCTTGACCTCGACGAGCCGGCGGCCGCCCTTCTGCACCAGCTTCAGCGCCTGGTGGGCGCCGTCTTCGCACGCGATATAGCAAAGCTCGCAGCCAACGCATTTCTCGTGATCGATCGACGCCCGCATGAAGTGGTTGAGATTCAGGTTCTCCCACTTCGTCACCGACGGCGCGGCCTTGCCCTTGAAATCACTCAGCGTCTCGTAGCCTTTTTCGTCCATCCAGTGGGACAGACCGTCGATCATATCCTCGACGATGCGGAAGCCGTAGTGCATCACCGCCGTGCAGACCTGCACGTTGTCGCAGCCGAGCGCGATGAACTCGGCGGCGTCGCGCCAGTTGCTCACGCCGCCGATGCCCGAGATGGGCACCATCGCCGTCTCGGGGTCGGTGGTGATGGCCGAGATCATGTTCAGCGCGATGGGCTTGACCGCCGGGCCGCAGTAGCCGCCGTGGCTGCCCTTGCCGTTGACGTGCGGCCGCGGCGCCATCCGGTCGAGGTCGACGCCGATCAGCGAGTTGATGGTGTTGATCAGGCTGATGGCGTCGCCGCCACCCTTCTTCGCCGCCCGCGCCGGGTAGGTGATGTCGCCGACGTTGGGGGTCAGCTTCACGATGACCGGGATCGTGCTGACCTCTTTCACCCACTCGACGATCTGGGCGCAGTACTCGGGCACCTGACCGACAGCGGCGCCCATGCCGCGCTCGCTCATGCCGTGGGGGCAGCCGAAATTCAGCTCGAAGCCGTCGCACCCGGTCTCGCCCTGCGTGCGCTTCACGATCTCGTGCCACGCCTCGCGCTTCGACTCGACCATCAACGACGCGATCAGTGCGTGTTTCGGATAGCGTTTTTTCAGGAGCCTCATCTCCTTGATATTGTCTTCGATCGGGCGATCGGTGATCAGCTCGATGTTGTTCAGGCCCATCAAGCGCTGCGTGCCGATGTCGAGGCCGCCGTAACGCGAGTACACGTTGACGATGGGCTGGCCGATCGTCTTCCAGACCGCGCCGCCCCAGCCATTGTCGAAGGCGCGGGCCACCTGCCCGTAGGTGTTCGTCGGCGGCGCCGATGCCAGCCAGAACGGATTGGGCGAGACGATGCCTGCAAGGTTCGCGGTGAGGTCGGCCATCGACGGGCTCCGGGAAGACAGCTGCGCGCAGGTGCGCGTCGGCAGACGCGCGGGCAAGCAGGCTACGCGAAACCCAGCGGCAGCGTCATTCCGGCGTCCCGGTGTCCGCCACGTCCGACGCAGCCCTGCGGTAGGCCTCGGCGTCCGGCGCGCGCGCGTGCTGACGCTGACGCTTCGGGACAGCCGTCGTCTTCGCCATCGCCGGCGCGCGATCACGCCCCAGATCGCTCATCAGCGCGGCGTCGACGACGGCGGCGTCGACGCCGCGGACCTCGACGAGGTGGCGCTGCACCAAGCCAGCCAGGCGGGACAGCGCCAGCCCATGGCGCGCCCCCGTCGTCGCCCACAACCAGTCGGAGAACGCCAGGAACGCGGCGAACGCGCTGTCGCCGCTCATGAGCAGCGCCGTAGTCGCCGGCAAGCGGCCGCTATTCACCACGACGTCGTGGTAACGCGCGAAGCGCTTGAGCCGCTGCAGGTCGACGAAGGACAGCGCGCCCGTCTGAAGGACCTCGTACGGCGGCGTCGTCGCGTAGACCATGCCGTGCGTCGCCGTGTGGCGGGCGATGGGCGCGCCACGCAGACGCTTCAGGATCCCCACCTGGATCTCCTGCCCGCCGAGCGCGCGCAGGCGGTCGTAGCCCGCGCCAAACGACGCGAGGTCCTCGCCGGGCAGCCCGGCGATCAGGTCGGCGTGCACGTGCACCCCTGTCGACGTCGACAGGAAGCGCAGGTTGTCCTCGAGCCTCGCGACGTCCTGCCGGCGCGCGATCAACGTCGACGTCGTCGCGTCGAGCGTCTGCACACCGACCTCAAGCTGCACCCGCCCCCGCGGAAATTTTGCCAGCAGCACGCGCAGCCGCTCGGGCAGCCGGTCGGGCACCATCTCGAAGTGGACGAACAGGTCGTCGTCGAGGGCGCATCGCTCGACGAAGAACAGGAGGATGCCCTCGGCGACGTCGAGCTTCAGGTTGAACGTGCGGTCGATGAACTTGAACGCTCGGCAGCCGCGGTCGTACAGCCGCTGCAGGTCCTGCAGGAACGCGTCGAGCGGAAACAGCCGCACGCCGTCGTCAAGGGCGCTGAGGCAGAACTCGCAGGTGAACGGGCAGCCGCGCGACGCCTCGACGTAGACGACGCGCTGCCTCACGTCGACGTCCTCGTAGAGCGCGTACGGCGAGCGCAGCGTCGTCAGGTCGGGCTTGCCGCCGTCGACGACGTGGGCAGGCAGCTGCGAGAGCGGCCCGGCGAGGCCGAGGCGGTGCGCGCACAGCGCGCGAAAGGCGTCTTCGCCTTCGCCCTTGATGACGTGGTGCGCCAGCGCGCACAGCTCCTGCTCATCGACCTCGTGGCTGACCTCGGGACCGCCGACGACCACGATGACGTCGTTGGCCAGCGCCCGCAGCAGCCGTGCCACCTCGAGCATCGGCACGGCGTTCCAGACGTAGACGCTCAGCCCCACCACCCGTGGGCGCAGCGCGAGGATGGCCTCGACGACATCGATGGGGCGGTCCTCGAGCGTGCGCTCAAGCAGCGCGCAGCGGTCGCGCAGCCCGTCGCCGAGGTTCGCCTTCAGGCAGCGCAGCGCCAGCGACGCGTGGGACCAGCGCGCGTTCAGCGCGACGAGCGCGATGTCCGCCGCGACCGCCGGCACGGAGGCGCCGCCGGACGAGAGCGGCGACGGCGGCGCGTGTGGCCCCCTCAGTGGCCCCCCTCGACGTGGATGCCGAGCGCCTCGGACAGCAGCGCCGCGTGCTCCCGGGCGTGGCGCTTGTGGCTGCCCGTCGCCGGCGACGCCGCCTCGTGGCGACCGGCGTACACCGGCGACACCCCAAGGGCGCGCAGCCGAGGCTCCATGAAGAACCATGAGCCCATGTTCATGGGCTCCTCCTGACACCACACCACCGTCGTCGGCTTCAGCTCGTCGATGAGGGCCTGGATGCGATCGGTGGGCAGCGGGTACAGCTGCTCGACGCGCACGACCGCCGTCGACGCCGTCGCCTCGGCCTGCTTCGTGCGGACACGGTCGAGGTCCCAGTAGACCTTGCCGCTGCAGAGCACGAGGTGATCGATCTTTTTACCGGCGCGGCGAGGGTCGTCGAGCACGGTCTCGAAGCGCCCCGTCGACAGCTCCGTCACCGATGACGCCGCGTCCTCGGCGCGCAGCAGGCTCTTGTGGCTCATGATGATCAGCGGCTTCTTCGGCTGCTTCGCCTGACGACGCAGCAGGTGGAAGTACTGCGCCGGCGTCGTGCAGATCGCCACGCGCATGTTCTCCTCGGCGCACAGCTGCAGGAACCGCTCGAGGCGGCCGCTGCTGTGCTCCGGGCCCTGACCGTCATAGCCGTGCGGCAGCACCATGACGACGCGGCTGCGCTGGCCCCACTTGGCCTCGCCCGCCGAGATGAACTGGTCGACCTGGATCTGCGCGCCGTTCCAGAAGTCGCCGAACTGCGCCTCCCACAGCACGAGGCTGTCGGGGTGGCCGACCGAGTAGCCGTACTCGAAGCCGAGCACGGCCTCTTCGGACAACAGCGAGTCGTAGATGCGGAAGCGCGACGGCTGCCACACCTCTTCGCCCTCGTCGCGCGACTTGTGCAGGTGGTTCAGCGGGATGTACGCGCGGCCGTCGTTGACGTCGGTGAGCACGGCGTGGCGGTGGCTGAACGTACCCCGGCCGACGTCCTGGCCCGAGATGCGCACCGGCGTGCCCTCGAGCAGCAGCGAGCCGAACGCCAGCGCCTCGGCCATGCCGAAGTCGATGCCGGGGCCGCCAGCGTCCTTGCCGACGAACACCATCTCGCGACGACGCTCGAGCACCTGCTTCAGCACGCGCGGGTGGATCTCGATGACCTGCGGGTCGTACGTGATCCGCTCGGTGATCTTCTTCAGCGTTTCGAGCGCCACCGCCGTGGCCGGCTCGGCCTCGCCGACGAAGGTGCTGCCGCTGGTGTGCTTGGCGCTGTCGGGGACGGCGTCCTTGCCCTTGGCCTTCACCGAGCCGAAGGCAGCCTCGAGCCGCTCGTGCACTGCCTTCTCGACCGCATCGACGTCGGCGGGCGTCAGGTCCTTGCGGCGGACAAGCAGCTCGGCGTAGCGGTCGCGCGTCGGCATGTGCTTGTCGATGGCGCGGTAGAGCACCGGCTGCGTGAAGCTCGGGTCGTCGCCCTCGTTGTGACCCCAGCGGCGGTAGCAGACCATGTCGAGCACGATGTCCTTGCCGAACTTCTGCCGGTACTCGACGGCGATGCGCATGGCCTTGATGCACGTCTCGGGGTCGTCGCCGTTGACGCGGAACACCGGACACATGATCGCGCGCGCCAGATCGGAGGCGTTTGGCGCCGTGCGCGAGCGCTCGGGCGCCGTCGTGTAGCCAATCTGGTTGTTGATGATCAGGTGCACCGTGCCGCCGGTGCGATAGCCCTGCAGCCCCGACATCTGCAGCGTCTCGTAGACCACGCCCTGCCCGGCGAAGGCGGCGTCGCCGTGGATGAGCACCGGCATCACCTTCTTGCGGTCGCGGTCGCCGATCATGTCTTGCTTCGCGCGGCTCATGCCCTCGACGACGGGGTTCACCGCCTCGAGGTGGCTCGGGTTGCACGCCAGCTCGATGCGCACCGAGCGCTCCTCGACAGGGCCCTGCGGCAGCCCGTCCACGAAGGTCGGCCCCTTGTAGTGGTGCGTGCCCCGCGCGCCGAGGTGGTACTTGACGTCGCCACTGCCCTGCGTCGTGCCGGTGACGGTCTTGTAGTCGAGGTCCTCGAACTCGGCGAAGACGGCCTCGAAGGGCTTGCCCATCACGTTGGTCAGCACGTTCAGGCGGCCGCGGTGGGCCATGCCCACGAGCACGTCGGTGACGCCGAAGGCCGCCGCCATGTCGAGCCCCTCGACCAGCATCGCGATGGCCGCCTCGCCGCCCTCGACCGAGAACCGCTTCTGTCCAAGGAAGCGCTTGTGCAGGAAGCGCTCGAAGCCCTGCGCGCGGCAGAGCACCTCGAGGATCTGCTTCTTCTCGGCGATGTCGAGCTTGTTGGTGGGCTTGTCGGCGTCATGCTCGACGCGCTCCTGCAGCCAGCGCCGCTCGGCGGGCTCGGGGATGTACATGTACTCGACGCCCATCTTGCGGCAGTAGGTGTCACGCAGCCGCTCGAGGATGTCGCGCAGCGGGGCGATGGGCTTCTCGAGCACGCCCAGCGTCAGGAACTCGCGGTCGAGGTCCCAGATGGTCAGCCCGTAGCCCTCGAGATCGAGGTCGGGGTGGGTGCGGGGCATCAGGTCGAGCGGGTCGACGTGGGCGAGCACGTGACCACGAACGCGGTAGCTGTGGATCAGCTGGCTGACCCGCATCGCTTTCTCGGTGTCGGCGAAGCCGGCGGCGAGGCTCGGCGTGACCACGCGGTCGCGCCGCAGGCGGTAGGGCACGTGCGGAATGCCGATGGAGCGGAAGATGTCCTCGTAGAAGCCGTGCTCGCCGATGAGCAGCTCGTGCACACGCTGCAGGTATACGCCGCTCTCAGCGCCCTGGATGACCCGGTGGTCGTACGTCGACGTCACCGTCATTACCTTGCCGACGCCGAGGGCGCGCAGGGTCTCGGGCGCCATCGCCTGGTACTCCGCGGGGTAGTCGATGCTGCCGGTGGCGACGATGCAGCCCTGCCCCGGCATCAGCCGGGGCGCCGACGCCACCGTGCCGATGCCGCCGGGGTTGGTCAGCGTCATCGTCGTACCTTCGAAGTCCTTGGGACCAAGGCCGCCCTTGCGGCTGCGCTCGATGAGTGCGTTGTAGGCGTTGAGAAAGGCGCGGAAGTCGAGCTTCTGCGCCGCCTTCACGTTCGGCACGACGAGCGTGCGCCCGCCGCCGCGCGCCGGCAGGTCGATGGCAAGGCCGAGGTTGACGTCTTCGCGAACGAGCTTGACCGGCTGGCCCTGCTCGTTGGTCGCGAAGCCGTTGTTCATCGACGGCACGTGCTCGGCAGCGCGTACCAGGGCCCAGGCGATGATGTGCGTGAAGCTCGCGCGCAGGCGGGCGTCGTCCTCGAGGTAGCTGTTGATAACCCGGCGGTTCTCCTCGAGCACCTTCACCGGCATCACGCGCGTCGACATCGCCGTCGGCAGGTCGAGGGAGGCCTCCATGTTCTCGACGATCTTGCCGGCGATACCGCGCAGCACCTCGGGCTTGTCGCCGGGCTGCAGCGTCACCGCCATCGGCTTGCGGCCGTGCACTTCGACGACGCGCTCCACCACCGTCGTCGTGTGCTGAAGCGCCTGCGGCAACACGCTCTCAGCGTTGCGCGGCAGCGACGTCGCGTGCCCATTGGCGTGCCCATTGGCGTAACCGTTGGCGTGCCCGTTCGTCTGGCCCTGTGCGCCGAGGATCGCGGTGACCTGCTGCCCGCCCTCCTCGGCGAAGAAGCGCGCCCACTCGTCGGCCACCGACGACGGATCCTGCAGCCACTGGGCGCGGAGGGAGTCGACGTAGCTGGCGTTCAGACCGAAGCGCTCGCTGGAATCCATGGCGTGTTCCTCGACGGATGGGTCCCAGGTGACTGCTGTCGCCGGGGACCGGAAAGGACGTGTCGCAAGCTACGAAAAGCAGGCTCAGGTTGTCAGGTAGCGCGCCCGACAGCGACGGCAAGGCGGGGACGTCGTTGCCACGAGCCCCAGGTGCGCCCGCTCCCCGCCCGGGTCTGGCGGTGCTACGGCGCCCAGATGCGTTCCATCGTCCGTCCCTGTCTGCGGCTGGCGTTTGCGCTGGCCGCCGCCCTCGCCCCCGTCTGCCTCGCCGCCGCCTGCGCCCACGGCCCCACCGCCGAGGAGCGCACGAAGGCGCGCGGGCACTACGACGTCGCCGTCGCCCTCGTGCAGGAGGGCCAGAAGGCCGCCGCCGCTGGCGACCAGCCGACCCGCGACGACAAGTACCGCGAGGCGCTCAAGGAGCTGCTCGACGGCGACCGCCTCGCCGCCGACGACGCCGAGCTGCAGCTGCTGCTCGGCCAGATCTACTTCCTCGGCTTCCGCCGCCACGACGACGCTGTCGTCCACCTGCAGCGGGCCATCGCGCTGAAGGCGCTGGCGGCGCCTAGAGACGCCGCCCCCGCCGAGCGCGAGTACGCCGAGGCCGAGCAGACCCTGGGCGTTGTGCTCGTCGACCGCGGGCAGCCCGAGGCGGCGCTGCCCCACTTCGACAAGGCCCGCACCAACCTGCTGTACGGGACACCGTACTTCGCCGAGCAGGAGATGGGACAAGCGCTGTTCCTGCTCGGCCGGCATGACGAGGCCGTGCGCCACCTGTCCACGGCGGTGCAGCAGCAGCCCGACCTGTGCGGCGCCTACGCCAAGCTCGCCGAGGTCAACGAGGCGCGCGGCGACGAGGTGGCGGTGCAGAAGGCGCTGGTCGACTTCGTCACCCGCTGCGACAGCGACCGGCTGCGCGCCAACGTCGGCGCGCCCATGATCGCCCCGGCCTACTTCAAGCTCGGCGAGTCGCGTCTGCGCTCGGGCGAGAAGGACGGCGCCGTCTCTGCCTTCGCCACCTGCGCCACGCGCTTCCCGGCGGAGCCCGCCGGCGTCGAGTGCGGCCGCCGGCTCGAGCTGCTCGGCGTCGCGGCGCCGGCCCCGCCCCGCGGCGCGCCCGCGTCGTTCGTCGCCCCGTCGGCCGGCGCGGCGCCCCGCGCCGGCGGCTGACCTCTCGTGGCCCGCGGCGACAAGGCCACGCCCGTCGTCGACGATGTCATCGTCTGCGGGCTCGTGCCGTTTGGCGACCACGACGCGGTCGTGCGCTGCTTCGGCCGCGACGCCGGCCGGGTCGGCGCCTTCGCCCGCGGCGCCCGCGTGTCGCGGCGGCGCTTCCCCGGGTTGACGGCGCCGGCGCTTGGGCGGGCATCATGGCGGCCCCGGCCGGGCAGCGACCTGTGGGAGCTGTGCGAGCTCGACATGGACACGCGCCTCGCCGGCCTGGGCGCCGACCTGCGCGGCTGGGCCTTCGCCGGCTACGTCGTGGAGCTGGTCGAGCGCTGCCTGCCCGAGGGCGCGCCGCAGCCCGAGTTCTTCGCCGTCGTCGTCGACGCGCTGACCACGCTGGCCAGCCCCAGAGCGGCGCACGCGCAGGCGCTGCGGGCCTTCGAGCTTCATTTGCTGGCGACGCTGGGCGTGCTGCCGGATCTGTCGGCCGTCGTCGATGAGCCCGGGCAGCCGTGCGTCGCCTACGACCCGACCAGCGGTCACCTGCTCGCCCACGGCGCGCCGGGGGCGCTGGCGTTCTCCGACGATGCGCGTCGCACGGCATGGGCGCTGCTCGACGGCAGCGGTCGGGCGAGCGCGCCCATCGACGAAGACCGGCTGCGCGAGGTGGCGGTGCTGTTCTCGAGCTGGCTGCGCCGGCAGGGGATGACGCTGCGCGCGCTGGACGTGCTGCGGTCGGTGCGAGCCAGCGTCAACCTTTGAGCAGCCCGTCGAGCCCGATTGGGAGCTGACGGCGCCGTCGTTCAGCGGGCGGCGTAGTTGGTGTCAAGCCAGCTCTTGTAGGCGCCCGACTTCATGTCCTGCACCCACCGCGGGTTCTGCAGGTACCAGCGCACGGTCTCGACGATGCCACTGCCGAAGTCGTGGCGCGCTCGCCAGCCGAGCTCGCGCTCGATCCTGGAGGCGTCGATGGCGTAGCGGCGGTCGTGGCCCGGGCGGTCCTTCACGAACGTGATCAGCTTGCGCAGCTCGCGGACGTCGCGGCCGGCCTCGACAGCGACGACCTCGATGAGCTTGTGCAGCAGATCGAGGTTCTTCCACTCGTTGCGCCCGCCGACGTTCCACGACGTGTCCGACGCCGCCTTGTTCAGGATGAGCCAGATCGCCTCGGCGTGGTCGTCAACGTAGAGCCAGTCGCGGATGTTCTGGCCGTCGCCGTAGACGGGCAGCGGCTTGCCATCAAGGCAATTGAGAATCATCAGCGGGATGAGCTTTTCTGGAAAGTGATACGGCCCGTAATTATTACTGCAGTTACTAAGTGTCGTCGACAGGTGGTACGTATGCGCGTAGGCGCGGACCAGGTGGTCGCTGGCCGCCTTCGACGCCGAGTACGGCGAGCGCGGATCGTAGCGGGTCTCTTCGTCGAAGAAGCCGTCGTCGCCGAGGGAGCCGAAGACCTCGTCGGTGGAGACGTGGTGGAGGTGGATGGGCTTGCCGGCGGCGTGGCGCGCGCGGCACGCCTCGAGCAGGCTGAAGGTGCCCATCACGTTGGTCTGCAGGAATTCCTTCGGCCCGTAGATGCTGCGATCGACGTGGCTCTCGGCAGCAAAGTGTACGACGCACTGGATGTCATGCTCGGCCAACAGCCGCTCGACCAGCGCCTGATCGCCGATGTCGCCATGGACGAACGTGTAGCGGCCGTCGTCAGGGACGTGGCCGATGAGGTTCGCGGGGTTGCCGGCATAGGTCAGCTTGTCGAGGTTGACGACGCGGCCAGCGAAGCCCAGCCGCCGGAACACCGCGCGGATGAACGCCGAGCCGATGAAGCCGGCGCCGCCGGTCACGAGGAGGTGGTCGAGCGGACGGGTCACGGGGCTTCCTTCAGGTTCGAAGTCGACGACGCGGCGCGCGCAGCGCCCGTGGTCAGAGCGTCGGCAGCAGCTCGTCGAGGGTCGGCGCGTCGCGGTCGCGCGGCGACACGGTGGCCACCGCGGGGGCGACGGGCCAGCGGATGCCCACGGTGGGGTCGTCGAAGCGAAAGCCGACCTCGGTGGTGGGGTCGTAGTACGACGTGACCTTGTAGCAGACGTCGGCGACGTCGGAGACGACGCAGAAGCCGTGGCCGAAGCCCACCGGTACGAACAGCTGCTCGTGGGCCACGTCGTCGAGCGGCACGGCCAGCCACTGCCGGAACGTCGGCGACGCCGGGCGGACGTCGACGACGACATCGACGATGGCGCCGCGGGCGCAGCGGATGAGCTTGGCCTGCCCCGGGACGCTGCCCTTCGCCTTCTGCAGGTGCATGCCGCGGATCGTGCCCTGCCGGCTGCGCGAGTGGTTGTCCTGCACGAAGGCGGCGTCGACGCCAGCGGCGGCCAGGCGCGCGGCGCTCCACGGCTCGAGAAAGAACCCGCGGTCGTCGGCGAAGACCTTCGGGCGGATCAGCTTCAAGCCCGGCAGGGCGAGGTCCTTGACCTCCATGTCAGCGCTCCATCGCCTTCGCCTCGAGGGCGAGCTTCTTCACGTACTCGCCGTAGCTCGACTTGCCGAGCTTCGCCGCCGCGGCGAGCAGCTTCGCGTCGTCGATGTAGCCCATGCGCCACGCAATCTCTTCGAGACAGGCGATCTGGACGCCGGTGCGGCTCTCGAGGACCTGCACGTACTGCGACGCCTCCATCAGCGAGTCGTGGGTGCCGGTGTCGAGCCACGCCATCCCGCGCCCGAGGTCGACGAGCTTCGCCTTTCCACGCTTGATGTAGTGGTTGTTCAGGTCGGTGATCTCGAGCTCGCCGCGGGGCGAAGGCTGCAGCTTCGCGGCGATGTCGACGACCTCGTTGTCGTACATGTACAGGCCGGTGATCGCGAGGTTTGACTTTGGCTGGGCCGGCTTCTCCTCGACGGCGACGAGCTGCCCGTCCTGCGCGCCGTCGTTGAACACGGCGACGCCGTAGCGCTGCGGGTCCTTGACGCGGTAGCCGAACAACGTCGCTCCCGACGCGTGGTCGACCTCGCGCTGCAGCATCTTGGCCAGGCCGCTGCCGTGAAAGATGTTGTCGCCGAGCACCAGGCACACGCTGTCGGCGTCAATGAAGTCGCGGCCGATGATGAACGCCTCGGCGAGGCCATTGGGCGCCGCCTGCTCCGCGTACTCGATGCGGATGCCGAGGTCGTCGCCGTCGCCGAGCAGCTTCTTGAACAGCGGCAGGTCGTGCGGGGTCGAGATGGTCAGGACCTCGCGGATGCCAGCGAGCATCAGCACCGCGAGCGGGTAGTAGACCATCGGCTTGTCGTAGACGGGCATCAGCTGCTTGCTGATCGCGCGGGTCACGGGGTGCAGGCGCGTGCCGCTTCCGCCGGCGAGGATGATCCCTTTCATGCTTGTTCCTTCTCGTAGGCCCGGGGGTCGGGTGCGCGCGCTGGCGGTCGGTCGCCGCGGGCCTCGGGGACGCTACTGCATCCCCGACCGCAAGCGCACCGCCGCCGCAATGCGCGGTCCCGGGAATGCGCGCGAACGTCAGCGCACGCGGGCCCGGCGCAGCGCCGCAGCGAGGTCCTCCTGCGTCAACAGCGCCCGACCCGGCTCGAACAGGCGCTGCTTCTGGTTGATGGCCTCGCGCGCCTTCGCCCACACCGGATCGAAGGGCCCGGCGCGCTCGACGACGAGGTGCAGCACGCCGTCGCCCTCGGCCGGCAGTCCGGGCCGGTACAGGCGCAGGTCCCACGAGTACGTCGCCGCCGCCGGCCCGGTGACCTCGTCCCGCGCGATGGCGTCGAGGGCGGTGCGGATCTGCAAGATGAGCAGCGGCGCCGGCGGCACCGCCGGAGCCGACGCCTTCGTCGTCCCTCCCGACCCGCGCGACGGCGCGCCCAGGGCCGCGCCGTCGCCGCCGTCGCCGCCGTCGCCGCCGTCGTCGCCTTCGGCGTCGAGGCTGGCGGCAGCCTCGGCCTCGGCCTGCTGCTGGGCCCACCAGTCCTCGGGAGAGATGGGCTCGCCCTTCTTGCCCATGGCGCTGACGGTCACCTGAAGCAGCTCGAGGATCAGGTCGTTGCCCTCTTTCTGGATGCGACCGAGGCTGACGAGGGGCGCAGCGAGGAGCGCGAACGTCCAGCGGCCGGGGGTGTCGATGAGCAGCGTGTACTTGTGGTCGTCGCCGGGCGTCGGGAAGAACTCGTAGCCCGGGCGCGCGCCCCCGAGCAGCGCGAAGCTCTTGAGCCGCGTGTCGGGCGGCACCTGCACCTGCACGGCATGGCCGGCGAAGCACTTGCGACCCGAGGCGAGCTCGTCGGAGTTGGCGATCACCGCGCCCTTTCGGAGGCCGGGCACGAGGTCGGCTCGATGCTCGAGCATGTGCATCACGATCTCGAGCGGGTAGACGTCGCGGATGGGCTTGCTCTCGAGCTCCTGCAGCACCTTCTTGATGACCTGCGGCGACGACAGCTGCGCCATCCACGCCGCCATCTGCGGCACGGCAGCCTCACGCTTGACGCCTTCGAGGGTCCAGGCGTCGTACAGGCGCACGACGTGGGCGACGACGCGGTTGAGCCCGAGTTTCTCGACATCGGGGGGCGGGCGCTCGGGGCGAAAGTCGTCCTTGTGGCCCTTCTTGCGCAGCTCGGCGTAGCGCTCCTGGTCGCTCTTGACGTTTCCCTTCAGCAGCCGCTCGTAGGCCTCGCGCTGCTGCTGCCCCTGCTCGAACCCGTCGCTGCCGCCCTGCTGCTCGCCCCCCTTGCTGCGCTTGACGGCGTCGGCGCCGCTGGCCGCGGTCTCGTGGGGCTCCTCGACACGCTCGACGCGCTCGTCGTGCAGCATCTCCCACAGCACCTCGGAGTCGCCGTGGCGCCGGCGGTGAAGATCTTCGCTGCTCTCGGCGCCGCCGACGGCGTTACTGGCACCGGCGCCCGCCGCGCCGTCGTCGCCGTGGTCGTCGGCGGCGGCGTGGGCCCCGGCGGCGCCGTGCGGCCCGGCGACCCCCTGGGGCCGCTGGGCGCGCTGCGGGCGCTGCACCGGCGGCCGGCGGTCGGCGGCCTGCGCCTGCTTCTTGTCCTTCAGCTTGTCGCTGGTCGACGGACGTCCGCTCGACGGTGATCGGGGGACCGTCGTGGGCGACAGGCCGGGACGGTTGATCGTGTTCTTGGTCATTCGGCTCCGCGGGCGCCCGCCCCGGTGAAACCCGGACGACGTCGCGGCTAGTATGCCCGACGATGGCGTCGCGTCGCATGAAGCCCAAGACCCTGTGCCCGCGGTGCGAGGGGTTCATGCAGCGCAAGACCACGATCTCCGAGGGCGTAGGCAACCGCCACTGGGGCGATGTCGACCCGTTCCTGCAGATCGGCGGCGTCGACATCCACCACTACGTCTGTGTCTCCTGCGGCAACGTGTCGGCCTATCAGGAAAAATTCGAGTTCGAGGGTTTCAAGAAGAAGAAGCGCCGACCGGCGTGACGTCGTCGTCACGCCCATGAGGTCGCGCAAGCGGCGCCGTCACAGCGCGCCGCTGACGCCCACGTCGACAAACAGCCCCGTCGGCGTCGCGCCGTAGCCGTCGAGCTCGGCAAGATCGAACAGCGACTGCGCGCGGCCGCGCAGCGCCAGCCCCGGCAGGATGGGCGCGTCGACAAAGGTCATCACGAGCACCTCGCGCAGCGCGCCGGCGAGTACGGCGGGCGCCCGGTACGCGGTCTCGTGCTCGAACCACGACAGGCGCGTGCCCCACCACAGCGCCCCGTCGGCGCCCAGCGGGCGCAGGTTGGTCTGCAGCCACGCCGACCGGCCCCACGTCGTGCCCGGCTCCTCCTGGGCGCCCAGCGCCACCCCGCCGACGCCGCCGAACAGCTGCGGCAGCGCGACCTCGGGACCGACGAACGCGCGCGTCGTCTCGGTGGCCGCGTCGATGGCGACGCCGCCGCTGCCGCCGACGACGATCCACGGCGCCGCCGACCACCAGACGCCGGCGTCGCCGTGGTGCGCGCCGCGGACGCGCGGCACCAGGGTCCGATCGCGTCGCCCTGATCGTGCTCGCCGTCCCCGGCGGCGCGCCAGCGGAGCCCTGACATGACCGGGGGCCCGGTCCTCGCGTCGATGATCGTCAGCGTGGCGGTGCTGGCCGCCGTCGCCTTCTTCGTCGTGCGCCGCAACGCGTTATCACGGCAGGGCAAGGCCGCCCTCGCGCTGGCGGTGAGCCAAGGTGAGCACATCCCGCCGTCGCTGCACCCGGTCATCGACGCCAACCTGTGCATCGGCAGCTTCTCGTGCATCAAGGCCTGCCCCGAGGGCGACATCATCGGCGTCATCGACGGTGCCGCGCAGCTCGTCGAGGCGGCGCACTGCATCGGCCACGGGCGGTGCGCCACCGAGTGCCCGGTGGGCGCAATCCGGCTGGTCTTCGGCTCGGCCGAGCGCGGCGTCGACCTGCCCGAGACCGACGACAGCTTCGAGTCGAGTCGCAAGGGCGTCTTCATCGTCGGCGAGCTAGGCGGGATGGGCCTCATCAAGAACGCGCTGCGCCAGGGCCTCGAGGTGGCCGCGGTGCTGCAGCAGCGCTTGAAGCGGTCTGCGGCGACCGAGGACCTCGTCGACGTCGTCGTCGTCGGCGGCGGACCGGCGGGGATCGCCACCGCCGTGGGCCTGAAGGAGAAGGGCCTGATCGCCCGCGTGCTCGAGCAGGACACGCTGGGCGGCTGCGTCGCGCACTACCCGCGCGGCAAGGTCGTGATGTCCGAAGCGGTGATGCTGCCGTTCTAAGGGCGCTTGGGGCGCGCGCTGTGGTCGAAGGAGGACCTGCTCTTCGAGCTGAACGGCGTGCTGCAGAAGGCCGGCGTGAGCATCGACGACGGCCACAAGGTCACCGCCATTGACGGCGATGACGGCGCCTTCGTCGTCGGCACCGAGCGCGGGCTGAAGGTCCGCGCCCGCGCCGTGGTGCTCGCACGGGGCTGCGCGGCAGCCCGCGCAAGCTCGGGGTGCCCGGCGAGGACAAGAGCAAGGTCATGTACCGGCTGATCGACCCCGAGCAGTTTCACGGCAAGCGCGTGCTGGTCGTCGGCGGCGGCGACTCCGCCGTCGAGGCCGCGATCCAGCTCGCCGAGGAGAGCACCGCGAAGGTCTCGATCAGCTATCGGCAGGACAGCTTCAGCCGCGCGAAGGCGAGAAACCGCGAGCGCATCGGCGAGCTCATCGCCGACGAGCGGATCCGTCCGCTGCTGTCGACCGAGGTGAAGTCCA
>VGSZ01000065.1 GCA_016874845.1 Deltaproteobacteria bacterium
TGGGGGGCGACGACGGGGGCGCGTCTGCCGTGGCGGCGGCGCTCGCCGGCGCCACGGCGACCACGCACACCAGCGCGCGCAGCGCGGGCCCGAGCCTTGACGACCGCGACCGCCCCATGGTCGCGGCTTCTGCCGCGCCGCGGCCACCTCGGCAACGAGGCCCCCGCGCGGTCGACAACGTTGTCAGGTTGGCAAACGAGGGCCCTGGGCCGGCGCGGGAATCGACGACCGCCGCCGCATGCTCTAACGAACGGCCGCGCGCGTCGTCACCCGGCGGCGCGTCCCTCTCACGACGTCCCCCTGGAAGCACCGTCATGTCGCACGCACCCTTCGTCAGGCTCCGCACCGCCCCCATCGTCCGCGCCGTCGTCGCCAGCGCCGCGCTGGCGCTCGTGGGCGTTGCCGCCGGCTGCAAGCCCGCGTTGATCCCCGGCGCGTCCGTCGAGGACAGCGCAGAGAACCGCAAGGTGCTGACGTTCCTGACCCGCTACCAGGCGGCGATGCAGGAGCGCTCGGTCGACAAGCTCGCCGCGCTGTGCGCTGCCGACTACTTCGAGGACAACGGCAACGACGACCCGAAGGACGACTACAACCTCGACGGGTTGAAGGCGAGGCTCACCGAGCACTTCGCGCGCACGAAGGAGCTCGTGCTCGAGGTCTACGTGCAGCAGGTCGAGCGCGTCGACGATGGCCACGTCGGCGTGGCCTACCGCTACAACACGCGGGCGCTGGTCGGGTTCCCGTCGGGAGACAAGTGGCTGACCGCCACCGAGGTCAACAAGATCATTCTGCGGCCTGTCGAGAAGGACGAAGCCGGCTACCGGATCCTCTCGGGGCTCTGACCGCCCGCCCAGCGGTCGGCTCGGCGCTTGTGCGGCGGCGCCGCACGGCGACGATCACCCGTTCGCGTGGTCCCGGCCATCCGGGCGGTGATCGATGGCGGCGTCGTCGGTTGGGCAGACCGCTTGTCATGGCGACGTCCAGAAGGCAGGACCGACGCCGACGACGGAGCCGCGATGTCCCCCGACGTGAAGCCCCCCGGTGACGACCCGAATCCGCGCGCCACCGCCCTGACGGCGGCGAGCCAGGCGCTGAAGGAGCGGCTGCCGACGCTCGACCCCAGCGAGCTCGAGGCGCTCGTGCGTCACCACAACGCGCGCTACTGGCGCGACGCCGCGCCCGAGATCGACGACGTCACGTTCGACATGCTGGTGGAGGCGCTGCGGGCGCGGGCGCCGTCGTCGCCGGCCCTGAACGAGCTCGGCGACCGCCGCGAGGACGACGACCGCGCGCCGCGCGAGCCCCGTATCGGCTTCGGCGACGTCGTGCACGCGCGCCCGATGCTCAGCCTCGACAAGTGCTACGACGACGACACGCTCTTGAAGTGGGGTGCGCAGGTCAAGGGTGCGGTGATCGTCACGCCGAAGATCGACGGCCTGGCGTGCTCGCTGCGCTACGACCGGCAGGGGCGGCTGAAGCAGGCCGGCACGCGCGGCGACGGCCGCGTCGGCGACGACATCACGAAGAACGCCCGCGGCATCAAGGACGTCCCGCAGCGCCTGCTGCACCCGCCCCACACCATCGAAGACGGCTTCGAGGTGCGCGGCGAGGTCTACATGGCCGTCTCGCGCTTCAACGCCCACTACAAGGGCGACAAGGCGAACCCGCGCAACCTCGCCGCCGGCGCGCTGAAGACCAAGGATCCCGCCGAGTCCGCGGCCTACGGCCTGTCGTTCTTCGCCTACGACCTGCTCGGTGTCGACGTCGACAGCGAGGCGGCCAAGCGCGAGCTGCTCGAGAAGCTCGGCTTCCCGCTGACGCCGGCCGAGATCGTGCCCGACTTCCGTGTGCTGCCGCGCGTGTTCCGCCGCTTCGTCGAGGTCTGCCGCGAGCTCGACGTCGAGACCGATGGCGTGGTGCTGAAGGCCGACAGCGTCGCCGAGCAGGAGCGGCTGGGCCTGACGGCCCACCACCCGCGCTACGCGCTGGCCTACAAGTTCCAGGGGGAGAGCGCGCAGACCACCGTCGTCGAGATCGAGTGGGGCGTCGCGCGCACCGGCGTCGTGACCCCGGTGGCCGTCGTCGAGCCGGTGTTCGTCTCGGGCGTCACCGTCACCCGTGTCAGCCTGCACAACGCCGGCTACGCGCGGAAGCTCGGCGTGGGCAAGGGCGCGCGGGTCGAGGTCGTTCGCCGCGGCGGCGTCATCCCCCACGTCGAGCGCGTGCTCGCGCCGCCCCCGGCGGCGCTCGTGGCCCCCACCGAGTGGCCGGTGCGCGGCGGCGCGACGCCGCTGGTGCAGGACGGCGACTTCCTCGTGCTCGCCGAGCCCGAGCGCTCGGTCGACGTCGTCGTCAGCCGGGTCGCGCACTACACCCGCATCGTCGACGCCACGGGCTTTGGCGACAAGCGCCTGACCCAGCTGGTCGAGCAGGGGCTCGTGACGAGCCCCGCCGACCTCTACGCGCTCGACAAGGCGCGGCTGGCGTCGCTCGACCGCATGGGCGAGGCGTCGGCCCAGCACCTGCTCGACGAGATGACGGCGCGGCGCACGTTGACGCTGCCGGTGTTCCTGACCGCGCTCGGCATCGACGACCTCGGGCCGACGGTGGCCGCCGCGCTCGCCGACCACTTCCGCTCTCTCGAGGCGCTGCGGTCTCTTCCGTCCGAGGCGCTCGCCGAGGTGCACGGCATCGGGATGGTGACGGCGGCCTCCATCGTCGAGGGCCTGAAGCAGTCGGCGAGGGTCATCGACGACCTGCTGCGTCACGTCAGCATCGTCGCGAAGCCGAAGGTCGAGAACACCGGCTCGCCGCTTTTCGGCAAAGCGGTGGTGTTCACCGGCACGATGGCGACGCTCGACCGAAAGAGCGCGCAGAAGCGCGTGCAGGACAAGGGCGGCAAGACGCCGTCGTCGGTGACCGCCGACCTCGACTATCTGGTGGTCGGCGATGAGGGCTCACCGCTGCTGGGCGCTGGCGACAAGTCGACGAAGCAGAAGGCGGCCGAGAAGCTCGTCGCCAAGGGCAGCAAGGTGCAGATCGTCAGCGAGCGCGACTTCCTCGCCCTGCTCGAACGCTGACGTACACGGGCGCCGCCGGTCCCCGTGGTCGACGGCGGCGGGCTGTTCGCGGCGACGGCGGCGTGGTCGCTGCTGGCGCCGGCGTCGACGACGGTGCTGACCGGTCCCCACCTCGACGTGGCGGGGGCCCCGGCGGTGGGCGGCGCGGTGGCGGTCGACGACGGCGGCGCCCTCGTCGACGTAGGCGAGAGCGGCCGCATGGACGGCTGGCTGGGTCGGGCGGGCAGGCGGTGCGCGCGCGTCGTCTTCGTGTTCTGACGCTGACGCCAGCGTCGCGCTGTCAGCTTGTGTCGACCAGCGTGTCGAGCAGGGTGTCGAGGAGCGAGCCCGCCGCTTGCCGAAGAACGCTTTGCGTCCTCCGGCAAGCGGCGAGGTGTTTCTCGCTCTCGTCGAGAGCGAGCGCGAACTGGATCCGACAGGCCGCGGAAAAGCCCGTTGCGGGCTTTCTTCAGCAACCTGCTAGGTTGGTCGCCCATGCATGCGCGCGTCATCGCGGTAGCCAACCAGAAGGGCGGCGTTGGCAAGACCGTCACCAGCCTCAACCTCGCTGCCTGCCTCGCTGCCCGGGGGCGGCGGGTGCTGCTCATCGATCTCGACCCGCAGGGTCACTGCGGCGTCGGCCTCGGCATCGACACCGAGACGCTGACCCGCACGTCGTACGAGCTGCTCGTCGACCGCAACGCCACCGCCGCCGAGCTGGCCGTGGCGCTGCCGTGGGAGCCGCTGCAGACGCTGCGCTTCGTGCCCGCCAACCTGCAGCTGTCGCTCGCCGAGCGCGAGCTCGAGCAGCGCTACGCGCTGCCCAACCTCGCGCTGGCCGGCAAGCTGAAGGCCGCACGCAAGGACTTCGACGACATCTTGATCGACTGCCCGCCGGCGCTCTCCAAGTTGACGCTCAATGCCTTCTTGTCGTGCGACTGCGTGATTATCCCCGTCGGGGTCGGGTTCTTCTCGATCCACGGCGTGCGCATGCTGGCCGAGACGCTCAAGGATATCTTCGAAGAGACCGGCCTCGACTACGACGTCCGCTGTTTGATCACGCGCTACCGCACCGGCCAGACCGTCAGCCGCGAGGTGCGCAAGGCCGCCGACGAGCTGTTCGGCGACTTCTGCTTCGCCACCGTCATCCGCGAGTGCGCCGACGTCGAGAAGTCCATCGGCAGCCAGACGCCGCTGCAGGTCTGGGCGCCGCAGTCGCCGGCGGCGCAGGACTACCGCGCGCTCACCGACGAGTTGCTCGAGTCCCTCGGCAATAAGGTCCCGCGGGCGGTCAGCGCCGACACGACGCCGCCGGCGCGTGAGGCGTCGGCGCCGGTGGCGCCCGTGGCCGGCGCGGTGGAGCTCGCAGGCCCGGCGGGCGCGGGGGCCGGCCATGACGCGTAGGAAGGGCGACGGCGGTCGCGACAAGAGCGGCGAGAGGCGGGCTGGCGGCGGCAAGAGGTCGCCCACCGTGGCGACCTTCCTGTCGAAGATCTCGACGCCCAAGGGTCAGGCCGGCGCGAACAGCCCGGCCAAGGGCCTGCTCGGCGAGATCACGCGCGCCGACCTTGTCGCCGTCGGGCGCCTGCAGGCGGGCGACGACGGCGCGGCGGCGCTGGCGGCGCCGGCGCCATCGCTCGAAGACGCGGCCAGCGCGATGCAGGAGACCTCGCAACGCATCGAGATGACCCTGCCGACCCTCGAGGGCGGGCCTGCGGTCGGCTTGTCGACGCAGTCTGGACGGCGGCAGGAGCGCCTGGCCTGGAGGTCCGTCGTCGATGTCCGCGGCGTGCTCGACGGCAGCGTCGCCGGAGACCCGTTCACCCGCGACATGTCGATGGGCGGTGTCTTCATCGAGACGGCGCACCTGCTCGAGGTGGGCGACCCGGTCGTGCTCAGCTTCCCGCTCGAGGACGGTAAGCGCATTGTCGTCAACGGGCGCGTGCGCTGGGTGACGCCGTTTGGCCGCGTCGACGATCCGACGCCGGGCATGGGCGTCGAGTTCGTCGGCGTCGACCCGTCGCGGCGCGAGCGCATCAGCTCCCTGCTGGCGAAGCGGCGCTCGTGAGCGATGCCCGCCAGCGGCGCTGCCGACGACAGCGGCGACGACCTCGGTGACGTCGTGCCCACCGCCTTCGCCGTGGCGCGGCCGCGCCGCGCCGATGAGGCACCGGGAGCATCCGGACCGCCACCTGCCCACACGTTCGCGCAGCTCCTGCGGCGGCCCGTCGTCGTCGACGTCCAGGGCTTCACTTGCCGCGGCGTGCTGCAGGGCGCCGACGACAACGACCTGTACCTCCGCGGCGAGCTGCGCTTCCTCGTGCTGCCGCTCGACACCGTGCGCTCGGTGCGCCTCGACGCCGAGCGCGCCGCCGAGGACGACCGCGAACAGCGTGACGACGACGAAGACGACGAAGACGGCCCGGGGTCGCCCCGCCGGTCGCCGGCGCGCTGACGTCGCCCTCGTTGCGCGCGCCGGTGGGCTTCGCTTTGCTCGACCCGTGCCGGCCTCTCTGCGCTCTCTGGCGTCGCGCCTGGTCCTTTGCGTGACCGCCCTGCTGGCGCTCGGCGCCTGCCCCTGCACGCCGCCGCCGCCGCCCGTGGTTGTCGACGACCCCGTCGTGTCGCAGGCGGTCGCCGCCCTGCAGCGGCGCGCCGCGCTCGTGCGTGACGTCGCCATCGATGGCGAGATCGTCGATGGGCAGGGCGGCCCGCGCCAGCGCTTTCGCTACGCGTCGTTGTCGTCGGGGGCGGCGGCGGCCGAGCTGTTCGACGCTGCCAGCGGCGCGCGCCGCCGGGCGCTCGTGTACGACGGCCAGACGCTGCTCGTCGTCGACGACGAAGCCCGCGCCGCGCAGCGCCCGGCGCTGCCCGACGAGCCCCTGCGGCGACGACGGCTGCTCGACGACGTCTTTGGCCCCTTCGCCGGTGACGGCTGGCGCCCGCCATCGCTGGTGGTGGCCGGCGGCGTCCCGGGGGCGCTCGGCGCGGCCGGCGGCGACACGTGGACGTTGACGATCCCCATCGTCGACGAGGTCCTGAACAGCCAGCGCCTCATGTTCGGCACCGACGGACGCTTCGTGAAGAAGGAGCTCGTCGACGACCGTGGCGTGGCGGTGGCGTCGACGACGGTCTCCGACGAGTGGCGCGACCCGTCGACGGGGCTCATCTTCCCGCGGCGCTGGCGCCACACGGAGCGTGGCGTCACCACCGAGGTCACGCTCGGCGCCACGGCGGTCAACGGCGGCGTCGAGCCGACGCGCTTCGCGACGAGCACGCCGGCCGGCTACGCTGCGCGCGACCGCTGACCCGCGCTGCCCGGAGAAACCCCATGCTGCTCCATCGTCTCCTCGCGTCTTCTGTGTGGCCGTCGTTGCAGCCGTCCGGCGCGTCCCTGGCCCTCGCTGTCAGCACGTCCCTCGCCGCCATCGTCGCGCTCGCCGGCGGCTGCACGTCGTTTGCGTTCCGCTCGGGCGGGCGCGGGCAGGCGCCGTCGGACCTGCAGGACCGCAAGGACATGGTGGCGCTCGACGCCGGCGTGCTGCAGATGGGCTGGAAGGTCGGCGAGCCCGACGAGTTTCCGCAGCACAAGGTGACGCTGGCGCCGTTCCTCATCGACCGCACCGAGGTCACGCTCGGCAACTACCGCCGTTGCGTGGAGGCACGCACCTGCAAGGCGCCCCAGGTGCCTGGCGACGGCTGGGAGACCACCGAGCAGCACCCCGTCGTCGGCGTGACGTGGCTCGACGCGAAGCGCTACTGCGAGTGGGTGAACCGCCGCTTGCCCACCGAGGCCGAGTGGGAGATGGCCGCGCGGCGTGGGCACGACGGCGCCTACCCGTGGGGCGGCAAGGCCGGGCCGGGCACCGCGAACCTGCGCGGCGGCGAGGACGGCTTCGAGCGCACGGCGCCCGTCGGCAGCTTCCCGCGCGGCGCGACGAAGGCTGGTGTCGTCGACCTCGCCGGCAACGCCGCCGAGTGGGTCTTCGACTGGTACGACGCCACCTGGTACGGCAAGTCGCCCGAGGGCGACCCCACCGGCCCCGAGGCCCCGACGGGGCAGCGCGTGGTGCGCGGCGGGTCGTGGGCCGACCCCAACCACCTCGCGCGGGGCTCGGCGCGCGGCGCGCTCGATCCCAACGTCTCAAACAACGCGGTGGGCTTTCGCTGCGCGGCGACCCCGTGACGGGCGCGTCCTCGTCGTCGCCCTCGTCGCCGTCGCCGCTGCCGCCGGCATGGGCGCGGACGCCGTCTCGCAGACGGCGCGCGCGTGATCTCGGCGTGCCGTTCGCAGGCGTGCCCGGCACGTACAACGCGATCACCGACGTCGACGGCGTCGCCGTCGGCTACCGCACGATCATCCGCGGTGACGGTCCGCTGGTGGTCGGACAGGGGCCGGTGCGCACCGGGGTCACCGCGATCCACCCGCGCGGCCTTTCCGGGATCGGCGTGCCGGTGATGGCCGGCGTGCACAGCCTGAACGGCAACGGCGAGATGACCGGCTGGGCGTGGATCGAGGAGTGCGGCCGCACCGAGATGCCGCTCCTGCTCACCAACACCCACGCCGTCGGCGTCGCCCACGACGCCGTCATCCGCTGGATGCAGCAGCAGCGCCCGACGACGGCGCCCTTGTGGTGCCTGCCCGTCGTCGCCGAGACCTTCGACGGCAAGCTGAACGACATCAACGGCTTCCACGTCACCACCGCCGACGTCACGGCCGCCCTCGAGGCGGCCACCGCTGGTCCCCTCGACGAAGGCAGCGTCGGCGGCGGCACCGGCATGGTCTGCTATGAATTCAAGGGCGGCTCGGGCACGGCGTCCCGTCGCGTCGTCGTCGGCGAGGGCCCGGGCTTCGAGGGCCACCGCGGCCACGAGGGCACCGTCGGCGTCTTCGTACAGGCGAACTTCGGGCGGCGGCCGCTGCTCACCGTCGCCGGCGCGCCCATCGGCCGCTGGCTCGCCGAGCAGGAGGAGCGCGCCGGCGGCAAGGACGGCATCGAGCTCCCCGAGCAGGGCTCGATCATCGTCGTCGTCGCCACCGACCTGCCGTTGCTGCCGCACCAGCTCAAGCGTCTGGCGCGGCGCGCCGGGCTCGGCGTCGGCCGCAGCGGCGGTATCGGCGGCCACGGCTCGGGCGACCTGTTCCTCGCGTTCTCGACGGGCAACGCCGTGTTCTTCGGTCCCGGGGGTGGCCCGCGTGCGCTGCTGGCTGTGCCCGACGACGCGCTCAGCCCCGTGTTCACCGCCGTCGTGCAGGCCACCGACGAGGCCATCCTGAACGCGCTGGTGGCCAACGAGGCGATGGTGGGGTGTGACGGCCACCGCGTACCGGCGCTGCCCCACGACGTCGTCGAGCGCTGGATGCGGCACATGACCCGCGGGCCGGGGTAGGCGGAAGCGGCGTAGACGATGCTGGCGTCAGCCGGGCCGCGGCTTCTTCGGCTTCTTCGGCGGCTTGTGTCCGCCGTCGCCGGTCACCGGACGCGGCGCGTCGTCGCGTCGTCGCGGTGGCGGTCCACGGTCATCGCCGCCGGGGGGCGGCGGTCCGCGGTCATCGCCGCGGGGGCGCGGCGGTCCGCGGTCATCGCCGCGGGGGCGCGGCGGTCCGCGGTCATCGCCGCGAGGGCGCGGCGGTCCGCGGTGATCGCCGCGAGGGCGCGGCGGTGGGCGACCGTCGTCTTGTCGTCGGGGCGGCGGTCCGCGGTGGTCGTCGCGCGGGCCGTCGAAGCGCGGACGGTGCGGTCCGCGGTCGTCGGCGCGCGGGCCGTCGAAGCGCGGACGGGCCGGTCCGCGGTGGTCGTCGCCCGGGTTGTCGAAGCGCGGACGGGCCGGTCCGCGATCGGGGCCGAAGCGCCCGCGGGGCGCGAAGCCGCCCTGCCGACGCTGGCCGCGCTGGTAGGGCACGATACGCAGGCTGCGCTCGACGTCTTCGGGCTGGGGCAGCGACTGGCGCAGCGTGCGCGCCAGCAGGGCCGCGACCTGCTCGGGCCCCCACGCCGCGAGCAGGTCGGCGCCAAAGGAGCGCTCATCATCGTCAAGCAGGGCGACGTCGTCGGCGACGCGGGCGGTCAGGCGGGCGCGGTCGGCGGCGCGCACCGCGGCGGCCGAGGGCAGCGGTGTCCACGTCGTGCGCGCGCCGATCGCGAGCAGCTGCAGCTCGGCGGCGCGCTGCTTGGCGGGGATGGCGAGGATGACGGCCATGCCCTTGCGACCAGCGCGGCCGGTGCGGCCGTTGCGGTGGGTCATGGCCACGGGGTCGTGGGCGACGTCGGCGTGGATGACGAGGCCGACGTCGGGCAGGTCGAGGCCGCGGGCGGCGACGTCGGTGCACACGAGCACGCGGGAGCGGCCCTCGCGCAGCGACGACAGCGCACGGTTGCGCTCGGCCTGCGACAGCTCGCCCGACAGCGCGACAGCGGCGAAGCCGCGCTCGGCCAGCCGCGCGCACAGCCGCGTCACCGTCTCGCGCAGGGCGACGAAGACCAGCGCGCGGGCCGGATCGTGGAAGCGCAGCACGTTGACGACGGCGGCCTCGCGCTCGTCGAGGTCGACGAGGTGGGCCTGCAGCTCGATGTCCTGATGCGCCGCGGTGTGCGTCGCCGTGATGCGCAGGGCGTCGCTCTGGAACTTCTTCGCCAGCGCGACGATGTCGGGCGGCAGCGTCGCCGAAAACAGCAGCATGCGGCGCGTGCCCGCGGGCGGCCCCGGCGGACACGCCGACAGGATCGCGTCGAGCTCGTCGCGAAAGCCCATCTTCAGCATCTCGTCGGCCTCGTCGAGCACGACGCAGGCGAGCGCCGACAGGTCGAGGCTCGTGCGCGTCAGGTGGTCGACCAGCCGCCCCGGCGTGCCGACGACGACGTGCACGCCGGCGTCGAGGGTGTGCCGTTCGCGTTGGAAGTCGACGCCGCCCACGCAGCTCGTCACGCGGGCGCCCAGCGGCGCATACAGCCACGACAGCTCGCGCTGCACCTGCAGCGCGAGCTCGCGCGTGGGCGCCACGACGAGCACGAGGGGCTTCTGGCCGCGCTCGACGCGCAGCCGCGGCTTGTCACCCAGCGCCGCCACGAGGGCGCGGCTGGCGGCGAGGCCGAAGGCGACGGTCTTGCCCGAGCCGGTCTGCGAGCTGACGAGCAGGTCGCGGTCGCCGTGGCTCTCGTCGGCGACAGCGCGCTGCACGGCGGTAGGCTCGGCGAAGCCGCGGCGGGCGAGGGCGTCTTGCAGCGCCGGGTGCAGGTGGGGCGGAAAGCCAGCGACGGAAGTCTCGGCGGCGGCGGGGGTCTCGTCGGAGCCAACGTCGGTCATGGGGCACGGTACCAGCCGCGTCGACAATGTCCCGCGCGAAATCTTCGGCGCTGGTCTCGACGTCAGCCGGCGCGAACAAGAGCACCGCCACCATGAACGACCAGAAGTAGAGCGTGCGCCCGTAGCCGAGAGGATGCGACGCGTCGGGCGGGCGCTGCGACTCGCGTACGCCGCGCAAGAGCAGCAGCTGGTTGCCGCAGTCGGCGACGCTGTGGATCGCCTCGGCCAGCATCGCCCCCGACCCGGTGAACGCCGCCGCGCCGAACTTCGCCACGACGATCACGAGGTTGACGACGAGGTTCTGGACGATGTGCCGCGTGGAATCCTGACCGCTCACGACCGTGCCTCCGTCAATGAGCGCGGCGCCGTCGACGGCGCGATGAGCACGTCAACCGCCGCCTGCGCCGGCGCCCCCGCTCGTCCTCGTGTCCGACTTTGTCGTGGTCGACGGCGACCACGCGAGCAGCGCCAGCCACGGCGGGGCGAACGCCAGCGACCACGCCAGCAGCGACGCGTGTCATCGTCGCGGCCGTGTAGCCACAGCAGCGAGAAGAAGAAGACCGCCGCTGGCGTCCGCAGCCACACGAGCCCGCGCAGACCGTCGGGTCGCGTTCGCGCGACGGCTAGAACGAGGGCAAGGGCCACGACCCACGCGGCCGCCGGGTGCAGCCACGGGTGGGGGGTGTCGGGTAGCCAGCGGAACGCGCCCCACCACAGGGCGAGCACAAGGGCGTGGCAGACGAGCGGCCCGGTGGCGAGCGCGGCGACGACGGGCCACCCGCGGGACAGGGCGAGCCCGACGCCGGCGGCGAAGCAGCCCCACCCGAGCGCGCCGATGGTGGGCACCGCGAAGGGCCCCGACTCCGTCCACGCCCACAGGCCGGCGTCCACGGCGATGGGCTCGATGAACCACGCGTCAGCGACGACGAGGGCGAACAGCGCTGCCGGCAGGCGGGCGGCGCGCACGCGCAGCGCACCGGCAAGGTCGAGGGCTGACGTGACGACGACGGGCCAGATCAACAGCACCAGCAGCGGGACGCGGTCGACGAACACGCGCCACGCCGTCTGGCTGTAGCCGTAGAAGCCGTAGAGGCGGACGCAGCTGTCTTCGGCGAGCCACGCTGCCAGCGCCACGACGACCATGCGTCCCGCCAGCGCCCCGCGCGACGCTCCCGGCTCGCGGGCGAAGCGCAGCACGAGCCACAGCGCCACCACCGCCAGACAGCACAGCTCGAGCGTGTTCATGCGCGGACTCCTCGTCGACGTCAGCCGCCGCTGCCCGGCAGGCCCAGGGCCTCCCAGACGTGGTAGGTGACGAGCAGGCCCGCGCCCGCCCACGTGATGCCGATGCACAGCGCGCTGTCGATGCGATTGGGTCGTCCACCGAGCGGCAGGCGGGGCCCCACCAGCGCCAGCTGCAGCAGCGGCGCCGCGCCCATCACCGCGATGCGCCACGGCAGCACGGCCAGACCGAAGCCGACGATGGCGACGACGAAAGCGAGCACCGTCTCCCCGATGGCGACCGCGGCGCCGCCGGCAGGGCCGAGCAGCACCGGCCACGTCCGCACCCCCGCCAGCGCGTCACCCTCGACGTCGCGCAGGTCGTAGAGCACTTCGTAGCCGAGCTCGAAGGCGAAGAAGAACGCGGCGGTGACCACGATGGTCGCGACGCTCGTGTCGGGGCGCGGCGACAGCGACGACAACGGCAGCGCGAAGCACGTGATCAGGAAGCCCGTCGCCGACGCGACGTTCTTCCAGAGCGCCAGCTCCTTCAGGCGGACGCGCGCCGGCTCGCCGGGGCGCCGCGAGAGCCGGGGCAGGAGCCGGTGGTTGTAGAGCGCACCGAGCACGTGGAAGCCGATGCGCCACGGCACGGTGGCGGGGGCCCACGCCGCCGACGCGACGAACGACAGCGCCAGCACGACGACGGCGACGGCGGCGGTGCGGCGGGGATGGCGGGCGACGACGTCGGCGCCGACGACGCCATTCTTTTCGTCCTCGAGCGCGTCGGTGATCCGGTTGATCAGGTTCACGACGAACCAGTCGCAGCTCGACAGCAGCGCGAGGTCGAACGCGCGCACGCCGCACAGCGCCCACGCGAACGTCAGCGTGCCGAGCGCGCCGATGGCGACGATGTGCAGCCGGGCGATGCTGGCGAGCAGGGCGGTCACGGCGCCGCACTATGCAGCACCGCGGGCCACGCCAGCGAGACTTGGTACCTCCGTCGCCGGCCTGCACCCCGGCCCGCCCAGGGGCGCCGTCCCCTGTAATGCGCACCAGCGGGCAAAATGGGCTAACGGATCGCATGCTCACCGCCGAGCCGGTCTGGGACGAAGATGACGCGTCATTGCCCGACGGTGACGTCGTGGTCTCGCCGCTGCCCGTCGGTCCGCGCCTGACGTTGCGATTCGTCTCGGCGTTCGAGCCGTGGCTGGCCGTCGCCGGCCGGAGAATCAACGCCGACGACGGGCCCGAGAGCCGGGCGGCGCTGCTGTGGTTCGGCCGCCGGCAGGCCACGCTGTGGCGGGCCCTCGGCGTCGACCACGGGCTGCGCGCGACGCAGGCGCAGGGGCAGGTGATCGTCACCGACGTGCTCGGCCTGAACGACGGGGTCGCTCTCGACCACGGCGCGATGATGGGCGCGCTGGAGCTGGCGAAGGTGCGGTGGCCGGCGTTCGCCGTGCTCGGCGCGAGCATCGGCTCGCGGGCCGAGCTCGCGGCGCGGGCCCGCGTGCTGTACGCCGCCGGCACGCAGCTCGACGTGCGCGTCGAAGAAGACGGACGGGTGCGGGCACGGCGGCTGCTTCGGGTGGGGCGCGCATGACGGGGACATTGCCCCCCGCGGCCGTCGAGGCCTACCGCGCGCAGCGCACCTTCGGCGCGCTGGACGGTCTGCGGGCCTTCTCGATCCTCGCGGTGCTGTGGCACCACACCTACGAGGCCCCGACGGGATGGCGCGCCACCGAGCGGGGATTCCTCGGCGTCGACCTGTTCTTCGTGATCAGCGGCTTCCTGATCGTCACGCTGCTGCTGCGCGAGCGCGACCGCCACACGACGATCTCGCTGAAGAATTTCTACATCCGTCGCTTCTTGCGGATTTTTCCAGTATACTATGGTGTGCTGGTTGTCCTGGGGCTCGTCTTTGCGACGATCGGCCGTCAGGCGAACATGGCCGCGGGGTTCGTTCACGACCTCCCGTGGGCGCTCACCTACACGTCCAACTGGGTCGGTCTGGTGACGTTCCTCGAGATCACGTGGTCGCTGTCGGCCGAGGAGCAGTTCTACCTGCTGTGGCCGCCGCTGGAGCGGTTCGTCCGGCGCGCGGTGGTGCCGGCGCTCGTCGTGCTGCTGGTGGTCTCGCAGGTCATCCACTTCCGCCTCGCCGAGCCCGTGATGGCGGCGCTGGGCTTTGCCCCGCACCAGCCCGAGATGCTGCGCCAGACCGGCTTCACGCCGATCATGCTCGGCGTGCTGCTGGCCCACGCGCTGCACGACCCGACGTGGCACGTGCGCCTGCGTGCCGTGCTCGGGGCACGCGCGGCGCCGGTCGTGGCCCTCGCCGCGGTCCTCGCGCTCGCCACCTGGCCCGGCGACGACATCACCGGCTGGCCGCGGCTGCTCGTGCACGTCGCCATGACCGCCCTGGTCGGCGCCGCCGTGATCCGCGAGGACCACTGGCTGATGCCCGTGCTCCGCCTGCGCCCGCTCGCGCGGATCGGGGCGCTCAGCTACGGCATCTACCTCTTCCACATGATCGGTCGGCACATGGCCAAAGCGTTCCTCGCGCGGATCGACGTCCCGCAGTGGATTGCTTTGACGCTGTTGACCCTGACGATTACCTATGTGGTTGCCGAGCTCTCGTTTCGCTTCTACGAGTCGCGGTTCCTGCGGCTCAAGGAGCGTTTCAGCGCCTGATCAGTCTTCGGCACCGGGGCTCACTTCTCGGTGCTGCTCTCGGCCTCGTCGGCGGTCGTGGCTGCGTCTTGCGCCGCCGTCGTCGGCAGCAACAGACGACCGAGGATCAGGCCACCGACGGCGGCGCACAGCGAGCCGCCGAGCACGCCGAGCTTGGCGACGGGCAACAGCGCGCCGCCCGCCGCCGCCGTCGGCGGAAACGCGAGCTGCGCCACGAACAGCGCCATCGTGAAGCCGATGCCAGCGACGGTGCCGAGGACGACCAGGTGCCGCAGCCCAAGCCCGGTGGGCAGCGCGACCACGCCGAGACGGCCGAGCGCCAGCGTCGTCGTGATCACGCCGAGCGGCTTGCCGATCAGCAGCCCGACGCCAGCGGCGAACGCGACGAGGGTGCCCGAGGGGCCGCGTGCCCCGTCGAGCCCGGCAACGGTGACGCCGGCGTTCGCCAACGCGAACAACGGCATGATGCCGAAGGCGACCCACGGCGACAGCGTCGCGATCAACGACTCAGCCGGCGACAGCGCCTCGCGACGCGCCAGGTCCACCGAGCGCAGCGTCTCGATGAGTCGCGCCTCGTCGGTGGCCTTGTCCGCCTGCAGCGCCTGCAGCGCCGCGTGGGCGTCGCGCACAAAGCCGTCGCCGCCGAGCCACGCGCGCACCGGCGTCAACAGGCCGATCACGACGCCGGCGATGGTCGGGTGCACCCCGGCGCGGTAGACGCCCGCCCACAGCACGACGCCGGGCGCGACGTAGACGAGCTTGCGCCGCACGCCGAGCTTCTGCAGGAACAGGATCCCGGCCAAGCCGAAGGCGGCGACGACGAGCCCCGACGGCTCCACGCCCGACGAATAGAAGAGCGCGATGACGACGATGGCGCCGAGATCGTCGATGACGGCGAGCGCGAGCAGCAGGACCCGCAGCGCCGGCGGCACCCGCGATCCGAGCAGCGTCAGCACGCCGACGGCGAACGCGATGTCGGTGGCGGTGGGGATGCCCCAGCCCGGCGTCAGGTCGGCGTGCCCCCGCGCGATGAACAGGTAGACGAGGGCCGGCGCGACCATGCCGCCCAGCGCGGCCGCCGCCGGCAGCGCCGCCCGGCGCGGCTCGGACAGCTCGCCGTGGTGCAGCTCGCGCTTGATCTCGAGGCCGACGACGAAGAAAAACACCACCATCAGCACGTCGTTGACGAACCACTCGAGCGTGCGCTCGAACATGTGGTCGCCCATGCGCAGGCCGAGCGGCGTCGACCAAAGCGCGTGGTAGCCGTGCGCCCACGGCGAGTTCGCCCAGACCAGCGCCACGGCCGCGGCGACGAGCAGCACGATGCCGCTCGCCGCCTGGATGCGCAGGAAGTCCTCGAGCGGCCGGCGCGCCAGACGGCTTAGGCGCAGCAGCGGCTCCCACGCCTCGGGCGCCGGCGACGATGACGAGCGCGGCGACGAGAGCGGAGACGGAGACGGAGACGGCTGCGACGACGACATCGAGGGGCTCCTGACCGGCGGCGACGGGGCGCGCACTCCTCCCCTCGCACCGGTGGCGCCAGCGCCGCCGGCGCAGTAAACGCCGAGCACCCCGGTTGTACCCGAGCCGCGGCCCCGAAGACACCCGAACGACAACGAGGACGGCCATGGCAGGCGGCAACGACAGGCTCCCCCCGGCGGCCCCCGCGGACGACGACGCCGTCGACATCGCCGACCTCGGCTTCGAGGCCGCGCTCGCCCGGCTCGAGGCGGTGGTGCAGCGGCTCGAGCGCGGCGAGCTGTCGCTCGAGGAGTCGCTGTCGTCCTACGAGCAGGGCGTGCGCCTCGTCGCCGCCGCGCGCGGCAAGCTCGAGGGCCTGCAGGGCCGGCTCGAAGAGCTGCTCGCCGACGGCACCACGCGCAAGCTCGAGAAGAAGCCCACCGAGCCCGCCGCCGGGGCCCGCTCGTGACCGGCGCGCTCGCCACGGGTCCGCTCGTCAGTGGCCTGCTCGAGGAGTTCGGGCCATGGCGCCAACAGATCGAGGCGGCGCTCGGAGCGCACCTCGACGGCTTCGCCGACCTCGACGGCACCGCGCCCCCCCCGCGGCTGATGCACGCCATGCGCCACGCGCTGCTCGCCGGCGGCAAGCGCCTGCGTCCGCTGCTCGCCTTCGCCGTCGCCCACGCGACGCGACCGGCGAGGATGGCCGCCGAAGACGCCAGGGCGGCGGCGCTGCCGGCGGCGCTCGCGCTCGAGCTGGTGCACACCTATTCGCTGGTGCACGACGACCTGCCGGCTCTCGACGACGACGACCTGCGGCGGGGGCAGCCGACGGTGCACCGCGCCTTCGATGAGGCCACCGCCATCCTCGCTGGCGACGCGCTGTTGACCGACGCGTGGGTCGTGCTCGCGCGCGCGCGCGCAAATGCCGCCCGCCAGATCGAGGAGCTCGCTCTGGCCGCCGGCAGCGCCGGCATGGTGGGCGGGCAGCACGACGATCTCGAGAACGAGGGGCGCGCCGTCGCCGACGCGGCCTCCGTCGATAGCCTGCGCGCCGTGCACCGACGCAAGACCGGCCGCCTGTTCGCCGCCGCCGCCGCCTGCGGGGCGTGGGCCGTCCAACACGACGCCGCTGTCGTCGCCGCCGCCCGTGACTTCGGCGCCGCGCTGGGCTTCGCCTTCCAGGTGCAGGACGACGTGCTCGACGTCCTTGGCGACGTCGAGAAGGGCGGCAAGGTGCGGGGCCGCGACGAGAAGCTCGACAAGCTCACCTACGTGCGCGCGCTGGGGCTCGAAGGCGCCCGCGGGCTGGCGCGGCAAGCCGGCGACGACGCGGTGGCACGCGCCCAGACCCTGGCCACCCTGGTGCCCCACGCTGACGTCGCCGACGTCGACCGCCTCGCCCGCCTCGCGCGCTTCGCCGTGGCGCGCAGCCACTGAGGCGCCGATGACGCCCGCGTCGTGGGTGCTGGCCCTGGCGCTCGCCGCCCACAGCCGCAGCGAGGGCGCGGCCCGCCTCGTCGTCTTTGGCGACGGCCGCGTCGACCTCGTGGTCACGCTGGGCACGCCCGACATGCCCGAGCTGTGCGACGCCGATCTGGCGGTGGTCGACCCGGCCCGCCGCGCCGCGGCCGAGCAGAAAGTCACCACGTGCGTCGAGGCGGGCCTGCCCCGCTGGCTGCGCCTGCGCGTCGATGACGAGCCGTGCACGCTGGCCGCCGGATCGTGGCGGCGTGTCGACGGTCGCACGGTGGAGCTCGCGACGCAGGCCCGCTGCGCGCCGCCCGCGGGTCGCGCCCTCGCCGTCGACTGGGGCCTGTTCTCGGGCTCGCCGCTGGAGTTCGTCGCCGCCGTCGTCGTCACGCTGCCCGACGGCGGCGAGCGCCGCGCGCTGCTGTCGCGGCGGCACAACCGCGTCGTCGTCGCGGTGCCGGCGCCGCCGTGGCGCCGCGCGCTGCCGTGGGCAGCGGGCGCCGCCGCCCTCGCGGTCGCCGTCACCCTCGTCGTTCGTGGCCGTCGACGACGGCCAGCGCCGCCGGCTGGTCCCTCACAGCAGGCGCGGTGAGCCGGGCGGACCGAGCGCGGCCTCGAGCACCGCCCGCACCGCCGTCGACGTGCCCACGGCGCCGAGCGCGCCGCGCGCCAGCCAACGCCCATCGAGCTCGCCGCTGTCGAGCGGGCGCAGCGCGCGCGCGGCGTCCGCCGGCAGCGGGACGACGACGACGTCGAAGCGCAGGTCGCGGTGCGTCAGCGTGCGCTGCACGACCACCGCCGGCGGCCACGTCGAGGGCGCCGTCAGCCCGCGGGCCACGAGCAGCCCGCGCCACGCCTCCGTCGTCGCTTCCGTCGTCGCGGCGGTCGCCGCGGCGTCGCCCGCGTCGTCAGGCACGACCGTGCCCGGCGGCTCCCACAGGCCGCCGAACAGGCCGCGGCTCGCGCGGCGTTCGAGCCACAGGTGCCCGGCCTCGTCGACGAGCACGACGGCGGCCACCCGCAGCGCCCGCCGCGCCGGGCGTCGTGCCTTGACCGGGTAGTCTTCGGGCGCGCCGGCGTCGTGGGCGCGGCACGAGCGACGCCACGGGCACGCGCCGCACGACGGCGCGCGGGGCGCGCAGACCAGCGCGCCGAGCTCCATCAGCCCCTCGTTCACGGTCGCGGGCGACGACGTCGCCGTCACCAGCGCCGTCGCCCGCGCCGTGGTGGCCCGCTGCCCCGCCGGCGTGTCGATGGCGGTGTCGTCGGCGCACAGGCGCATCAGCACCCGGTGGACGTTGCCGTCGACGACGGCGGCGGACTCGCCAAACGCGAGGCTGGCGATGGCCGCGCTCGTGTAGTCGCCGACGCCGGGCAGGGCGCGCAGCCCGTCGCGCGTCGACGGAAAGCGCCCGCCGTGCTCGTCGACGACGACGCGGGCCGCCTTGTGCAGGTTGCGGCCGCGCGAGTAGTAGCCGAGCCCGCTCCACAGGCCGAGCACGTCGTCCTCGCTCGCCGCCGCCAGCGCGCCCACGTCGGGGAAGCGCGCGGTGAAGCGGGCGAAGTAGTCGACGACAACGGCCACGCGCGTCTGCTGCAGCATCACCTCGGACAGCCACACGCGGTACGGCGTGCGGTCGTGGCGCCACGGCAGATCGCGGGCGGCGCCGGCGAACCACCGCGACAGCTGCGCCGCCAGCAGCGCGGCGTCGTCGGGCAGCGTCGACGCACCCATCGTCGTCTTCGCCACGAGGGGCGCGCCCGGCGCAGCGCCAGCGCTGCTCTTCGTCCGTGACCGGTGGGTCACCGCGTCAGACGCTCCTGCAGCGAGCGCACGGTGAACGGGCCCTGCTGCAGGCGGTCGATGGCGCGCGACGCCGCGTCGGCGGCGGCGACGGTGGTGAAGTACGACACACCACGCACCAGCGCCTCGCGCCGCAGCGAGTACGAGTCGCCCACCGACGCCGCACCGACGGTGGTGTTCCACAGCAGGTCGACGCGGCCGCCCGACAGCTCGTCGAGGATGTGCGGCGTGCCCTCGCGCACCTTGTTGATGCGGGTGGTGGGGATGCCCTGTCCGTCGAGGAAGCGGTGGGTGCCGCCGGTGGCGAGGATGCGGAAGCCAGCCTCGTGCAGGCGGCGCACCGCGGGCAGGATGGCCTCCTTGTCGACGTCAGCGACGCTGATGAAGGCGGTGCCCCTCTGCGGCAGCCGGGTGCCGGCGCCGAGCTGGCTCTTGCCGAAGGCGACGGCGTCGTCGTCGTCGATGCCCATGACCTCGCCGGTGCTGCGCATCTCGGGACCGAGCAGCACATCGACGCCGGGGAACTTGATGAAGGGCAGCACCGCCTCCTTCACCGCGTAGTGGCCGATGCCCGCCCTGGTCATCGGGCGGTCGAGGGGGCGGCCGAGCGCGCGCTCGATGTCGTCGAGGCTCTCGCCCGCCTGGATGCGCGCGGCGAGGCGCGCCAGCGGCAGGCCCGTCGCCTTCGACGCGAACGGCACGGTGCGCGACGCGCGGGGGTTCACCTCGATGACGAACACGCGGTTCCGCCGCACGGCGAACTGCGCGTTCATCAGGCCCTTCACCTGAAGCTCGAGCGCCAGCGTGCGGGCGATGCGCTCGATCTCCTCGACGACGCTGACGTCGAGGGTGTGGGGCGGCAGCACGCAGGCGGAGTCGCCCGAGTGGATGCCGGCCTCTTCGATGTGCTCCATCACGCCGCCGACGACGACGCGCGTGCCGTCGCACAGGACGTCGACGTCGACCTCGGTGGCGCCGTCGAGGAAGCGGTCGACGAGGATCGGGCGATCCTCAGACGCCATCACCGCGCGGTCGAGGTAGCGGCGCAGGCCGTCGACGTCGTGCACCAGCTCCATCGCGCGGCCGCCGAGCACGTAGCTCGGCCGCAGCAACACCGGGAAGCCGAGCTTGATGGCGAGCGCCTCGCACGCGTCCTTCGACGTCGCGGTGCCGCCGGGGGGCTGCAGTAGGCCGAGCTTGTCGACGAGCTCGGCCGAGCGCTTGCGATCCTCGGCGCGATCGATGCTGTCGGGGGACGTGCCAAGGACGTGGACGCCGTGGGCGAGCAGCCCCTTGCTGAGCTTCAGCGGCGTCTGGCCGCCGAACTGCACGATCACGCCCCAGGGCTGCTCGACGTCGCAGACGTTCAGCACCTCTTCGAGGGTCAACGGCTCGAAGTAGAGGCGGTCGGACGTGTCGTAGTCCGTCGACACGGTCTCGGGGTTGCAGTTGAGCATGATCGCTTCGAAGCCCGCCTCGCGCAGCGCCCAGGCGGCGTGCACGCAGCAGTAGTCGAACTCGATGCCTTGCCCGATGCGGATGGGGCCGCCGCCGAGGATCAACACCTTCTTGCGATCGGTCGGCTCCGCCTCGCAGGCGCGCACCTCGACGAAG
>VGSZ01000066.1 GCA_016874845.1 Deltaproteobacteria bacterium
CCTCGCCCTCGCCCTCGCCCTCGCCTTCACCCTCGCCTTCGCCTTCGCCTTCGCCTTCGCCTTCGCCTTCGCCTTCGCCTTCGCCTTCGCCTTCGCCTTCGCCTTCGCCTTCGCCTTCGCCAGCCTCACCCTCGCCTTCGCCGGGTCGGCCCTCGGCGATGGGCTGACAGCCCGTCGCAACGATCAAAGCAGTGACGGAAATAAGACGACGCACAGGAGTCTCCTCGCGTGACGGCCTACGCGGCCACACAGAGGTAAGGGTAGCCCAGAAACGGCGATTTGCCTGCATCGGGCGCGTTGGATCCGAAAGAGCGAGACACCCGCGAGCCAGTCGTTTGCGCCTTGGCCGCGCCGCTCGCGCGACGGGCGGCAAGAAAGAAAGAGGCCCGATGCCCAGGACGGGTCATCGCGCCTCCTTGCCCAGCGGGCCGCCGCCGGTCGGCGGCGACCATGCATGGTCGCGGTTTAGCCCTCGGGCGACGCGCACCCCTGCACGTCGGCGGTGTTCGTGGAGTCGAACGTCGCACCGACGCACGAGCCCGACGCACCACCACCAGCCGTGGGCGTGCAGATGAACTCACCGCCGCAAGCGTTGAAGGAGCAAGTCGTGCCCTCGGTGCCGCTCAGCGTCGACGTCTCCTCGAAGCCGCTGGTGTTCGTGTAGCGCAGCGACACATCCACCCGCGGGTCGTCGTCCACCTCGCCATTGCAGTTGTCGTCGCGGCCGTTGCACGTCTCGACCCCCGGCGCCGGCGGCTGCGCGTTGCACACCGCCGTGCCGTCGCCGCCGCACACCTTCACGCCGCTGCGCTGGCACTCGCCCAGACCCAGCGTGCACGTGTCGCCCTTGCCGAGGCCGTCGTCCACCGCGCCGTCGCAGTCGTCGTCGACGTCGTTACAGGTCTCGGCCGTAGGCGTGCCCGCGACCACGTTGCACACCACCGTGCCGGTCGCGCTGCACACCTTCGTGCCCGTGCGACGGCAGGCGCCCGTGCCCTCCGAGCAGGTCGCGCCGAGACCAAGGCCCTCGTCGACGGCGCCGTCGCAGTCCTCGTCCACCGGCGTCGCGCCCGGCGGCGTGCACGTCTCGGTGCCCGCCGGGCCCGCGCTCACGTTGCACGACGAGCTGCCGCCGCTGCACTGGATGCTGCCGGTGCGGCGGCACTGGCCGACGCCCGCCGAGCAGCTGGCGCCGACGTTGTAGCCCTCGTCGGTGCTGCCGTCGCAGTCGTCGTCCTGGCCGTTGCAGGTCTCGCCCGTCGGCCCGATCTCGCCGTCGCAGATGCGCTGGTTGCAGTAGCCGTTGGTGCAGCCGCCGTCATACAGGTGCACCTGGTGGCCGCCGTCGTCCCAGCAGCGGAGCTGGCCGGCCTGGCAGCGACCAGTGTCGGTGCCGCAGGCGCGCATCCACGCCGGCACGCGGGAGCACGTGTAGCAGCCGTTCCACCAGCAGGGGAAATCCCAGAAGCCGTAGACGGCGTCGGCGTTCCAGCGGGTGAAGTGGGTGACCGCAGCCTGCCAGCGCAGCTCGCCCTCGACCTCGACGACCTGACCCTCGCCCTCGCGCGACCAGAGGCCCTCGACGTCGTTCCAGTACCAGGCGGGGATCGTCTGGGACTCCGGGTAGATCGTGCGGTAGATGGCCAGCGCGTCAGCGTAGTCGGCCAGCGGCAGGTCGAGCTGGGCCTGCGTGCCCTCGCCGAGCTGCACCGGCTCGCCGTGGATGAACAGCTCGACGTCGACCATGCCGAAGGTCTGCAGCGTCGCGCCCGGGCCCTCGTCGGTGCGGTACAGCGGCGGCGACGCGCGCATGTCCTCTTCGACGGCGCCGTCGAAGTAGGCCACGCGGACCTCGAGCGGGCCGACGACCGGATCGCCGCTCAGCTTGCTGACGTAGCCGCCGGCCGGCAGCGTCACCGTCGCGCCCTCGGTGGTGGCGACGCCGCCCTCCTCCGACGAGAACGTGAAGACGTCGACGGGCTTGACGACGTACTCCACCAGCGAGCCCGCGGTGGCGGGGGTGTGGGCCAGCGTGTAGCGCGCCGGCGCGTGGTCGTCGGCGGCGACCTCGACGTGCAGGCTGCCGTAGGTCAGCGTGTCGACGACGAAGTCGCCCGACTCGTCGGTGACGCCGTCGGCGGTGGCGTCCCCCGTGAGCTCGACGCGGGCGCCGGTGACGGGGCCGCCGTCGGTGGCGATCACGCGCAGGTGCAGGCGGCCGCCGCCCTGCAGCGTGGGCGCGACGAAGTCCTCGTCGATGGCGCCGTCGCAGTCGTCGTCGAAGCGGTTGTCGTTGTTGTCGTCGGTGGAGGGCGCGGCCGCGGCCGTCGCCGTGCACGTGGCGCCGTCACCGGTGGCGTTGCAGGTCTGGGCGCCCATGCGCTTGCACAGACCGACGCCGTCGCTGCAGGGACCGAGGTTCGCGCCGGGCGTACAGGTGAACGACTCGCCTTCGCCCTCGCCCTCTCCTTCGCCCTCGCCCTCGCCCTCGCCCTCGCCCTCTCCTTCGCCTTCTCCTTCGCCCTCGGCGCTGCCGTCGCCGGAGCCATCGCCGCCAGCGCCATCACCTGCGGAGGGGGCGGTCGCGGTGCCACAGGCCGTGGCGAGTGCGAGGACAATCAAGGGCAACAGACGGCGCATCGGGTACCTCCTGCTTGCGCGAACGGATCGGAGAACAAGAAGAAGGTAGGGGGCGCGCGACGGCTTTGGCCAACCGTCGAAGGCGGATCGATCGATGCGATACACCGGCGAATCGGTCGATTGCGCCATGCCCCCTTTTGCCGCGTCGGGGACGCTGCGCTGATGGCCTTATGGTCTTCGCCCACACCGTCTCGCCCCCCTTGGTCGCCGCGCTCGTGCTGGCCGGCGGCCTGATCGCCTGCCCCCGCTCGTCGTCGACGACGTCCGCCGATGACGCCGCCGCGGCCGCCCGCGCGCCGGCGACGCACGCAGCCCCGTCGACGGCTGCGCCGCCGACGCCGACCGGCGCGCGCGGGCCGACGTTCCTCGAGAACGACACCGCGACGGCGGTGACGACGGCGAAGGCCGCCGGAAAGGTCGTCTTCGTCGACGCATGGGCGCCGTGGTGTCACACCTGCCTGTCGATGCAGCGCGACGTGCTGTCGCAGCCGGCGTTGGCCGCCTACGAGGATCGCGTGGTGTTCGTCGCCGTCGACACCGACCGCGAGGAGAACGCGCTGTTCCTGGCCACCTACCCGGTGAAGCTGTGGCCCATGTTCTACGTCCTCGACGCCGCCAGCGAGGCGCCGCTCGCCGTGCACCCCGGCTCGATGAGCCTGGCCGAGACCGTCGCGTTCCTCGACGGCGCGCTCGCGGCGCGCGACCCCGAGACGACGACGGACCCGCAGGCGAAGGCGCTGCTCGCCGCCCACGCCGCGCTGGCCGCCGACAAGGGCGCCTACGCCGCCGCCGCCTACGCCGCCGCCGCGCGCCTGCCCGGGCCGCGCCGCACCGAGGCGATCCTCGGCGGCCTGCGCGCCGCCCCCGACGCCGCCTCTTGCGTCGCCTTCGGCACCGAGCACCTGCGCGACGTCACCGAGGGCGGCGCCGCCGGAGACGTCGCCGCGGCGCTGTGGTCATGCGCCGGCAAGCTGCTCGAGGGTTCCCCCGCGCGGGCGAGCGCGACGGCGCTCGTGAAGGCGCGCCTCGTAGAGCTGGCCGCGCAGGCCGCCCCCGGCGCCTCCGTCGACGACCGCGCCGACGTGCTCGCCACCCTCGCCGAGGTGCACCAGGCCGCCGGCGACAAGGCCGCCTTCGCCGCCGTCCACACCGAGCGCCTGCGCCTGCTCGAGCAGGACGCCGCGAAGGCCGTCACCGTCGAGGACGCCCGCGTCCACGACTACGCGCGGATGAACTCGTATCTGGCGCTCGGCCGCGGAGACGACGCCGTGGAGATGCTCACCGAGCGCACCGCGCAGCTGCCCGGCAGCTACGAGGCCTGGGCCCGCCTCGCCTCGACGCTGTTCAAGCTCGGGCTTCACGAGCGGGCCGACGCCGCCATCGAGCGCGCCATCGCGCTGTCGTATGGCACGCGCCGGCTGCGCTACCTGACCCTGCGCGCCGACGTCGCCGCCGCCCGCAAGGACGCCGCCGGCGAGCGCGCGGCGTTGCAGCGCCTCGTCGACGACGGCAGCGCCCTGCCCGCGGCGCTGGGCGCCGGTGACCTCGTCAAGGCGGCGCGCGACCGGCTAACGAAGCTGCCCTGAGCGCCGACGTCGAGCGCGTTCGCTCGGCCCGTCACTCGTTGCCGAAGTCGTACTCGAGGGTGCGGCCACAGCCCCGCGCCTGCACGGCGACGCAGCCACCGTGGACGTCGTGGCGCGTGCAACTGACCGTGGTCTCTTCATCGGTGCATTGCAGCTGCTCGACCGAGGTCTTCTTCGCCTCGGCCAGCACGCTGGCCTCGACCTCGGCCGGCGTCGCCGTGTTCGACGACGCGACGGTGGGCGGCGGCACGCTGCGGGGCTTCTTTGGACCGTCACCGGCGCAGGCCGGCCCGGCGACGGCGAGGAGAGACAGGGCGCAGGCGGACGCGAGCAGCGAGGGGATCAAGCGGCGCAACATGGGCCCAGTGTACGCCCGTGCCGGAGCGTCGTCGACGTGACCGGGCTCGACCGCCAGGTGGTCAGCCGCCGGGTGGTCAGCCGCCGGGGGCACGGGCGGCCTTGCGGGCGGCGCGCTCGACGTCGACGGCGCCTCCGCCGACCGTGAACGGGTCGCGGTCGAGCAAATAGACAGAGACGCTGCGCACCACCGGAGCGGCGAGGATCGGCGGCAGGCGCAGCGCGCCAGTGCTGGTGGACCACGCGTCGAGCACGAACGCCTCGGCATCGACCTCGGCGTCGAGGCGGACGCGGACGTGGCTGGCCGCGGGCGCGGCGGGCAGGATCACGCTCTGGTCGCCGGGTGAGGGCAGGTCGGCGAGGACGAAGGCGCCCTCGGGCGGATCGAGCAGCGCGCCGACGTCGATCTGGGCGGCGAGCTTCGTGGCGCGCACGACGGCGCGGGAGGCGAAGGCGTCGTCGGCGTAGAACGCGTGCACCGCCAGCGCGCGGCGGGCGGGTGCGAGGTTCGCCGTCGGCGGCACCGACTTCATGCCCTCGGGCAGCGGCACGCCCTCGAAGCCGGTGGCGCCGCGCACGACGCCGGTGCCGGTGACGACAAAGCGCCCCGGCAGATCGAGGCCCGTGACGACGAGAGCGCGCTCCGCGGCGGCCTCGGGCGGCTGGCAGACGACGCCGGTGCGCTCGCGCGGCGGCACCGACGGCACGGTGTTCACCATCGGGGCGGCGGCGAAGTCGGGGACGAGCTCGGCGGTGTCGCCGTCGCCGTCGCGGTCGGCGTCGTCGGCGACCAGCGGCCGCGGCGCGAGCACGCCCAGCGGGACGACGGCGGCGTCGAGGCCCTCGCTCTGCTCGGCGAAGTCGAGGGCGAGGGCGTAGGGTTCGCCGGCGAGGGCGAGCTGCACGAGCTGCTGCTGGTCGCGGCGGTCCTCGAGCGCGAACGCGAAGCTCGGCCCCGCGACCGGCACCAGCTCGGCCAGCGGCCGCACCTGCTGGTCCCCCGACAGCGGCAGCGACGCCGACAGCGAGAACGACGCCGGCAGCGCGAGAGGGATGGCGCCGAGGATGGGCAGCGTCACCTGCCCCAGCGCCACCGCGCCGAACAGCCCGACGACGTCGGCGCGCTCGGGCCCTGCCAGCGCCGGCAGCACCGCGCCGATGCCCACCGGGCCCAGCTCGTCGCCGGTGGTCTGCACCGTCGCCAGCACCGGCGAACCCGCCGCCGCCGGCGACGACGGCGACGATGCACCGCCGTCGCCCAGCACGAGGCGCAGCCGCCCGCCAGCGGCCACCCGCGCGTCGACGTCGTCGACGAGCAGCAGGCCACGGCGCGCCGCGACGTCCCGCGCCAGCACCGCGGCGGCGCCGGCGGGCGGCGGATCGAACGCCGCGACGCCGTCGTCACCAGCGGTCACGGTGACGCCGCCTACGTCGACAACGACGGCTGCGGCGGGCGCCCCCGTGGCGCGCTGCACGAGCACGGCCAGCGGCGCCGCCGGGTCGACGACGACGAAGCGCACCGACGCGTCGCCCACGGTGACGCGGGCCGCGCCGGAGCCCGCGGCGACGACGGTGACCGTGTCGCCAGCCACCGTCGCGGTGATGACGGGCTCGCCGGTCTCGCCACCCTCGTCGACCGCCACCGTCGCGGCGAACGCGCCGACGACAGCGACGCCTTCGGCGTCGAAGCCGGCGGCGACGAAGTCGGTGGCCTCGCCGACGAACAGCGCGCGCTGACACGCCGCCGCCGCGTCGCAGGCGCCGAGCGCGTCGGCCAGCACCACCAGCGCGGCGTCGACCGCCGCGGGGGCGGCGACGCAGGCGAGGCCGGCGCAGACCTGCTCGCCGGCGCAGTCGTCGTCGCCGCGACAGGCCGGCCGGCGCACGCAGCGGCCGGCGACGCACTCGTTGGCCGCGTCGGCGCAGTCGTCGTCGACGAAGCACGTGTCGGCGGGGCGGCAGTGGGCGTCGGTGCACAGGGCGCCGCTGCCGCACTCGGCGTCGGCGCGGCAGGTCGGGCGCTCAGCGCAGCGCACCGGCGTGGCCTCGACATCGCAGAAGAAGTTCGGGTCGAAGCAGTCGACGTCGGCATCGCAGGTGGTGAAGCCGGCGCAGCGGCCGCCGTCGCAAAAGACGTCGCCGTCGCCGCACGCGTCGTCGGTGGCGCACTCGGGCGTCTGGCAGGCGCCGTCGTCGCAAATGCCCTGCCCGAAGCACGTGGCGTCGTTGAGGCAGCGCTGCAGGCAGCGGCCGTCGACGCAGGTCTGCAGGCCGAGGCCGCCCACACTCGGGCCGCAGGCGCTGTCGTCGAAGCAGGCGGGGCGGCAGGCGCCCTCGTCGCAGATCTCGAGCGGGAAGCCGCCGCAGTCGACGTCAACGTCGCACGCCACCGCCGGCGCGCAGTTGCCATCGACGCAGATGCGCGTGCCGCACTGGGCGTCGAAGGCACAGTCGGCGAAGCGGCACACGCCGGCGTCGCACACGCGCCCCGACGCATCGCCATCGACGGCGCACTCGTCGTCAGCGACGCACGGCGGCGGCGGCGGCGGCGGCGGCTCGACGCATACGCCGTCTTCGCAGACAAGCCCTGGTCCGCACGGCGCGTCGGTGCACGGCTCGCCCGCCGCCGACCATGGCGCGCACGCCGGCGCGAGGGTGACGATGAGGGCCGCGGCGACCCGGGCGACGGCGATCGCCACCGGAGGCGACGACGACGACGACAACGAAGAAGAAGACGGTGACACGAAGACGGCGTGGAGGCGAGTCATGGGGTCACCTGCAAGGCGGGCGTCAGCAGCACCGCGCGGCCCGCGGCGAGGTCGAGGTCGACGTCGGCGAGCGCGTGCCTCCATGCGGCGACGTCGCTGGCGCTGCGGGGCAAGGTCGGGCGCGCGGTCGCCGCGAAGGCGCGGCCGGGGTGCTCCGACGACTCGCCGTCGTCCTCCTGCAGCGCCTGCAGCAGCGCCTGCAGCGGCGGCAGCGGCGCGGGGAAGTCGCGCACACGCAGCGGCGCGCCCGACGGCAGCGACAGCTTCTGTCGCACGACGGCGAGGGTGACCGGCCAGCCGCCGAGCTCGTCGACGAGCCCGCGCTCCTTCGCGTCGACGCCGGTCCAGATACGGCCGCGGGCGACGGGCTCGATCTCGGCAGCGGTCCGCTTGCGGCCGGCGGCGACCTTGTCGACGAATGATGCGTAGATGCCGTCGACCAGCGCGTCGAGGCGCGCGCGCGCGGCGTCGCTGTAGGGCGCGTCGGTGGAGTAGAAGCTCGTGTCGGCGTCGCCGACGGCGATGGTCTCGAAGTTGACGCCGAGCTGCTCCCACAACTTCGTCGTCACCATCTTGCCGGCGTAGACGCCGATGCTGCCGGTGATCGTGACCGGCTGCGCGACGATGGCGCTGGCGTTCATGGCGACGTAGTAGCCGCCGCTGCCGGCGACGTTGGCCATGCTGGCGACGACAGGCTTGCCGGCCTTCGTGGCGCGCTCGACCTCGTGGGCGATGGTCTCGCTGGCGGTCACGCTGCCGCCGGGCGAGTCGATGCGCAGCACGATGGCGCGCACGTCGTCGTCGTCGATGGCCTGCCGCAGCGCGGCCGCCGTCGTGTCGCTGCCCACGGTGCTCGTACCCGACACCGGGTCGGCGTTGGTGCGGCCGCGGTGGATCTGGCCCACGGCGGTGACGACGGCGACGAGCGGAGCGCCCTCGGCGTGGTCGTCGTCGTAGGCCGTACCGGCGCGCTGGTGGTAGCGCGACAGCCACAAGAGCGTCGCGTTGGGCCCGGCGCGCTCCTTGATGCGGGCGATGGCCTCGTCGCGGTACCCGAGCTTGTCGACGAGCTTCTTATCGAAGGCGGCCGCGGCGTCGTAGGGGCCGCCGGCCAGCAGCGCGGCGACGGCGGCGGCGTCGCCCAATGCCGGGCGGCTTTTCGCGACCTGCTCGACGAGCACCTGCTGCGCCGACGTCAACAGGCGCAGGCTCGCCTCGCGGTGCGCCTCGGTGAAGCCCTGCTCGGTAAAGGTGTTGGGCGCGTTCTTGAATTCCTTGCGGGCGGCGGACTGTGGCTGCACGCCCAGCTTCTCGAGAGCGTCGCGGCCAAACGGCGTCTCGCCGGCGAGGGTTGCGAGCCCGACGGCGCCGGCGGGCTGCAGCCACACGTCGTCGAAGGCGGTGGCGATGTACCAGCCGCCGGTGCCGGGGGTCATCTCGCCGAAGCTCTCGGCGAAGGCCAGCGTGGGCTTGCCCGAGCGCTTGAACGCGAGGACGGCGTCGCGAAGCTCAACCGCCGTCGCGAGCCCGTGGCCGGCGCCGCCGAGCCGCACGAAGAGCCCGCGCACCTTCGGGTCCGTCGCCGCCTGCTCGAGGGTGAAGACGACGTCGCGCACGGTCAGCGCCGCCGTCGGCGACAAGGGCGCGCCGCCGCCGGGGGCCTCGCCCAGGGCGCGCTCGAGGTCGAGCTCGAGCACCGTCACCGGCGGCACCGGTCCGCCCGCCGGTCCGGCGCCAAGGCCGACGACGCACAACGGCGCGCACAGGGCCACCGGCGTCAACAGCACCAGCAGCAGCAGCAGGCAGCCGGAGCGCGACTTGCGGGGAGCGGCGTCGTTCATGGGAGCGACCGTACCAACAGTCGACGACGGCGGACACGCACCATTGCGGCCCATTGCGGGGGCGTGCAGGACGCTGCGGAGCGTGGCCTACCGACGCGCGAGGCGCAGCGCCGTCGCGATCGCCGCCGCCATCGACGACGAATCTGCCCGCCCGCTGCCGGCCAGCGCATCGGCGGTGCCGTGGTCGGGGCTCGTGCGGGGCACGCGCAGCCCCCACGTGACGTTCACCGCCTCGCCGCCGGCGAGCAGCTTGTAAGGGCCAAGGCCCTGATCATGGTGCATCGCCAGCACCGCGTGCACGCCCCGCATCGTCGATACACCCCGCCGGTGGCGCGCGACGTCGGCGAAGAAGCCGTCGGCGGGCACCGGCCCCGCGACGTCGACGCCGGTGGCGCGCAGCCGCGCCAGCGCCGGCGCCACGACGTCGTCGTCTTGCCGCCCGAGCAGGCCGCCCTCGCCGGCGTGGGGGTTCACGCCGAGCGCAACGAGGTGGGGGCGCTCGACGCCGGACAGGGCCCGCGCCGCCTCGGCCAGGCGCGTCACCGCGCGGGTCACGGCGGCGTCGGTCACGAGCGCGGCGACGCCTTCGAGCGGCACGTGCACCGTGAGCAGCCCGAGCACGAAGGGCCCGCCGGCGAAGACCATCAGCGGCGGGCCGTCGTCGTCGTGCAGGTGCCGGTGCACCAGCTCGGTCTGCCCGGGGAACTGCTCGTCGCCGACGCGCAGCGCGCTCTTGCGCGTGGGCCCGGTGACCAGCGCGTGGATGTCGCCGCGCGCCGCCGCCACACAGGCGCGCAGCAGCGCCTCGCGCTGCGCGGCCAGCGCGTCGTCGTCGACGACGCCAGGGCGGGTGCGCGCGCCGCGGTCGTGGTCGTCGTCGACGGTGCAGGCGACGCGCAGGCGCCCAAACGTCACGACCTCGCCGTCGCGCTCGGCCGCCACGCGCGCCCGCCGCGCGCCTTCGAGCAGCAGCGCCGGCGAGCCGAAGAAGCGCAGCCGCAGCGTCGGCGGCAGCGCGCCTTCGTCGTCGAGGCGCACGAGCGCGGCGACGATGACCTCGGGCCCGACGCCGGCGGGGCAGCCGGGGGTCAGGCCGAGGGTCAGGAATCCGCGGGGGAGCGTCAGGTCGGTCATCGCCGCGGCGCCGGGCCGTCACACAGCGTCGTCGAAGGCGCTGCGGCCATCGCGCAGCAGGGCGATGCGGGTGCCGTCTTCGAGGACGACGTGGGGACCCTGCGCCTCGTCGGCGGCGACGTCCCACGTGTCGCCGGGCCCGTACTCGGTGACGACGCCGCCTTTCATGAAGCGCAGGCGGCCGGCGAGCACACGCCCGTGCTCCGCCGACGGGTGGTGCAGCATCGGGATGACGACGCCGGCGGCGGCCTCGACGAGCTCGAGCGTGCGACCGTCGGCCTGCCGCCCGACGCGCGCAACGCGCAGGCCGCGCAGGCCGGGCAACTCAAAGAAGACGGGCAGAGCAGCAGCGGCGGTGGTGGTGGTCACGACGACCTCGGGGTGAAGGGAGCGATCAGGGGCTGACGACCAGTTCGACGATGACCGCGTAGTGGTCCGACGGCTCGACCAGCGTGTCGCCGAAGCGCAGCTGCTCGGTGAAGTCGATGCGGCTCCTGGCGACGACGACGCGCTCGTCGGTGTCGCGGGCGAACACCTGATCGAGGCGCGCCGGGAACTCGGTGCCGCCGTACTGGGTGAAGTACAGCGAGTTGCAGTCGGTCGCCGTGAACGTCGTGTGCGGCGTGCGCTCGCACCAGCCGTCGTCGGCGCCCGGTGTCGCCAGCGCCGCGCCCGGATCGTTGACGACTGTGTCGCCGAGTACGACGTCGGCCAGCGCGTCGGCGGCCGAGCGGCCCATGACGTCCAGATCGACCAGCTCGCCGTAGACCTGCAGCAGCGGGTACGAGATTGCGTTATGGAACCAGATGTCCTGCTCGCTGCCGTCGGGCAGCTTCCACAGCAAGTTCTTGTAGTACGGGCCGGCGTTGAAGTCGCCGCCGACGAAGACCAGTTCGCGGCCCGTATCGTCGCTGGCGACGGCGGCGCGGACCGCCAGGCCCAGCTCACGCGCCTGCTTGGCCCGCCCGAGCCAGTTCTCGGCGAACGCCTGCATGTGCGTATTGAAGATCTGCATCGGCCCCAATTCACGATGTTCGAAGCGCACCGCAATCCACCCCCGGCGGATGCCCGGCCCGGGGAAGTACTCGGTGCCCGACTGCGAGCCGTAGGCACCGTAGCGGAAGCTCGGCTCGGTGCCGGGCAGCAGGGTCGCCGCGCGCACAAAGGTCATCAGGCCATCGTTGTGACCCTCGCGCGGCTGCACGAAGGCCCGGTAGCCCATCGCCTCGGCGGTGCGGGTGAACTCGGCGACGTCCTGCTCGAGCCACACCTCCTGAAGCATCACGACGTCGACGCCGCGGTCGAAGATGAGCCCGGCGGTGACGGTGCGACGGCGCTCGAGGTCGGGGGTCTCGGCGTAGGGCACGACGCCGAAGATGTTCACGTCGAGCAGCGCGACGTTGTAGGTCATCAGCGTCAGCGGGCGTCGGCCGGCGCGGGCGCGGTCATCGTCCAGCACGTTCGTGCTGGACAACAGCGCCGACGGGTCGGGGGCCGCGGTGAACACGAGCCCGTCGCCGCGCGCGAACAGGTCGCGGAAGGTCAGCGCGTCGCCGCCCTCGAGGGCGCGGCCGAGGTGGGCGGTGGCGGCGGCGTCGCCCACGAGGAAGCCGTCGGTCTCGTCGTCGCCGAGCGGGACGTCGCCCCAGTCGCAAGCGGCGAGCCCGGCGAGGGTCGAGGTGAGGAGAGGCACAGCGAGACGGGAGAGGTGACGCATCGGGCGGTTATGCCACGCCGCCGCACCCATGGGTCGTTCCTCAAGGCGCTGGCCCACGGCGAGCACCTTCGGCAGGCGACGCGCGCGTCGGGCCCCCCGACCGCGGGCGCAGCGACGCCCTTGGCGGCAGGCACGAGCGCCGCGGCCAGCACCGCTGCAAACGCCGGTCCCCCGGCGAGCACCACGACCAGCACCGCGCCCGGCGCGGCGTCGGCGCCGCCCACGAGCGCGACGAGCGCGACGAGCACAACGAGCACAACGAGCACAACGAGCACAACGAGCACAACGAGCACAACGAGCACAACGAGCACAACGAGCACAACGAGCACAACGAGCACAACGAGCGCGACCAGGCCGCCGAGCCCGCCGACGTCGGTGACGCCGCACCCCAGCGCGTCGAGTTTCTTCCTGCGGCTGCGCACCATCGACCGGCTGCGCGGGTCCCAGCGGCTGCACGTCGAGGCCGGCGGCACCATCCTGTTCACGCCGGCGCTCTTGCCCGCCGGCGCGCCGATCACGATCCTCGTCGTGCACCCGGTGACACAAGACGAGCTCCCGCTGGCTGGTGTCGTTCAGCGGGCGGTGGCCACGCTTCCCTTGCGGCTCGAGATCCTGTTCCGCTCCCGCGACGTCGCCGAGTTCGAGCGCTTCATCGACACCGGCCATGGGCCGGCCACGACGAAGCCGCCGTCGGGTCCGCTGACGACCGCGACTTTCCGCTCCGACGACGAGCTCGAGTTCGAGACCGACGACGCCGTGATCGGCGACGACCCCGTGGCCTGGGGTCTGAAGAGCAGCCTGCTGCCGGTGCACCAACCGCCGATCCCCCACGACAGCCTCCCGCCGTCTCCCGCTGGCGACGACGACTTCGACGTCCAGATCGACGTCCGCGACCACGCCGAGCGCGGCGACGACGACGACGCGCCGCGCCTCTTTTCGCCAGCCGACCGTCTCGCCGCGCCGATCCCCACCAGCGACGGCGCGCCGTCGACGCTCCTGCCCGAAGGTGCGCAAACGACCTCGTCGACGCACCTCGCCCTCGGCGAGGTCGAGCCGGCATCGGGCCCGGGGCTGCGCCCCACGGCGTACACCGTCGCCTGCGACCGCTGCGACGCGCCGGCGTACCAGCTGCTGCCCGGGACGTGCGCCGACACGCTCGGCCTCGTTGCCAACCTGAATCCCTTTCTGGACCAGCGGTCCAGGCGGCTCGTCTCGGTCCTCCGGCTCGTCGCCGCTCTGCTGCGCCTTGAACGCTGGCGCGACTACGTCGCCGGCGACGGCAACGACCTGACGACGCTGTTCGACGCTGTTCGACGCCGCCGCCCTTGGCGAGGCGCCGGTGCACCCGCAGACCGACGAGGTGCTGCGCTCGACCCGCGCCCTCGAGCGCCTGCCGGCGCTGGCGACGCGCCTGAAGGACGACGAGCGCGCCACCACCAAGGTCGGCTGCCCCGCCTGCAGCAAGGGCCACCTGACGCTGCGCCGCGCGGGCTGACGCTGCGCCGCGCGGGCTGACGCTGCGCCGCGCGGGCTCGTCTCGACGTCGGCTCCAATTCGTGTCGAGGTCACTTCGACCTCGACGTCGCGCCGGCTCGACGTCGATGCGTCAGCGCGGCGTCGCCGGGCGCGGCGCGCGCGCCCACTCGCCGTTCAGGTCGACGGGCCGGTGACCGGGGGCCAGCAGGCCGCGCAGCGCAAGGTACTTGTCGGCCAAAGGCGGCAGCCGCTCGCCGGTGATCGCGCGGCTGAGCCTCACGCCCAGCGGCACGTCGTCGCCGATGCCGCGGTCGAGCACGGCGAAGGCCTCGGTGCCGCAGCTGCGGTTCAGCGTGTTGTACGCGGCGCCGAGGCCGACCTTTGCCGACGTCGACAGCGCCTCGCGCAGCACGTCGTTGGCCTCGCCGGCGCGGACCCTCAGCGGGTGCGTCACCGTCGGGTGGGCCGGCGTGTACGAGTTCACGTGGCGGTAGCGATCCTCGAGCGACTCGAAGCGATCGACGACTGCGAAGTGGCCCTGCTGGCCCTTGACAAGGTCGTACTTCCAGCCCGGCTGGCCGAGCGCCTCGGCCGAGAACACCAGATCACGCAGCGCCAGCGTGCCCTGCCCGTCGGCGTGCTGCGGCACGAGGATCGCGGGCTTGTCGTCGGCCAGCGTGAACCGCAGCATCGCGTGCGCCGCCGGCACCGGCGCCGGAAAGCTCTCGATCATCACGCCGACGTGCTTGACGGCGTCGCGCGGCACCAGCGTCGTATAGAACGCGCCGCCGTGGCTGAGGTTGGCGAAGGCGTGCTCGATGGTCGCCGGGTCGACGCCGGCCTTCTGGCAGGCCTCGGCCTTCGCCGCCGCGTCGAGCAGCACCACCGGCCGCGCCCTCGTCGTGTCCAGCGGCTCGCCGCGGGCCGGGCCGTTGCGCAGCACGCCGTCGCGGGCGAAGGCGTCGCCGCGGGCGGCGTTCTGGCGGGTGAGCACGTCGGCGACGCGGAAGCTCTCCAGCGCCTCGAGGCGCTGCCCAGCCACGCTCGGCACCGACCGCGCCGGCAGAAACGGCAAAAACGGCAACAGGCGGCGCGAAGTGGTGGTCTCGACGACGTCGGCGTTGCCCATGGCGCGCCACAAGGCCGCGGCCTCGGACCGGCCGGCGATCACGCCGTCGCCGTTTGCGTCGGCGGCGGCGACGGCGACCCCCCGCAGGCGCGCAGCGCCCGTCAAGCCGTCGACGGGGAGGCGGGCGTCGGCGAAGCGCTGCACGAATTCCTTCTGGGAGACGGTCGTCATGGGGAACCTCCGGTGAAGAGAGGTTCGGCCACCTGTGCTCAAAGATGCGACATGTACGACGATAGGGGGATAGCCCTCATCCCCCGGCGGATCGGGCCCTCATCCCCCGGCCCCTTCTCCCAATTCTGGGAATTCTGGGAGAAGGGGGGTGAGAGAAAGCCCCTCGCCCAGCATTGGGAGAGGGGCGCGCCGAAGGCGGGGGTGAGGGCTCAGGCCGCCGTCAGGGCTGGGAGAGGCGCGCCGAAGGCGGGGGTGAGGGCTCAGGCCGCCGTCAGGGCGCGGCCTGGATGGTCATCCAGACGTCGTCGTCATCGTCGGTGCTGCCGGTGTTGCGCAGGTCGGTGATGGCCCAGACGTAGTAGGCGTTCTGTCCGCTGACGATGGCGACGTCGAGCGGCGACCGTACGCGCACCTTCGCGTCATTCGCGTACTTCGACGACAGCGCAGCGCCCAGGAGCGGCGTCGGCGTCGTGAAGGCGGTGCCGTCGAACACCGACCTGTAGATGGTCAGCTGCGGGTCAGCGCTGGTGCACGACGCCGAGAGGGTGCCGCCACACGGCCGCTCACCCCAGACCGCCAGCACGGCGCCGGTGTCGTTGTTGACCGCCACCGCCGCGCCCTGCGCGCCTGAGCCGCCTGCCGAGACGTCGAACGTCGGGCTGAGCGGCGACCCCGCACCCGCCAGCGGCTCGTAGTTGCGGTAGTGCAGCGGCGCGTCGCCCAGCGGGTTGTCGCGCCAGACGACGTGGACGAAGCCGGCGGCGTCCACCGTGATGTCCGGCTCGGTGGAGTCGGCGTCGTCGTTGCTGATGTTGACGACCGCGCCGAGCTGCTCACCGACGGCGCGCAGCTTGACGTCACCCGGCGTCGCGCTGCTGGCCTTCTCGCGCCACGCGACGAACGGCACCGCGTCGACGCTCACCGTGTCGATGGCGATGGACGGGCTCGGCGGCGCGCCGGCGTTGGCCACCGAGACGTCCACTCGATCGGTCAGTTGGACCGCTGAGCCCCAGATGGCCTCGTCGTACATCCGGTACTGGACGATGGCCTGCAGGTTCTGGTTCGTCGACACGTAGGCCAGGTGCACGCGCCCGAGGGCGTCGGTGGCGAGGCTGGGCGCGTTGTCGTTCACCGGCAGTGCCGCGTCGACGGTCAACAGCCGCGGCGGGCCCGCCGTGCCGTCGATGCCCGAGACGACGCGGTGGATCAGGTCGAGGTCGGTGCTGCCACTTTCGCGACCGATGGTGCCCTGGTCGACCCAGACGACGTGAACGTCGCCGAAGGCATCGATGGCGATGGCGGGCTGATCGGCGTTGGCCGAGCCGGGCAGGTCCGACAGATTCACGACGTCGTCGAAGCTCGCGCCGTCGCTGCGGGCGTAGAACAACTGCTTGCCGATGGGCGGGCTGCCGTCGTTGATGAACGGCACCGAGCAGTCGGACGCGTTGGGGCCGTCGAAGCAGTTGTCGATCCAGACAATGTGGATCGTGCCGACGTCGTCGACGGCGACCTTCACCTTGTCCGACAGCTGGCGCACCCTCGCCACCGGGTTCGAGTACACCTCGAGCGGCTTCACGAAGTACAGCACCTCAAGCACGTCGGACGTGAAGCGGCCGGCGTCGTTCGTCGCCGTGATCTCCAACGCGAAGCGCGTCGTCTCGGCCACCCTAGGCAGCGTCACGGCGATCGTGTAGAGGCCGGTGGCCGGGTCGGCGTTGAGCACGCCTTCGTCGCACACGGCGCTCAGGCAGGCCTCGACGGTGGCGATGGGCGACGTCGTCGACCCGAAGGCCTCGACGACGATCTCGACGTCGGCCGTCGACACCACCTGCCCCTGGTTGGGCGACTTGATGGTCAGCTGCGGCGCCGCGCCAAGCTCGGTCAGCACGCAGCGGTCGATGCTGACGTTGCCCGCCTCGTCGATCGAGCGGAAGCACAGGCTGTTCTCGCCGTCGCGCAGCGTCTCGACGATCTCGAAGTTCAACGGCGCGCTCGACGCCGCCACCGTGCGGCAACTCGGCTCGCCGTTGGACTTCACGCACACCTGGTTGCGCACCTCGGCCTTGGTCCCGCTGATGGTCAGCTGCGGCAAGTCGACCTGCGCCGGCGGCGGCACGATCAACGGCGGCGCCGGCGCTATGGTGTCGCGCGTGATCGTGAGCGGCCCGATCTCGACGCTGCGGCGGCCCGTGTCCTCGGTGTAGAGGAAGAACCGGTTGGCGCCCTCCTCCGACAGCGCAAACTCGAACGAGTAGACGGTGCTCACCACCGTCGGCTGCGCGGCGTCGCCCCCCCGGAAGGCCAGCGTGCCCTCAGCGTCTGCCTCGCGGCGGAAGTAGACCGAGACGCCGCGCGGACGCGCTCCCCCGAGCGTCACCGTGGTCGTGTTCACCGAGCGATCCGGCAGCGACACCGACGGCGGCGCCAGACCGATGCGCGCCGTCACCGACTCCTCCACCGGGCTCGACACGTTGCCGGCGCGATCGACGGCGGTGAAATGCCAACTCGAGTCACCAAGCGGCGCCGTCACCGTCGCCGTCCAGCGCGTGGCGTCGGCGGGGTCCTGCTCGGCGGTGACCAGCGCGCCGCTGCCGACGGGCAGCCGCTCAACGATCACCGTCGCGTCGGCGTCCTTGTCGCCGGCGACGTCGATCGTCGCCGTGGAGCCCGACGAGACGAGCACCAGCGGGATCGGATCGACCGTCGGCGGGGTCGGCGGCGTGACGTCGTAGGCGATGGTGAACGGCCCGGCCTCTTCGCCGACGTCGCCGCGCTCGTTGGTCGCCGCCAGGAAGAAGGTCAGCGTGCGCGTCACCGCGAGCTCGGCCGTCCAGTCGGCGCTGTTGTCGATGGTGGCCAACGGCGCCCACGTCGTGCTTCCCTGCTGCCGCAGCGCCACGCCCGTCGCCACCAGGTCCACTGGTTTGGTGCCGCCCACCGTCACGGGCGAGGCGTTGGTCGCCACCGGCGCGGTGTCCAGCGTCGGCGCCGGCATGAACGCGATGCCGTAGCATGACGCCGCTTGCGCCTCGCTGACGTTGCCGGCGCCGTCCTTGGCGACGAACGACAGCCGGTTTTCCCCCGGGCGGATCTCGACCGACGCCGTCCACGTCGTCTCGGCGTCCCACACCACCAGCTGCGTTTCGCCCAGGTGCACGCTCGTGTCGGCGTCCTTCGTACCCGTCACCGTGACCAGCCGCGACGCCTCGCCGGCGGCCAGACGCAGATCGGCCGGCAGACCGTCGACCGTCGGCGGCGCCGGCGGGTCGATGTCGCCGCCCGCGGTGATCGATAGGTCGATCACCGCGGACTCGTTGCCGGCGACGTCGCGCGACGAGAGCCTCAGCGACGCACCGTCGGCCGTCAACGTCACGGGGTGCTCCCATGTCGTGGCGGTGTCGGTGGCCGGCAGCACCGCGTCGTCGTTGACATGCAGGCTGGCGCCCGCCGCCTTGGTGCCACGCAGCGTCAGCGTGACCTCGGTCTGCCCGAGCGGGATGACCACGCGGAACGCGCACAGGTTCGTGCACGACACGCCGCCCACGGGGTCGTCGACCACCGGCGCCGGCGGCGCCTCGGTGTCGAGCTCGACGTCGACGGGCGCGCTCGGCTCGCTCAGGTTGTCGGCGGCGTCGCGGGCGACCAGCGCGAAGCGGTTGCGCCCGTCGCGCAGCGGCAGCTCGAACGACCACGAGGTCGTGTCGTCGATATCGCCGGCCTTCGTCAGCGCGTCCTGTCCGTCGACGAGCACGATGACCTGGGTGCCCGCCGGCTTTCCGCCAAAGATGCGCAAGGGGTTCGTGTTCACCGCGTCGGGCAGGGGAAAGATGGTCGGCGTCTCCAGCGTCACCGAGACCTTCTGCTCGGGACATCCGGCGAGCGCGACAGCGACGAGGACACCGGTGGCGAGGCGCAAGACGGAAGAGCAGGAGTACATCACGACCTCACGGACGGGGCCCCAGGACCCCGTGGCGGGGAATCTGCCGCAGCAGGCTCAGTACGCGCAATCGACGGCGGGGTCCCAGCGCGTGCCGCCCGCGGCCACCAGCGCGGTCTGGTCGATGACCGGGCAGCTGGTCTGCGGCTGCGATGCGCCGCTGAGCACCGGGCAGCCGAAGTCCGCCGGATTGATGCACGGGTCGCCGCCCGGGACGAAGCGCCCACGACCGTAGAAGCGGTTGAACGTCTCGACGATCAGGCACTTGCTGTCGTCGTACCGGGTGATGCTCTGCTCCAGACGGTCTTCGACCAGGTCGTCGACAATCCGGTTCAGGCGGCACTCGGCCACATCGACCAGCGGGTTTGCCGAGCCGCGCGGCACCTTCACCGTCAGCGCCGTGGGGCCGCCGTACAGCGAGAAGTGCATCGCGTAGGCGAGGGTCAGCGCCATGCCCGTGCGCCACTGCTTGGTCGCCAGGGCATTGCGCTGCATGGCGTCGAGGTCCGCCAGCGACTGCGCCGCGGTCATGTAGACGTTGCGCACCATCTTCTCGTTGTCGCTGGTGGCGGTGGCCACGGCGGCGATGCCGTTCTCGAACGTCGTCAGGTTGGTCTTGACGCGCGCGAGCGGCTGCCGCGCGCCGAGCGGGATGCCCGGGTCGTCGTCGACGCGGTCGATCTGCCGCGACACGGTGGCGGCGACGTAGCGGGCGATGTTGTCGACGCTGGTGGTCGCGTTGTTGAAGTAGGCCTCGGGCGCCGCGCCCAGGCTGCGGGCCGGATACCCGTAGATGCCGGCGTAGATGTCGTCGCGGAACAGCAGCGCCAGCGCATCGAAGGCTAGGCGCGCCGATGCCATCGACTGCGACACCTGACCGATGCGCAGCTGCTCGTCAGCGACGTCGAGGCGGGCCACCGCCAGGTCGGTCTGGACCTTGGGCCGCACGAAGAAGTCACCCATCGCGCGCGGGCTCGTCAGGTGACCGCTCAGCGGGCCGAACAGGCTCCAGTTGGCGAGGTTCGCGCGCTGGAACCGCTCGGTGATGAAGCGAACCTCGGCCTTGGCGCCGCGCGGCAGGTACTTGGTCAGGAACCGCGTGTCGGTGCCGGTGGTGACGAACACGTCGCCCAGCTGCTTGAAGGCGTTCTCGGCCAGCAGCAGCGCGTGGTCGGGCGACTCGGTCTGCAGCCGACTCGCCGTGTCGAGGTTGGCGCGCGCGCCGAGCAGCGCCGGCTCGGCGCTGACGTCGAGCAGGTTCTCGATGAGGCCATCGACCCAGACCACGCTTGCCTCGAGGCCGTCGGTGAAGTCGACGACGCGGAAGAAGTAGTCCTTCGCCAGGGCGTTGCCGGCGCGGTCGGTCAGGCGCAGCGAGAGCTTGTACGTGCCGCGACCGAGGCGCGACAGGTCGAGGGTGTCGTTGGTCGCGCCCACGCCAGCCTTGCTCGGCATGCACACGGTCATCGTGCTGCAGGCGTTGACGTCGGCCGTGCTGGGACCGGTGGGCAGCGTGCCGCTGGTCGTGAACGTCGTGTTGACGAGGGTGTTGGTCGTGTTCGTCGACAGGTCGGTCAACGACGCGTTCACCGACGCCAAGCCCGACACCGTGATGCCGTTCAGGTCGAGGGTCGTGAAGAGCATGTCGAGCTTCTCGCCGACGAAGTTGTGCGGGTAGGTCGCGACCCTGGTCGGGCTGACGTTGACCGCCACGTTCGGGTCGAGCTCGCTGACCCACTGCTCGGGCATCGCCAGCGTCGACGTGGGCGCTGTGCG
>VGSZ01000067.1 GCA_016874845.1 Deltaproteobacteria bacterium
CACCGAGGACGAGCAGAAGCCGGCCGAACCCGCTCCCGCCGCCGCGGCGCCCGCCACCTTGGACAATGGAGCGGCGTTCCAGCGCATCGAGGAGCGTGAACCGCGCCCGGGCACCCCGCTCATCGCCAACAAGCTCTACCCCATGGCCGGGCGCCTCGAGCTCGCGGGTTTCTTCGACCTCTCGTATGCCGACAAGTACGTCGAGCACCTCGGTGGGCACGGCGCGGTCGCGTATCACCTGTTCGACTGGCTCGCCCTCGAGGGCTACGGCGGCTACCTCGTCGGCGACGAGACCGGCATCGTGAAGAACGTCCGCCGGACCGACAGCAGCGGTGGCAAGTCGGCGACGAACACCCCGGTCTGCTTCGGCGGCGGCTCGGGTCCGTGCGAGCCACAGCTGCCGGGCATGTACCAGACGACGTGGTTCGCGGGCGCCGAGGTCCAGTGGGCGCCCATCTACGGGAAGGTCTCGGCCGTCTCCGAGGCCGACGTCAACTTCCAGCTGTACGGCAAGTTCGGCGGCGGCGCCGAGGGCATCCGCCGGTTCCTCAAGACGAACACCTACGGCCCCGACAGCGTCCGCCCGTCGGGCCACTATGGTCTGGGCCTTCGCGTCATCCCGTGGAAGCACGTCACCGTCCGCGCCGAGCTGACGAACTACATCGGCGTAAACCCCAACGTCGAGGAGCACGACGACGCTGACGAGGCGCTCTGCCCCGACGGCTTCGTGCTGTCGCAAGGCAACACGCAGACCTGCAACCAGGACGTCTTCCAGTCGTCGTACCTGCAGGTCGGTGTCAGCTTCCTCCTCTGACCCCGACGCCGACGACGCACCTCGCTCACGCGCCCACTTCCGTCACCCGGACACCCCATGAAGACGATCTCGATCAGCCTCCGCGCGCTGCTCTGCTCGCTCCCGCTCGTCACCGCGCCTGCCTTCGCGCAGGACGACGACTCGGAGGCGGGCGACGACGAGCAGGAATCCACCGAGGACGACGCTGCGGAGGGCGACGAAGAGTCGACCGACAAGGGCGCGGCCGATGCGAAGAAGGGCGAGGACGCCGACGCGGGGGGGGAAGGCAGCGAGGCCGCGCTGGCGAAGCCAGTTCTCGAAGAGACCATCTACGTCGTGCAGGGCAAGCGGTTCCTCGCCCGCGGGCACTTCGAGGTGACGCCCCAGTTCGTCTGGAGCGTGAACGACTCGTTCTCGGCCCACACCGGGATGATGATTTCGGGGCTCTACCACCTGAAGGAGAACGTCGCCCTCGAGTTGAACGCGGGCGTGTTCAGCTGGTGGGACGAGCCCGGCGTATCGCAGCCCCGCCTCGGCGGTCGCGACACCGCGATGACGACGGAGCTTCGTCAGAAGGAGAATCTCGCCCCCGAGCGGGTGAAGCGCTACCAGTTCCCGTACGTCGTCGCTGCCGACCTGCAGTGGAGTCCGCTGTACGGCAAGGTCGACTTCCACGAGCTCGTGCTCGGCCAGTTCAACCTGTACCTGTCGGTGGGCGCCGGCATCGTCGGTCTGCAGCTCGAGACGCTGACGGCCGGTGGGCCCGACAAGACGTTCGTCGAACTGAACGGCCCCTTTGGCGCGCTACCGCCGGTGGCTTTGACGACGTCATTCGGCGGCGGTCTGCGCTTCTATTTCACCGAATGGCTTGGCGCGCGTGTCGAGGTCCGTGACTACGTCACGCCGCTGTCGGTGTTCCAGAGCGGCGAGAACGCCGTCGCCGACGCCGACGTGCCGAGCTTCGACGTCACCAACACCGTGCTGGCGCAGGTCGGCGTCTCGATCGTGTTCTGAGGAGCCCTGCCGTGATGAAGAACTCCAACGTCGTGATCGCGCTGTCGCAGTCGCTCCGCGCTGTTTTGGTCGTCGTCGCCCTCGGGGCGTCGACGGCGTCGGCGCAGAACATCGACAAGGCCATCGACGCGTTCAAGGCCCGCAACTACGAGTCCGCCGCGGCCATCTACTACTCGGTGCTTCGGCTGTCCGAAGACCCGGGCGAAGCCGTCGAGGCCCAGTACGGTCTGGCCCGCAGCTTCGAGAAGCTCGGTCTGCATCTGGCCGCCCTGAAGTACTGGACCGACATCGCCGAGGCGGGCAACGAGCACCCGCACTTCCTGAAGGCCATCGAGGGTCTCGTCGACGCCGGCGAGGCCCTCGACGACGACCTGAACATGCCGAAGACCCTCGACAAGGTCTACAACGGGTCAAACATCTCGACCATCGAGAAGATGAATCCGACGGTCCTGCAGCGGGTCTACTTTCATCTCGGTCGGCACGTCTACAACAAGCAGAACATGAAAGAAGCTCGTAAGATGTTCAAGGCCGTCAAGGAAGGCAACCCTGCCTATCCGCACGCGCAGTACATGCTCGGGCTGCTTCGGCTCGGCGTCGGCCAGCCTGACCAGCCAGCTCCGAAGTACAAGGAGGGCATCGAGCACTTCACCAACGCGCGGAGCGCCATCCCCGCCGAGACCAGCGACAAGAAGCTGACGGCGCTTCGAGACCTCGCCTCGCTCGGTCTGGCGCGGCTCTACTATGAGCAGGCGTACCAGCTCGAAGACGGCGACCCCAAGCGCATCGCCGGCCTTCGCAACTCGATGCTCGAGTTCCAGCGCGTGCCGCGCTTCTCCGACGGCTGGTCCGAAGCGTTGTTCGAGCGCGCCTGGGCGCACACAGTGAACAACGAATACGGCCGCGCGCTGGGCGCGCTGCACTCTTTGTCGGCGCCGTACTTCAAGGACGAGTTTTACCCTGAAGCGAAGATCCTGCAGGCAATTATCTACTACTACAACTGCCAGTGGGACCGCGTGAATACCATCCTCGACGAGACCAAGGCGCAGGTCGAGCCAATGACGCTGCAGATGACGAAGCTGGTCGAGGGCAACCTCGAGCTCGACGAGTGGTACCCGCTGCTGCAGAAGTCGATGGAGCAGCCCGTCGACGTCATCGACGAGGCGCTGCTGCCGCGCCGCGTCGCCGCTGCGGTCGCCCATGATGCGAAGTTCGTCAAGATGGAGGCGTTCCTGAAGGAGATCGACCGCGAGCAGAAGTTCTTCGAGAAGAACCGCACCTTCGCGCAGTCGGACATGAGCCAGACCCTCGTCGAGGACTTCGATGCGAACCGGCAGGGCTACCTCGGCGTGATGGGCAAGTACCTGAAGGCCAAGGTCGCGAGCCTCGCCGCCGAGTTGAACGACATCTCGACCCGCGCTGGCCTCATCGCGCTCGAGACGAAGACCGCTGAGGCCGACTGGCTCGAGCAGGGCCGGACCATCGAGAATCTCGAGCGCAAGCGGCTGCCGCGGCCGTTCATACCCGACGACACGTTCCAGTTCTGGTGGTTCCGCAACGAGTACTGGATCGACGAGCTCGGTTACTACGAGTTCACCATCAAGACCGAGTGCTTCGAGTGATCGCGTGACCGCTCGACCCTGATCGTGCAGGACGGCGTCGGCGACGACGCCGTCTTCGCTTGCCGAGCACACCGCCCGCGCCCCTGGAGTCCACGATGGGCCGACCGATCTCGACGGAGTTCACCCTCGCCCGCAAGCTCGTGACCGGCGCCAGCGACCCTTCAGCGCTGGGGCTGACGTTCGAGCTCGATGGCAACCGCGTGTTCTGCCATGTCGATGCCCACGAGGCCTTCTGCGGCCGCGCGAAGATCGTCCCCGCGGGCCGCGTGCAGGGCGTCGCCGACGACCTCGCCCACGCGACGCTGGCCGCCTTGAAGAAGCGCGTCGGCGTGACGCGCGAGAGCCGGCTGCGGTTCCTCAAGCCCCTGTACGCCGGCGACGTCTTTCGCGCCGACGGCACGCTGTTTCGCGACGCTGGCGACGTCACCGTCGTGCAGGTGCGCCTGAACAACCGCAAGGAGCAGCTGTGCGTCGAAGGCGAGGTAGAGGTCTTCTGCCTGACCAGCGACCAGGTCCGTCGCATGACGCCTGACGGCATGATCCCGCCCGACCTGAAGCGCTACCTGCCCTGACCCCGCCGCGTCGACGGTCGCCACCCCAACATCTGGTCGAGGTGCGCGGCGAGCCATGCGTCGGCCTCGGCCGCGCCGACAAACGTCGCCTCCTCAGCCCGAAACGCCGGCGGGTGCAGCTCGCGACGCCCGTCGATGCCCTCGCCCTCGCCGTGCCTGGCGTGCAGCAGCTCGTGGTGCACGACACGCGCGACGACGAGCGCCGGCACATGGGGCTCGTCGAGCGCGGGATGGATGGCGATCCGCCGCTCGCGCCAGTCGTAGGTCCCATAGGTGATCGAGCGCCGGCGACGGCGCCCCCCGCGCGGCGGCCTTGCCCACATGATTCCCACGGACAACGCGCCGGCGAAGTAGGCGCGGTTCACGTCGGCGCAGATCACAGCGAGGTCGTGGGTGCGCCCGACGTGGGCGTCCGTGGCCAGCGGCGCAGCCATGAAGTCGAGCAGGAACCGCTGCCGCCGCACGACGGCGTCGACGACCGCCCCGGCGCGCGGGCAGCCGGTGGCCAGATAGCGCGCAAGGGCCGCCTGCTCGGCCTCGTCGGTGTCGAGGAAGAGCTTGTGCACGTGGAACGTGCGCACGCCGTCGCGATCGCTCCAGTGCAACAGGCGGGTCCGCGTGTCGACGATCCGGACCCCCGCGCCGGGGTTCGCGGCGACGATGGCTTCGACCAGACGGCGCGTCTGCGAGCGCGGCGCCGTCGCCCCCACCGCCACCGTCGACGACGACACGGGCTGCGCCGCCGCAGGCGGCAGTGTCGCCACGAGCGCGTCCGGCGATCGGGCGGACGTCGAGGTCGACGGGACGTCGAAGGGCAGGCTCAGCTGCAGGCGCGCGCGCATGGAACATCGCGAGCATCCGTCGCCGCCGCGGACGACGCAACGCGCGAACGCGCATGGTCCCCGCCACACAACGACGGAAACCGCCATCCTTGTCGAAGAGGCCGCAGCGAGAGACAACGACGTGCGGATCGTGGCGCTTCGCCCGACCGTGACGCGGGGTGATGTTCGTGAAGCTCACTCGTGACGACCATGCGCTGCTCACCGCCGCCGTCGAGCGCGCCGAGCAGAAGACGAGCGCCGAGCTCGTCGTGTCGGTGCAGCCGGGCTCGGGCGGCCTGCTCGACGTCGCTGCGGCCTGCGGGGCCATCGCCGCCGCGCTGGCGCTCTTCGGCGTCATGTTCTCCGAGGTCGAGTTCGATCCTTTACACGTCGGGCCCATCGTGTTCGGCGCCGGCTGGATCGCGTTCGCCGTCGTCGCGTTCTTCGTGCCGCCGGCCCTGCTGGCTCCCGCGCGCACCCGACGGCAGGTCGACGACGCCGCCCATGCTGCGTTTTCCCGCCACGGCGTCTACCGGACGCAGGACCGCACGGGGATCCTGGTGTTCTACTCGCTGCGCGAGCGCGCTGGCCGCATCCTCGTCGACGCCGGCGTCGCCCATGCCGTACCAGCCGACGTCCGCGACGAGTGGCGAGCGCGGCTGCACGACTGCAGGAGCGCGGCGGAGCTCGTGGCGCTCCTCGACGAGATCGGCGAGCGCGCCGGACAGCTCATGCCGCGCGGCAGCGACGACGTCGACGAGCTCGGCAATGGCGTCGCGGTGTCGGCGTGAGCGGCGTCGGGCTTCGCAGCGTGGTCCGCGCCGCCGCCCTCGTGGGCCTGCTGGTGCTCGCGAGCTACGGGTCGCCGGCCGACGCGCGCATCGGCGGTGGCCAGTCGTATTCGAGCGGCTCCCAGTCGTCGTCGTCGTCGTCGTCGGGTTCGTCATATCGCTCGAGCGCATCGTCGCGCTCGGGCTCGTCGTCGAGCCCACCTTCGTCGTCGAGCAGCGTCGACGAGAGCGCCGGGTCTTCGTCCTCGAACGGTGGCATCTGGGACATCCTGCCGTCCCTGCTGTTGAGCGTCTTCGGCGTCCTTGGCGTGTTCGCGCTCGTGTTCCTGTTCATTCATCACAAGGTCGCGGCCGCAGCGCCCTACGCATCGTCGACGGCCGCACCGCCGCCGCCGCGACCGCAGCGCAACATCGCGACGCAGATGAAGCGGCTCGACGCCACGTTCTCCGAGACGGTCTTCGTCGAGTGGGCGACCCTCATGTTCGCGCGCGTTCAAGAGGCGCGGGCCCGCAAGGACTTCGACGCCGTCGCGCTGTTCCTGTCCGCGGGCCTGCAACAGCACCTGCGACAGGCGCGCGACGAGGGCAAGCCGCTGAAGGACCTCGTCGGTCTGGCGATCGGCAGCGCGCGCATCGAGGGTCTGCGGCGCCCGCAGCACGAGGACGTCGTCGAGCTCGATGTGAGCTTCCGCGCCAGCTACACCGCCGAATTCGACGACGGCCGCACGCAGGCGTTCTGGGTCGATGAGCTTTGGACGTTCTCGCGCGGCCCGAAGGTGACCTCGCGCGCGCCCGAGAACGTCGAGCGCCAGGGGTGCCCGGCCTGCGGCAGCCCTGTCGAGCGTTCGAGCCTCGGTCGCTGTCCGCACTGTCAGGCTTCCCTCGCCCCCGGCGAGAGCGACTGGTGCGTCAGCGCCCGGCGCGTGCGCGAGCGCCGACAGATCCCGCCGGTGCTCACCGGCGTCGTCGAAGAGGTCGGCACCGACCTGCCGACGATCTTCCAGCCCGGGGTCGCAAGCCGCCTGCAGGCGCTGTCGACGCTGTCGCCGACCCGCTTCCAGGAGCGCGTCCGCCACGCGTTCTTCGCGCTGCAAAAGGGATGGAGCGAGGCCAACCTCGAGGCGATCCGGCCGTTCGAGACCGACGCGCTGTTCGGACAGCACCGCTTCTGGGTCGAGGAGTACGTGCGGCAGGGCCTGCGCAACAAGCTCGACGACGTGGCCCTGACGCAGACCGAGGTCGTGAAGGTCGACGAAGACCTCTACTTCGACGCGATCACGTGTCGCCTGCGCGCCCACGCCCGCGACTACACGGTGCGCCTCTCCGACCACAAGGTCGTCGGCGGCAGCGGCGGAGCGCGCCGCTTGTGGACCGAGTACTGGACCTTCGTCCGCCGTCGTGGCGCCAAGGAGGCCCCCGACGACGTCACCTGCCCGTCGTGCATGGCGCCGCTGCAGGTCGCCCAGACGGGCGTGTGCTCGTTCTGCCAGACCAAGCTGACGCGCGGCGACTTCGACTGGGTGCTCTGCCGCATCGAGCAGGACGAGGAGTACCAGGGGTGACCGTCCTCGACGTCCCTGACGCCGTCGACAAAGCCGTGCGCGACCTGCGCGGGACGCGCGCTCGCTGGGCAGCGACGACGACGCTGCAGCGCGCAGCGCTGCTCGACGCCTGCCGCGAGCGCTTCTTCGCCGTCGCCCCTGACGTCGTCGCCAGCGGCCTCGCGATGAAGGGCCTGCCGCCCGACTCCCCCGAGGCCGGAGAGGAGTGGGCGTTCGTCCTTGGCGTGCTCAAGCTGTTGCGCGCCTACGCGACGGCGCTGCGCGACCTCGCCCGCGACGGCCGCCCGAAGGTTCCCGGGCCCTGGCGGGTGCGGCCCGACGGCCGCGTCGTCGTCGGTGTCGCCCCCGTCGACGTCGCCGAGCGCTTCGCCCTGCTCGGCGGCAGGGGCGAGATCTGGCTGCGCCCCGGCGTATCCCAGGACGAGGCGCGAGCGCGGCAGGGCGAGCGCTGGCGCGCGCTGAAGACGACGACCTCGACGACGCCGTCCGTACTGGCGCTGCTCGGCGCCGGCAATGTGCCGCTGCTCATCCCCGGCGACGTCCTGCACGCGATCTTCCTGCAGGGTCACGTCGTCGCCCTGAAGCTGAACCCGGTGAACGAGGCCCTGGCCCCGTCGTGGCGCGCGGCCTTCGCGCCGCTCGTCGACGCCGGCGCCCTGCGCATCCTGACCGGCGACGCTGGCGTCGGCGCGCGCCTGTGCACCCACCCCGACGTCGACGCCGTGCACATGACCGGCTCGCACCACACCTACGAGGCCGTCGTGTTCGGCCGCGGCGCCGAAGGCGCCGCGGCGAAGGCAGCCGGCGCGCCCGTGAACCCGCGGCCCACCACCGCCGAGCTCGGCAACGTCACGCCGGTGCTCGTCGTCCCGGGCCGCTGGACCCCGGGCGAGGTTCGCTATCAGGCCGCGCAGCTCGCCTCGCAGCACGCGCTGAACGCCGCCCACAACTGCCTGACGCCGCGCCTGGTCGTCACCGCCCGGGGCTGGCCGCAGCGGCAGTCGTTCCTCGACGAGCTGCGCGCGGCCTTCGCCGCCCTGCCCCGCCGCCGCGCCTACTACCCCGGCTCGGCGGCGCGGCACGCGCGCGTGCTGGCCGCCCACCCCGACGCCGAGCAGCGCGGCGCGCCCCCGCCGGCGCCCGTCGACGACGCGCTGCCGTGGACGTTGGTGCCCGGCCTGTCGGCCGACGCGCAAGACGAGCCGTGCTTCGGCGAGGAGTCGTTCTGCTCGGTGCTGGCCGAGGCCGTCGTCGACGCCGACGACGTGCCGACGTTCCTGTCGCGCGCCGTCGCCTTCGTGAACGAGCGCGTGTGGGGCAACCTGACGGCCACGCTGCTCGTCGATCCGCGCACCGGCAAGGACGCCGCGGGCGCGCGCGCCGTCGACGACGCCATCGCCGCCCTGCGCTACGGCGCCGTCGGCGTGAACACCTTCGGCTCGTTCGCCTACGCGACGCCGTCGCTGCCGTGGGGCGCCTTCCCCGGCAACGCGCCGGGCGACATCCAGTCGGGCACGGGCTTCGTGAACAACGTCCTCGACGTGCCCGAGCCCGAGAAGGCCGTGCTGTACGCGCCGTTCACCGTCGGGCGTACGCCGCCCCTCGACCTGCGCTGGGCGACGACGGCGCGCGTGCTGCAGGCCGTGGCGCGCCTCGAGCACCGCCCCGGGGCCGGCGCCGCGTGGGGCGTGCTGCGCGCCGCGCTGCGCGGCTGACGCAAACCCACCAACGAGCAAGAGAACGAACGCGGCGGTCGTCGCCGTCGACGACCGCCGCGCGCGTGGTCCGGCGTGGGCTACATGCGCGGCAGCGGCCGGTACTTGATGCGCGTGGGGCCGACGTCGCCGAGGCGCTTCTTCTTGTCGGCCTCGTACTCGCTGTAGGTGCCGGCGAACCACTCGACGTGGCTGTCGCCCTCGAAGGCGAGGATGTGCGTCGCCACGCGGTCGAGGAACCAGCGGTCGTGAGTGATCACGACGACGCAGCCGGCGAAGTTCTGGATCGCCTCTTCGAGGGCGCGCAGGGTGTCGACGTCGAGGTCGTTGGTCGGCTCGTCGAGCAGCAGCACGTTGCCGCCGCTCTTCAAGAGCTTGGCCATGTGCACGCGGTTGCGTTCGCCGCCCGACAGCTGGCCGACGAGCTTCTGCTGATCGCCGCCCTTGAAGTTGAAGATCGTGCAGTAGGCGCGCGAGTTCATCTTCTTCGGGCCGAGCTCGAGCACCTCGGCCCCGCCGGTGATCTCCTGCCAGACGTTGTTCTCGGCCTTGAGCGCGTCGCGGCTCTGGTCGACGTGCATCAGCTTGACCGTCGTGCCGACCTTGAACTCGCCCTTCAGCGGTTTTTCCTGGCCCGTGATCAGCTTGAACAGCGTCGTCTTGCCGGCGCCGTTGGGGCCGATGATCCCGACGATGCCGGCGGGCGGCAGCGCGAAGTTGAGGTCTTCATAGAGCAGCTTGTCGCCGTAGGCCATCGTGACGCCCTTCGCCTCGATGACGGTGTCGCCCAGGCGCGGCCCCGGCGGGATGTAGATGTCGGCCTGCGTGACCTTCTCCTGCGTGCTCTCGGCGAGCAGCTCCTCGTAGCGCTGCAGACGCGCCTTGTTCTTCGCCTGCCGCGCCTTGGGCGAGGCCTTGGCCCACTCCGCCTCGTGCGCGAGCTCGCGCTGGCGGGCGCTCTCGGCCTTCTCTTCGCCGGCCAGGCGCTTGCGCTTCTGGTCGAGCCACGACGAGTAGTTGCCCTGCCACGGGATGCCGGCGCCGCGGTCGAGCTCGAGGATCCAGCCAGCGACGTTGTCGAGGAAGTAGCGGTCGTGGGTGACGCAGACGACCGTGCCCGTGAAGTCGTGCAGGAACTTTTCGAGCCAGGCCACGCTCTCGGCGTCGAGGTGGTTCGTCGGCTCGTCGAGCAGCAGCATGTCGGGCTTCTCGAGCAGCAGCCGGCACAGCGCCACGCGGCGCCGCTCGCCGCCCGACAGCGTGTCGACGATCTGGTCGGGCGGAGGACAGCGAAGCGCCTCCATCGCCTGTTCGAGGATGCGATTGAGATCCCAGCCGTTGGCGGCATCAATCGCATCCTGAAGGCGCGACTGCTCGGCCATCAGCTTGTCCATGTCGGCGTCGGGGTCGGCGAAGGCGTTGTTGACCTCGTCGAAGCGCAAGAGCAGGTCGCGAACCTTCTTGACGCCGCCCTCGATGTTCTCGAGCACCGTCTTGCCGGCCTCGAGCTGCGGCTCCTGCGACAGGTAGCCGACGGTCTTGCCCTCCTGCAGGCTGGCCTCGCCCATGAACTCCTTGTCGACGCCGGCCATGATGCGCAGCAGCGTCGACTTGCCGGCGCCGTTGTTGCCGAGCACGCCGATCTTCGCCCCGTGATAGAAGCTTAGATAGATGCCCTTCAGCACCTCTTTTCCACCAGGGTGGACCTTCCGCAGATCGCGCATCTGAAAGATATACGGCTCGGACATGACTGCCTCCTTCGGGGAACAGGGTCGGCGACGGCGACAGGTGTCTCCGATCGCGGTCACGGCGACAAGAGAGCACGGAGACCCCGCGCTGGTGGGGCTGGCCAACGAGCAGACGCAGCGTGCGGCTATGTCGACACGAGCATCTTTTCGGCCAGCGTGCGAGCGGCGTCGGCGTCGACCAGTCGCTCGACCAGCGCCAGCGCGAAGGCCAGCGATGTACCGACCCCGCGGCTCGTGATCACGTCCCCGTCGACAACGACGGCGGCGCGGGTGTCAACGACGGCGCCGGTGAGCTCGGCCTCGAAGCCGGGGTAGCAGGTAGCCTTCTTGCCCCGCAGGAGGCCGAAGCGCGCCAGCGCGATGGGCCCCGCGCACACGGCGGCGAGGACAGCGCCCTGCGCGTGCTGACCGACGACGAAGTCGCGGACGCGGGCGTCGTCGCGCAGGTTCGTGGCGCCCGGCAGACCGCCGGGCAGCACCACGGCGTCAAAGCGGGCGCCACCGGCGACGACGTCGACGAGGGCGGCGTCGACGATGACGCTGAGGCCGTGGCTACCCGTTGCCCGGCGCGGCGGCGCCCCCGCTCCCGTCGTCGACCCGCCGAGGACGCTGACGCACACGCCGGCGCGGCGCAGGACGTCGACGACGGTGATGGCCTCGATCTCCTCGAAGCCGTCGGCGAGCAGCACGCAGGCGGAGCGCGTCATGTCGGCGTACCTTGTCGCGGGGTGTCCTTGGCGGACCCCGTCGTTCAGCCGCCCATCAGCTTGCGGCCGACGATGCGCTTCAGGTCCTGATGCTCTTGCGCGACGCGGGTCAGCTCTTTTTCGAGTTGGGCGACCCGCTCCGTCAGTCGGTGGTGCAGCACGGCGAGGTTCTGGAACTCTTGCATGCCGATGGCGTCCTTGGACGGCATCGGCGCCGACCCCTCCTGCGCGTTGGCGATCAGCGCGCCCACCGAGGCCTGCAGGCCCGAGCTCCCGCCCGCCACCGCCGCCGTCGTTGTCGCCGCCGACGCCACCTGGCCCGCCGGCGTCGCCGCGGTCCGCTGCCCGGGGGGGCGCGGCAGCGCGCTGTTGGTGGCAACCGGCGTGGGCGCCACCGCCGGCGAGGCGTTCGGCTTGGCCCCACCGTCGGCGCCGGAGACGCCGGCGAGCCCGCCATCGCGCACGTGCTTGAAGACACTTATCGTGATCGCCCTCAGCGTCTCGACGACGCCGACGCCCTTGAAGGCCGACGCCTCGAAGAACGGCACCTTGCGGTCGTTGAGCGCCTGCTCGAGGTAGGAGACGGGCAAGATGTCGGGCAGGTCACGCTTGTTGTACTGAATAATCAACGGAATCGCTGAGTAATCCAGCTTATTTGCCCGCATGTTTCGCTTGAGATCCAACAAGCTGTCTTTATTCTGGTCGAGCATGTACCGCTGGCTGTCGGCCACGAAGACCACGCCGTCGGCGCCCTGCAGCACCATCTTGCGCGTCTCGGCGTAGTACGGCTGCCCCGGCACCGTAAACGTGCGCACGACGAAGTCGAACCCGGCGATCTTGCCGAGCTTCACCGGCAGGAAGTCGAAGTAGATCGTGCGGTCGGTCTCGGTGGCGACGCTGACCAGATCGGTCTTCATCTGCTGGCGCATCAGCTCGTGCACCTTCTGCAGATTCGTGGTCTTTCCACACATACCGGGACCGTAAAATACGATCTTGGCAGTTATCTCTTTGGTCGCCGGGCTGAAGTAAACCACCGTGCGCTCCGTCCCGTCGCTGTCGTCGACGTGGGGGACTGTACCGGCTCGCCCCCCGCGTCGACAAAAAAGCGCAGCGACGGGACAATCCAGAGCCGACAACGCGCCGCGTCGCTGTCACTCCACCTTGATCGTGCGGCGTTCGAGCACGACCTCGCCCCGCAGCACCTGGGCCTCCCAGGTGCCTGCCCTCGTCGCGATGGTCGTCTTGTAGTTGCCGTAGCCGGTCCACGACTCGGTCACCGACATGTCCGACGTGGAGCGGACCTCACCTTCGTGCAGGAACCGAACGCGGACGTCGTCGTACTTGCCACCCCGTGGGGCGAAGAACCGCACGAAGGCCGTGAGCTTGTCCCCCTTCTTGATCGTCGTCGGCAACGAGGCGGTGCAATCGAGCTTGCCGTCGGCGTTCTTGCCGACCTCGGCGCACAGCTGCAGCCCGAGCAACACCGGGCCGCCGGCGGCGCCGCGCAGGTAATAGGCGGTGACCCTCTGGATCTCATCGGCGGTGGGCGCGGGCGGCGGCGGTGCGGGTGCGCTCGTGGCCGGCGCGGACGCAGGCCTCTCCGGCGCGGCCGGAAGATCGGCATGGACGGTGTTCGTCGTCGCCAGCAAGAGCGCGAGGGCGATGGTCAGGATGCGGGCAGTAGGTGTAGGTGTCACGAATCCTCCGTCGTGCGACGGTGCCGTGGTCGTGGCGGCCGCGGCAACCCTCGTCCCGGGGAGGCTGGACCTTGGTGTAGCGTTTGCGCGCCATGAACCTCGCCAAGTACTCACCCCGCGCCGCCACCACCCTCGTCGAAGTGCAGAAGCTCGCGCGCGCGCGGCAGCATCAGGCGATCGAGCCCGAGCACCTGCTCGGCGCGTTGCTGGCGGATGAGCTCGGGCGCGCGGTGCTCGAACGGGTCGGCGTCAAGGTCACCGACATGCAGCAGAAGCTCGACGTCGAGCTGACCAAGCTGCCGCGCGTCGCCGGCGCGTCGAACTACCTGTCGCCGCGCTTCCTGAAGGTCACCGCCGCCGCCGAGGTCACCGCGACGAAGCTCGGCGGCAAGCTCGTCGACGCCAGCCACCTGCTGACCGCGCTGGCCGACCCGTCGAACAACGCCGGTCCCCCGGGGAGGCTGCTGCGCGACACCGGCGCGACGAAGGAACGTATCGAGCAGTCGCTGAAGGTGACGCCCAGGGGCGGCGACGCCGCCACCGCCGCCGGCCCCGCCGACGGGTCGGCGCTGGCGAAGTACGCCATCGACCTCGTGCAGAAGGCGAAGGACGGCAAGCTCGACCCCGTCGTCGGCCGCGACGACGAGATGAGACGGATCATCCAGGTGCTCAGCCGCCGCAGCAAGAACAACCCAGTCCTGATCGGCAAGCCCGGCGTCGGCAAGAACGCGATCATCCAGGGGCTCGCCCAGCGCATCGCTAGCGGCGACGTCCCCTCGACGCTGAAAGAGAAGCGCCTGATGGCTCTCGATCTGGGCGCCCTGCTCGCCGGCGCCACGCTGCGCGGCCAGTTCGAGGAGCGCATCAAGGCGATCATCACCGAGGTGAAGGCCGCCGACGGCGACGTCGTCCTGTTCATCGACGAGATCCACACGCTGGTGGGCGCCGGCGGTGAGGGGGCCAGCGACGCCAGTCAGATGCTGAAGCCGCCGCTCTCGCGCGGTGAGATCCAGGTGCTCGGCGCCACGACGCCCGACGAATACCGAAACAGCATCGAGAAGGACAAGGCGCTCGAGCGGCGCTTCCAGTCGATCCTCGTCGAGGAGATGGGCTACGAGGAGTGCCTGAGGGTGCTGCGTGGCATCAAGCAGCGCTACGAGGTGCACCATGGCGTGCGCATCCAGGACCCGGCGCTGACGGCGGCGATCAAGTTCGCGCAGCGTTACGTGCAAGGACGCCAGTTGCCCGACAAGGCCATCGACCTCATCGACGAGGCCGCCAGCCGCCTGCGCGTCGCCATCGACTCGGTGCCCGACGTGCTCGACAGCGAGGACCGCGCGCTCACCGAGCTGAAGATGGAGCTGAAGGCGCTGTCGGCCGAGAACGACCGCGACTCCGTCGAGCACAAGGCGAAGCTCGCGTCGCGCATCGAGGCGTCGAGCGGCAGGGTCGCCGAGCTGCGCGCGCGCTGGGAGAAGGAGGTCTCGCTCATCCAGGCCATTCGCTCGATCAAGGAGGGCGTCGCCGACGCCGAAAAGCAGCTCGCCGACGCTGAGCGCTCAGGCGAGGTCGACCGCGCCAGCGAGCTGAAGTACGGCCAGCTCAAGCGCCTGCAGGCCGACCTCGGCGAGAAGTCGAGCGACCTCGCCGCGGCGCAGGCGAAGGGTCGGCTCATCAAGGAGGAGGTCGAGCCGCAGGACATCGCCGCCGTCGTTGGCGACATCACCGGGATCCCCGTCGCCAACATGCTCGAGAGCGAGCGCGAGAAGCTCTTGAAGATGGAGGAGCGCGTTGGCGAGCGCGTCATCGGACAAAAAGAGGCGCTGTTCGCCATCGCCAAAGCCATTCGCCGCAGCCGCTCGGGCCTGAACGATCCGAATCGCCCCGTGGGCTCGTTCTTCTTCCTCGGCCCCACCGGCGTGGGCAAGACCGAGCTGGCCAAGGCGCTGACGCAGTTCCTGTTTGCCGACGAGAAGGCGATGGTGCGCCTCGACATGTCGGAGTTTCAAGAGAAGCACACCGTCGCGCGCCTTATCGGCGCACCGCCCGGCTACAAGGGTGCCGACGAGGGCGGCCAGCTCACCGAAGCCGTACGCTTGAAGCCCTACTCGGTGGTGCTGTTCGACGAGGTCGAAAAAGGACACCCCGACATCTTCAACATCCTGCTGCAGGTGCTCGATGACGGTCGTCTGACCGACAGCCAGAGCCGGCTGGTCGACTTCAAGAACACCGTGATCATCATGACGAGCAACGTCGGCAGCCACCACCTGCTCGACGCCAGCATCGACGACGGCGTCATCGAGCCGCATGCCAAGGACGCTGCCTTCGACGAGCTGAAGAAGAACTTCCGGCCCGAGTTCCTTGGCCGCATCGACGAGGTGATCATGTTCCACGGGCTGACCCGCGAGAACATCGAGCACATCGCCGAGATCCAGTTCAAGAAGGTGCAGGGGCTGCTGGCCCAGCGGCGCCTCAGGCTCGAGCTGACCCCCGAGGCCAAGAAGGCCGTCGTCGACGCCGGCTACGAGCCCCGCTTTGGCGCCCGCCCTCTGCGCCGCGCGATCCAGCGCTGGCTGCAGGACCCGCTGTCGATGGCCATCCTCGAAGGCGACTACGGCGAGGGCGACGTGATCACCGCGACGCTGAAGAACCCCGCTGCGCCCGAGGATGGCCTCGCGTTCCGGAAGAAGGGCGGAGCGCCGTCGACCACGCCGGCGACGGCGACGACCGCCGACGCGCCATCCCCGCCCGAACAGTCCCCGGCACCGCGATGACCGGGCCCCCGCCGCCCGAGCGGCTTGACGACGAGGCGGAGGACGGCGTCGTCGATCTGGTCGACGTGACGCTCGAGGCGCAGGCGTTCGACGACGGCGACGACGGCTTCGACCTCTTGACTGCCGCCGCGCTGCTGCCGCGGGTCGACAATCGCCGCGCCGACGTCGCCGCCGTCGTGGACGCCGTGGACCGTTGGGCCGAGCAGGTGCGCGAGCGGCTGCACCACGCCGGCAGCGTCGTGGCGATGCACGACGTGCTGTTCGCCACCGCCGGGTTGCGCGGCGAGACCCACGACTACGACGCGCCGACGAACTCGTTCCTCGACGACGTCGTCCGCCGTCGCCGCGGCCTGCCCATCGCACTGTCGGTCCTCGTGCTCGCGGTGGCCGAGCGCGCCGGCGTGCGCGCCTGGGGGCTCGCGCTGCCCCAGCACTTCCTCGTCGCCGTCTTCGTCGACGACGAGCGGTTCGCCATCGTCGACCCGTTCGAAGCCGGCCGCCTGTTGTCACCGCCCGAGATCGAGAAGCGCACCGGCGTGCCGCAGGGCGAGCTGCCCGAGCTGCTGCAGCCGGCGTCAGGGTCGACGATCCTGCGCCGGATGCTCGTCAACCTGCGCGGTAGCTACGGGCGCCGCGGCCTGTACGAGCCGCTGTGCCGGGTGCTGTCGCGGCTGTTGATCGTTGCGCCGCGGGACCCGCAGCTGCTGCTCGAACGCGCAGGCGTGCGTCGCCTGTGTCTCGACGACGACGGCGCTCGACAGGACGCCCTGGCCGCCCGCGCCTGCGCCCGCGGCGACGATGACGTCGAGCGCGCGGTGGCCCACCTGCTCGCGCGGCTCGACGAGCGCTTCCTGCATTGACGTCGAGGACGAGCGCCGTCGCCGTCGACTTCGTCGATGAAGACGGTCGGCAACGCCCCACGGGCGTCAAGAGCCGGGCGGGCGCTCGCTGCCGACGACGACGAAGTACACCGCGCCGACGAGGAACAAGCCGGCGACGACGTGGTTTCAGCGCGGCGTCTCCTTGAGCCAGACAAGCGCGAAGACAACGAAGACGACGAGGGTGAGGACCTCTTGCAGGATCTTCAGCTCGTAGGCGCTGAAGCGGGCGTGACCGGAGCGGTTGGCGGGCTCCTGCAGGCAGTGCTCAAAGAACGCGAGCCCCCCCCACGACACGAGGATCACCCACCACAGCGCGACGTCCTTGAGCCGCAAGTGCCCCCATCAGGCGGCGGTCATGAACAGGTTGCTGGCCACGAGCAAAGCGAGCGTGCGCGCGGCGGGCCCCGTCAGCGGAAGATCTTGCCGAGCGAGTACTCGTGAAGGCCGGGTTTCTCGTGGTCCATGTGGATTCCCTCGATCAGATAGCCCTGCTTCAGCTTGATGATGATCATCGGGACGTTCGTGATCAGGATGGTCGACATGATCTTCGTGAAGCCGGCGCGGCGCACCTCGTCCTCGATGGCCTGCGAGATCGCGGCGCCGACGCCGCGCTTCCGCTGCGCCGGGTCGACGACGGTCTTGACGCTCTCGGCGAGGTAGCGGGTCTTCGCCACATACGCGCAGCAGCCGACGCGCGTGCCGTCGTCGTCGACGGCCCAGAAGAAGCGATAGTGCCCGCTCGCCAGACCATCGCGCTCGAGCGGCAGCTCGCTCTTGTAGTGGGCGTTGACGAAGGCGACGAGCTCGTCGACGGCAGCGGCGTCGTGGGCGTCGACAACGACGAGGCGCGGCTTCAAGGCGACAGGCGGTTGCATCGTGGCGCTCCGGGCGACAACGGTGGGTGGGGGGTTTGCGACGTCGCGCCGGTTCTGTCGAGGGACGCCGCGACGGCCGCCGGACCAAGGGAGCGGGAATGACTGGGGCAGTGGTCAACATCGTCATAGGGTTCGCGCTCGCCGCCGCCGGGGCCACCGGCCGCATGGCGCTGCTCGGCACGCAGTCGAGCGGCGCCCTCGTCGTCGCCGGGTTGGGCGTGGCGGGCTTCGGCGTGTTCCAGCTCTGGCGCGCGAGGGACCGATGAGCGGCCTCGCGCTGCGGGGGGCCACGGCGCTCGTCACTGGGGCGTCGTCGGGCATCGGCGCGGCGCTGGCGCGGCAGCTGGCCGCCCGGGGCGCGCACCTCATCCTCGTCGCGCGGCGGCAGGACCGCCTCGACGAACTCGGCGCCGCCCTGCGCTCGACCTGCGGCGTGCAGGTCGACATCGTCGCCGCCGACCTGAGCGCGCCCGCCGGCCTCGACGCCGTGGTGGCCGCCGTCGGCGCCCGCGTCGTCGACGTGCTCATCAACAACGCCGGCGCCGGCTGGATCGGGCTGTTCGCCGACGCGCCGCCGGCGCGGCAGCTCGAGATCGTCGATGTCAACTGCCGCGCCGTCGTCGGGCTGACCCGCGCGGTGCTGCCCGGCATGCTCGCCCGTCGCCGGGGGCACGTGGTGCAGGTCGCCTCGGTGGCCGGGTTCATGCCGGGACCGCGGTCGAGCGTGTACTACGCGTCCAAGGCCTTCGTCGTCAGCCATGCCGAGGCGCTGCGCCACGAGCTCAAGGGCACCGGCGTCGCCGTCACCGTCGTCGCACCGGGGCCGGTGGCCACCGAGTTCCAGCGCCGCGCGGGGGTCACGGGCACGATGGGCGGCGCGGCGCTGATGAGCGACGTCGACGTTGCCGCCGCGACCCTCGACGCTGTCGAGGGGGGCGCGTTCCTGGTCGTTCCCGGCGTCGGCAACGCGCTGCTCGTCGCCCTCGCGTGGCTCCTGCCACGGCGCTTCGCGGCGGCTCTCGTCGACCGTCTGCAGCGCAAACGCCTCGCCGCCCCGCCGGCGGACTGACCCGCTCGCCTCGGAGTCGCCCGTGCGCCCAAACCTCGTCGCTGCCATCGCCGTGTTCGTGCTCACCGCCGCTGCGCTGCCGGCGCGGGCGCAGGTCGCCGTCGCCGCCTCGCTGCCCGATCCCGACCCGGGCCAGCGCGACGTCGCCGCCAGCATCGTCGCCGCCGCCGCCAGCCGCTGGCAGCTGCTCGACCCACCGCTGCACCCCGACGCCACCGCCGTGTGCAAGACCGACACCGCCTGCATGCTCGCCACCGCCCGGTCTGGCGGCGCGACCCACCTGCTCGTCATCGGCGTCGCCAGCGCCGGCCGCCGCGATCACCTCGTCACGCTGCAGCTGCTCGATGCGTCCGGGCGCGCGCTGTTCGATCAAACCAGCGTGGTGCCCGGCGGCGGCGAACCCCGTGACGCTGGCTCCGCTGTCGCCGCGCCGCTGCTGCGCGTCGATGGTCCGCCGCGCGCCCCCACGACGGCCCCCACGACGGCCCACACGACGCCCCCCACGACAGCCTCGTCCACGGGACCGGCGTCGGTGGCACACCTGGAGCAGCCCGGCGCACCCTCGGTGTGGACGGCGGCGGGGGTTGCGTTGGTCGCCACCGGCGCGCTGCTTGGCGGCGCGACCGCCGCGTTCGCGACGCTCGCCGCCCCCGACAACGACGGCGTGCTCGTCGTCGGCGCCGCCGGCGCCGCGACGCTGGCGCTGGCCGGCCTCGGCTGTGTCATCGTCGACGGGCTGTGAACACACCGCGCGCATCGCCCGACGGGCGGCCGACGGCGGCCCCCGCGGCAACGCCTGCCCTCCCCTGTGGTCCCGGTCGCCATCCTGCTCGCAGGGTGCTGAAAGCGCACGTCGGCGGCTTTTTCTCGGCAGCCTGCTAGCGTTGTCGACGTGGCACGTGACTACTACCGACAGCTCGGCGTCCCGCGCGAGGCGTCCGACGCCGACATCAAGCGGGCGTACCGCAAGCTAGCCCGCGAGCTGCACCCCGACGTCACCGGCGACGACCCGCGGGCCACCGAGCAGTTCAAGGCCATCACCGAGGCGTACGAGGTGCTGTCCGATCCCCAGCGTCGTCGCAGCTACGATCTGTTCGGTACCCGCGACGCGCCGCCGCCCGGAGGCGCCGGCGTGCCGCCCCTCGATCTCGACGGGGTGCTCGACCAGCTGTTCCCGGGTCGAAAGAAGAGGAAGCGCCCCGAGCCGGGCACGGACGCCGAGCGCAGCCTGCGCATCTCGTTCGCCGAGGCCTACACCGGCGTCACGCGCGCGCTCGACGGCGCGCTGAAGGTCGTTGTGCCCGCCGGCATCGACGATGGCGCGCGCCTGCGCGTTCGGGGCAAGGGTGGCCGTGGCGCCGACGGCGGCCCCGACGGCGACCTCTACGTGCAGATCCACGTCGACCCACACCCGACGTTCCGACGCGACGGCGACGACGTGCTCGTCGACGTCGTCGCGCCGCTGTCGACGATGCTGCTCGGCGGCGCAGTCGCGGTGCCGCTGCCGGCCGGCGCGGCGGTGAAGATGACGGTGCCGGCAGGCACCCAGGGCGGACAGGTGTTCCGCCTGCGCGGCAAGGGGTTTGTCCACAGCCCCGGCGGTGACGCCTGCGGCGACGTCCTCGCCACGATCCAGATCCGCATCCCCCAGGTCGACGACGGCGACCGCGCCGCCGTCGACGCGCTCCTGCAGCGCCTCGAGCGCTGACCCCGGAGTCCCCGATGCTCCCGCGCCGCTCGCGCCGTGCGCTCCTCGCTGTCCTTGTCGTCGCCGTCGTCGTGTCCAGCGTTGTCGTCGCCGGCTGTCCCGCTGACAGCCCGCCACCGGCAGAGGGCGAGGGCGAGGGCGAGGGCGCGGGCGAGGGCGAGGGCGAGGGCGAGGGCGAGGGC
>VGSZ01000068.1 GCA_016874845.1 Deltaproteobacteria bacterium
GCGCGCGCCGCGCACCAGCCCCGCGACCTGGAGCGCCACCGTCGAGTCCTGCGCCGCGTCGCCGACGGCGTCTACTTTCGTCGCCCTGAGGCGTGGATCGACGTCTTCGAGCGCCTGTGCAGCCGCGCTCACGAGGCCCGCGACCTGCCGCGCGTTGACAAGCTCGTCACCGACGGCAAGGCCGCCCTCGCCCGCCGCGACCTCGCCGCCCTGCGTCCGATCTGCGACGCACTGTCGGAGCTGATGCCGGTGTCGGCGGTGGCCCGCGCGCGGGCGTTCTCGTCAGGGCTGCGCTGAGGACGAGCGGCAACCACGTCGCAGCCGATTTTCCGCAAGCACTCCAGGGGCCGCCGAAGAACCGAGCGAGACGAGGCGCCGGTCGGGGTGCGCCGCGAGCGTACGCGGCGTACGAGAGCAAGCGACGACGACCGGCAACGACGGCGCAGCCGATCCTCCGGCGGGCGCTCAGCTGCGGCGCGCGAGCATGCCCGCGGCGGTCAGGGCTCCTAGCACCAGCGCCCCGAACAGCAGGTGCAGCACCTGCATCGACCGGGGCAGCCCGGCGGCGTGCAGCACGACGCCCGTGACGGCCTGCGCGACGACGAGGGCGGCGGCGCCGCGGGCGAAGCGGGCGGCGGCGGGGCGGAGGTCGGGGCTGCCGCCGAAGCGCACGGCCAGCCCCACCACCAGCGCGACGACGACGAGGGCGAGGCTCGTGTGCAGGAAGTCCAGCGTGCCGAGGGCGTCGAGCCAGCGGGTGCGCTCCCAATCGGGGTGGGCTCGGGCGATGTCCTCGAGGGTGCCGCGCACCTGCGTGCCCACGCTGCCTTGCACCAGCGTGACCAGCCCGACGCCCAGGGCCAGCCACGACGACGACCGCTGCGTGGCCGTGAGCGGCTGGCTCGCCGCGACGGGGACGGCGGCGTTGACGGCGGCGACGACCAGCGCCGAGACGACGAGGATGGCCGACAGCAGGTGCACGGTGACGATCCACGGCGCCAGCTCGTGGGCGACGACGCGGGCGCCAAGCCAGCCGGCGTACAGCACGCCGACGAAGGCGACGAAGGTCGGCCCGACGACGGCGGCGCGGCGTTGCACGGCGAGCGCGGTGACGAGCGTCGCGGTGATGGCGAAGCCGACGAGCACGCCGATCAGGCGGTTGATGAACTCGATCCACGTCATCACCGGGTCGAAGGTCTCGACCTTCCAGCCCGGCGGGTAATCGTAGGTGCCGAGCGGCGGGAGCTCACCCACCGACATCGGCGGGATCAACAGGCCGAAGCACTTCGGCCAGTCGGGGCAGCCCATGCCCGCGCCGCTGACGCGGACGATGGCCCCCACGGAGATCAGGAAGTAGGTCAACGCGATGGTGACGACGGCGAAGCGCAGGAAAATACGCGCCCCCGATCCGGCGGACCCGGGCGCGGCGACGACGTGGGCGGCGGACGACGCGGAGGCCATCGGAACAGTCTGCGGTCCCCGCGTGCTTCGGCAACCGCGTGCGTCCTCGCGCCTTTGATCCGTGCGTCACGTTGCCTCACGATGGTAACGACACCCCATGAACACCACCCGGCGTGACTTCGTCACCCTGCTCGCCGGCGCCACCGGCGCCCTCGTCCTGCTCCCCGTCGCCTGCACGACGACGTCGTCGAGCTCGTCGTCGACCTCATCGTCGAGCTCGTCGTCGGCGGCGACGCCCGACCCGCTGGCGCTGCCGCTCGTGCCCGACGGCTTCGAAGCCCTCGCGTTCAACCGCGCCCGCGGCAACGCCGGCGCCATCCCCGACGGCTACCGCGGCGCCATCAACGCAGCCGACGGCGACCAGAACGCGCTTGGCAAGCACCTGCCCTGGGTGCCGAGCCTCGCCGCGGGCGTCGTGCCCGCCGGCATGCTGCCGCTGATGTGGGGCGACCCGGCCAAGGGCTACGCCGCCCACCCCAACGCCGCGCCGACGCCCGAGGTGCCCAGCGGCCACTGGTACGACTGGATCCGCGTGCGCAAGGCGACGGCCGGCGACGCCGTCGAGCGCGAGGCAAGGTTCTCGGCGTGGCCCGCCTCCGCCGTCGGCGACGACGGCCGGTACGCCGCCGCCAGCGGCAGCGACGTCACCGCCGACAAGGGCAAGGGCACCGTGTACCTCGTGCCGCTGCCTCCCGACGTGAAGGCGGGCGACGTCGTGCGCATCCATGCCCACTGCCTGACGCACGGCGAGTACGTCGACTTCGTCACGGTCCCGGCGTGACCGACGCGGCGCCGCCGCCCGCGGTGGGCGCGCTCGTCGTCGTCGACGGCGAGCCGGGGGGCGTGCTGCGCGTCGAGCGCCTGCTTCCCGACGGGCGCGTGCGCTGCTTCCGCTACGTCGACGGCGGCTTCGTCGTCGTCGATGCGGCGCGCGTGCGTCCTTGTCCGCCCGGGACGCGCGCGGCGCCTTAGCGCGATCGCCTACTTCTTCGTCGCGTCCTTCGTCGCTGGGTCCTTCGTCGCTGGGTCCTTCGTCGCCGGGTCCTTCGTGGCCGGGTCCTTCGTCGCCGGGTCCTTCGTCGCCGGGTCCTTCGTCGCCGGGTCCTTCGTCGCTGGGTCCTTCGTCGCCGGGTCCTTCGTCGCTGGGTCCTTCGTCGGCGCGGCCTTTTTCGCCTTGGCGGCCTTCGTGGCGGCCTCGCGGGCGACCTCGTCGGCGAGCTTCTCGGCGTCCGACGGGACCCAGTCCAGCGCCCGCTCGACGACGCGGCCGTGGGCCACCTTGAACTCGCCGAATTCGCGCTGCTCGCCGCGACGCTCTACCGACAGCACGTAGATGCCCGGCGGCAGCCAGGCGTCCTCGCCGGCCTTCACGACGACCACGGGCTCACCGTCGGGGCGGCCGCCCTTCAGGCGCTCGAAGAAACGCACCGCGCCATCGACGGCGACGCCGGCCTTCATCACCTGCACCGTGGCGCGGCCGACGTCGAGGTCGAGGCGCACGCGGTTCGCGCCGGGCTTCAGGGCCAGCTCCTTGCGAGCGACGAGCGGCCCGTGGGCGGTCGCCAGCTTCGCCTCGGCGACGACCTTCTGCGGCGTCACGCGAAAGCTCGCCGCGCCGGCGGCGTCGGCGGTGCGCTCGACGAGGGGCGCGGCGGCGCCGGGCAGCGACAGCGACACCGGCAGCGGCCGCGGCTCGCCGCCGACGCGGGCCTCCACAACGACGTCGGCCACCGCCGGCGCCAGCGTGACGCGCTGCGAGCCTGCGCCCACCGTCACCGTCGCGGTGGCCACCGGCTTGCCCCCGTCGTCGAGCTCGACGTCGCGGGTGGCGCGCACCACGTAGCGGCCCGGGGACAGGCGCGCCTCGCCACCGGGCTCGAGCTGGTTGAACGCTGCGTCGGCGCCGGGGAACAAGAGGTCGACCGTGACGCCGTCCTTCGGTGTGACGACGGGCACCAGCGTGCCGGTGCGGTGGGCGATGGCGCGCTGGGTCTTCTTGCCGGGCACGACGAGCACGCCGTGGGTGACAACCTCGCGGAAGTCGTGGGTCTCCTCGAGCTGGGTGACGACGTCCCACGTGCCCGACGGCACCGCGCTGGCCGCGCCCGGCGACAGCTCGAACACCCGCACCGACGAGCCGGGATCGCGCAGGGCCACCAGCGCCTTCGCCGGCCGGCCGTTCTCGGTGACCGTGACCACGATCTCGCCGTCGCTGGCGTCGATCTTCAGCTCGCTCTTGGCGCCGGCCTTCACGACGACGGTCTGCTCGCCACGCACGTCGCGCGACGTTCCCGCCGTCGCTCTGGACAGGATCCCTTGCACGCGCACGCGCCCGGCGTCGATGGGCAGCACCGTGCGGTCGCGGCCCCGCGACACCTCGTGATCATAGGCGTCGTAGACGACGACCTCGCCCACCGACAGCCTGCCCTCGCGGGCGATGGTGGCCACCACGAAGCCGGGGTCGAGCTTCACCTTCACCGTTTGCGGCTTCTTCGCCTGCACGCGAACGGCCTTCTTCACCATGCCCTCGACGGCCTCGCAGGCGACGACGACGTCGACGGTGCCAGCCGGCACCGTGACCTCTTCGGCGCGGTCGACGTGGGCGACGCCGCGGCCGTCTTCACCGTAGACGTCGGCGGCGCAGGGGCCGTCTTTCCAGCGCAGATCGCCGCCCTTGTCGATGGCGAGCGTCAGCGTGACGTCTTCGGCGGCGGCGACCGGGGCGAGCACGGCGAGCATGGCGAGCACGGCGGGGGCGTTCATGGGTGCGGTGTGCCCCGCCGCCTTGCGCGCGACAAAGGGGGCCTGTGTGTCGCTGCCTCGCTCGCGTCGCGCGTGCGCCGTCAGTGACCCACTGGCGGCGATCACCGTCCTCGCGGTGGGTCCGGGCGCTTCACGCCGAGCGCCCGCAGCGCCGTGACGAGCGCGTCGAGGCGCTCAGGCGACAGAGGCTCGTCGCCGAAGCGGGCGCGCTCGCAGGCGTCCACCGCGGTGGCGAGCGCCGCCGGCTCGAGCCCCGCCGTGGCCTCACGCAACGTCGCTGAGGGCGCGGGGGGCTTGCCGGTCAGCCGGGCCACGGCAGCGAGCAGCTCGCCGGCGAGCCGATCGCTCTGTCGGGCGTCGTCGCCCCGCCGGCGCCACCGGCGCACGATGAAGCCGACGGCGCCGACGACGCCGGCGGCGCCGACGACACCGAGCGCGGCGTCCTTCAGGCCACGCCCGCGCAGCGCCTGTCCGACCTGGCGCAGCACGTCCTGCTGGTCGTCGAGGGCGTAGTCGACGACGCTGTCGTCCCAGAAGCGGCGCACGCTCTCGACGAGCGCCGACCACCCCGACAGCCGCTCGCGCGCCTCGCCGGGCTCGGGGGTCGCGTCGTCGACGATCCAGCCCGTGCCGTCGTGCCACCACTCGATCCACGCGTGGGCATGGCGCATCTCGAACACCACGGCGTCATCGGCCAGGGCGCCGCCCTGGAAGCCGCCGATGACGCGCGCCGGCACACCGGCGAGGCGCAAGAGCAGCGCGAAGCCGCCGGCGAACAGCTCGCAGTGGCCGGCCCGCACGTCAAGCAGGAAGGCCTTCAGCGGCTCCGACGCGCCGGCGACGTCGCCGTCGAGGGAGTAGCGGAAGTTCCGCAGCAGGTACCGCCGCAGGCGCGCCGCCCGCTCCTCCGCGGGGAGGCTCATGACGTCGACGGCGGTGCCCGGCGGCGCGTCGCCCCGCAGCGCCTCTTCGAGCAGCGCCCGCAGCCGCGGGTCGAAACGCTCGGGCACGCTGAGGTAGCGGGCCCGTGCCGCGCCCTCGAGCTGCGGGGGCGTCGCGGACGCCGGGGGGATCACGCCCGGGGCGGCGAAGGACCCCCTCAGCTCGTACCGCAGCGGCGAGGCCAGCGACGCCACCATGCGCAGCTGGTCATGGCGATCGCGTCCGCCGAGGCCAAGGACGCGATTGGGGTTCGCCGCGCCGCCACCGAGCACCAGCGTCGTGCGGGTGTGCCCGAGCGTGAACAGCAGCTGGCCGGCCAGCGGCATCAGCGTGACCTCGACGCGTCCGGCCCGGTTCGCGTCGTAGGCCAGCGTCGTCAGCGCCCCGCGCAGGTCGAGGACCGGCGCCGCCGCGGTGTCGGGATCGCTCTGCGAGAACGCCTCCAGCGACAGCTGGTCGTAGACGATCCCGCGCAGGTACAGGCTCTCGTCGAAGCGCTCCTGCGGCACGCCGCGCACGCGGGCGACGACCTCCGATGACGTCGACAGGCCGCGCGGATCGCTGCCGAAGCCCACCGACCGCGGCAGCTTTGAGCCGCGCGCGAACAAGATGCCGAGCTCGCCGAAGCCGATGCGCGGAAAGCTGACGAAGACGAGCAAGGCGGCGGCCAGCACTGCCAGCGACACCGCCCCCGACGCGGCGAAGAACAGGGGCGTGATCACGTCGTCGCGCTCGCGGGCGCGGGCGGCGGCGCCGCCGCGGGCGTCGAGGATCGCCGTGGCCTCGGCGCCGGCGAGCAGCTGCCGCGTGGCCAGCGCCCAGACTGTCGACACCGCGTAGGCGACGAAGACGAGGAAGTACGACAGGCCGACGTTCAGCACGCTGCCGGCGAAGACGAGCACCAGCCCGAGCAGGATCGCCTGCTGGTCGTGGGCCAGCGTGCGGCGCGTGACGACGCGCGCGGCCAGCAGGCCGAGCAGCGTCGCGCCGCCGCCGAACACCGCCGCCTCGATGCCGCCGCGCACCACGGTCGCGACGCCGGCGCCGAGCGCCGCGAGGCCGAGCAGCGTGCCCGAGAAGCCGGGGACGACGACGCCGCTGCGCGCCAACGCCAACGACAGCGTGGGCGCCAGCGACGCCAACCAAACCCACGGCGGAAACGTACCGCCAAGCAGCACGATCAACGTCGCCGCCGTCAAAGACGCGCACAGCCCGAGCTCGTGGGCGAGCCCCAGCGTCAGCACCCGTCGGGGTGAGGTCGACGCCGGGCGCACCGCGGTGGTCATGGCGCGCCTCCGCCGTCGCGGGGTACGGGGGCGACGACAACGTCAGCGCCTTCGACGTCGGCGGCTCCGACGACGACGGCGACGATGGCGACGCCGCGGGCCACCGGGTCGAGAGCACCGGGTCGCGGCGCCAGGGTCGCCAGCGCCCTTAAGCAGGCGTCGCGCTGGCGCGGCGAGCGGTCGGGCGGCACGAGCAGGCCGCGCGCGCGCACGCCCACCGAGTGGCCGTCCTCGAGCAGATCCTCGACCAGGCTGCCGACGGTGGCGACGGCGTCCTCGACGTCTTCCTCGCGCGCGCTCGCGCCCACGCGCAGGTCGACCACGAGCTCGCGCGACTGCGTGGCCTCGTGCTCGCGCACGACGACGCGCCCAGTGCTGGCCACGCGCCGCCACGCGATCCGGCGGGGGTCATCGCCCGAACGATAAGGCCGCAGCGAGAACAGCTCGTCGCCGGCGCCCGCTCGCCCCGCCGGCTGCTCGCCGAGCCGCGCCCACAAGGCGTGCCCCAGCGCGCGCGTGTCGACGCGCGCTGGCAGCACCACCAGCGAGCGCAGCGCCGGTGGCAGCCGCGATGGGTCGAAGATGCGCTCCTTGGAGAAGAATCCAAACGGCGCCGCGGTGGCCACGCGCAGGCTGTCGACCTTGACGACGCCCCGCTGCCGCGGACGCCACGGGACGCGCGCGGTGCAAGAAGCTCCTGGCGACAGGCGTAGCTCGAACGTCGCGCCGGTGCGCTCCACGCCGGGCGCCTCGCCGGTCGTTGTCTTCGTCGTTGTCGCGGGCGCGCGCCCGTCGCCCGCGGTGCTGGTCGTCGTGCTGGTCGTCGCGCGCGCGCGCAGCGTCAGCGACAGCCCGACGCCGAAGGCCGGCACGCGCCGCGTGTTGTCGAGGCGCACCGGCAGGCGCTCGTCGCGCAACGCGCGCAGCTCGTCGGGCGGCAGCAGCGTCGGCGTCGCCGCCTGCAGCGTGCTCTCCGACAGGATGCCCGACACGACGATGGCCGACAGCACCAGGCCCCAGCCAAAGAACAGCAGGTTGTTGCCGGTGTTCATCGCCGCGAAGCCGGTGACCAGCGCGAGGAACAGCACCCAACGCCCCGACGACGTCGGTCGCAGTCGTCGTCGGCTGCCACGCGCCAGCTCGTCGACCAGCGCACGCCATAGGCGCTGCAGAAGCGAGATCACCGGCGCCTCGGCGCATGGGCTGACGGCGACGACGGCTGCGCGGACGCCGCCGACGGAACAGCCGACGGTCGACCTCCGCGGGCGCGGGTGAAGGTGACGAACGTGTCGGGGAAGTCGTCGTCGCGGCGCTCGTCGAGGACGCCCACGGCGGCGACGAGCTGCGCCCGCAGCGCCGGCAGGTGGGCGCGGGCGGCCTCGCAGCGCAGGTCGACGGTGACAGCGTCGCCGTCTTCGTAGACGGGGAAGTCGCTGCAGCCTCGCGGCTTCGTCGCCGTGCCGTAGACGCGGCAGGATTGCGCGGCGGTGTCGAAGGCGGGGCAGGGCGCGCCGTGGGCGTAGTAGCGGCCGCCCTGGGCGCGGATCGAGGACGGCAACGCGCGCTCGAAGACCTTCTTCGACGAGGTGATCTGGTACAGCCCCCGCACCTCGGCGAACGACAGGTCGAGCACGACGTCGGTCAACGCGCAGCAGGGGTGGCTGCAGCGCGGGCAATGGGGGATGACGTGCTCGCGCTGGAACGACGCGATGACGGCGGCCGCGCTCTTCATGCGGGCGACCCCGCCCTTCGCCCCGCGCACCGCGGCGTGGGACGCCCCCTCACGCGAGGCTCTGCAGCAGGGCGAGGACCTGGTCGGTCTTGCGCCGCATCAGCGCCTCGTCGCCGCGGCTCTCGACGTTGACGCGCACGACGGGTTCGGTGTTGCTCGCCCGCACGTTCAGGCGCCACTGCGCGCGCTCGATGCTGACGCCGTCGGTCTCGTCGATCGAGACCGCGTTGTCGCCCCAGCGCTGCTTCACCGCGTACAGCGCCTTCTTCGTGTCCGACAGGTGCAGGTTGATCTCGCCCGACGCCGGAAAGCGCTTCTGCATGTCGTCGACGAGCGCCTTTAACGACAACCCCGTGCGCGACATCTGCTGCGCCAGCAGCAGCCACGGGATCATGCCCGAGTCGCAGTAGGCGAAGTCGCGGAAATAGTGGTGCGCGCTCATCTCGCCGCCGTAGACGGCGTTCTCCTTGCGCATGCGCTCCTTGATGAACGCGTGCCCTGTCTTCGACATCACAGCGCGCCCGCCCAACGCCGCGACCTTCTCGACGGTGTTCCACGTCAGCCGCGGGTCGTGGATGATCGCGCTGCCCGGCGCCTGCCGCAGCATCTCCTCGGCGAACAGACCCACCATGTAATAACCTTCGACGAACCCGCCCTCGTGGTCGAAGAAGAAGCAGCGGTCGAAGTCGCCATCCCAGGCGATGCCGAGATCGGCGCGACCTGCTTTGACGGCGTCGATGGTGGGCTTGCGGTTCTCGGGCAGCAGCGGGTTCGGCACGCCGTGGGGGAAGCTGCCGTCGGGGTCGTTATGTTGTTTTGTGAATGAAAATGGCAGGCGCTTTTCGATGGCGTCGATGACGATGCCGGCGCAGCCGTTGCCGGCGTTGGCGACGATGGAGAGCGGCTTCAGCGTCGCGCGGTCGACGTAGCCGAGCAGGTGGTCGACGTACGGGTCGAGGATCGTGCGCTGCTCGATTGTGCCGCGCACGGCGGCGCCGCCGTAACCCTTCTCGGCGAGGGCCTCGATGTCCTTCAGGCCCGAGTCGCCGCTGATCGGACGCGCGCCCGTGGTCACCAGCTTCATGCCGTTGTAGCCGGCGGGGTTGTGGCTGGCCGTCACCATCACGCCGCCGTCGACGCCCTCGCGCTCGAGGTGGAAGGCGGCGAAGTACACCATCTCGGTGCCGCACAGGCCGATGTCGATGACGTCGACGCCGGCCTCGCGGAAGCCGTCGATGAGCGCGCCGGCGATGGCGGGTGACGACAGCCGCATGTCGCGGCCGACGACGACGCGGCGGGGCGCGAAGCGCTCGGCGAAGGCGCGCCCGATGTGGCGGGCCAGATCCTCGGACAGCTCTTCGGGGACCTTGCCGCGGATGTCGTAGGCCTTGAAGCAAGCGAGCGACACGGAGACCTCGAGACGAAGGCGCCCGGGACGGTGCGGCCCGGGCGCGGGGGCGCGCGCGACGATGCCCCGGCGAGCGGGCGCCGTCGCGCTGGGGGCTCAGATGCCCTTGAACAGCCTCGTGAACGTGCCGACGAACCCGTCGGGATGCTCCTTGCCTGCCAGCGCCTCGAGCTCGCCCTGGTCGAGCACGGTGACGCCGCAGCGGAAGCACTTGTCGACGGTGTGGCCGCGCCACGGGATGCGCTCGAGGTCGTAGCCGCACTTGGGGCACTTCATCCAGTGCGCGGCCTTCTGCTCGTCACGCTTCTTCTGGTCGTCGTGCTTCTGCCGCTCGCGGTGCAGCCGGTAGAGCTTCTCGGCGTCTTCGCGGGCGAAGTATTCGTCTTCGTTGCGGCTCGGCTTCTCGGTCATGGCGTCTCCTGCGGGCGAAGAAGGTCTGTGCCTCGGGGCGAAGATGGTCTGTGGCTCCCGCGGCGGTCTATGTCTTTGAGCCGCGGCGCTGCATGCGGGACGGGTCGTCGGCGGTCAAGCGAGCAGGCGCGCGGCGGTCTTGCCGGCGACCTCGTCGAACGTATGCCCGGCGGCGAGCTCGACCACGCGAAACGCCCCCGCGCCGGACTCGGCGTCGGCTTCGACGGCGAACACACCGAGCTCGGTGACGATGAGGTCGACGCAGCGCAGGCCGGTGAGCGGCAGCCCACAGCGCGGCACGAGCTTGCTGGCGCCGGCCTTGTCGGTGTGGGTCATCAGGCACACCACGGTGCGGGCGCCGCTGACGAGGTCCATCGCGCCGCCCATGCCGGTGACCTTTTCGCCCGGCACCTGCCAGTTGGCGAGGTCGCCGTTGGCCGCGACCTCCATGGCGCCGAGCATGGCGACGTCGACATGGCCGCCGCGGATCATGGCGAAGCTCTGCGCCGAGTCGAAGGTGCTGCCGCCGGGCACCACGGTGACGGTCTGCTTGCCGGCGTTGATGAGCTGCGGGTCCTCGTCGCCCTCGTAGGGAGACGGCCCCATGCCGAGCAGCCCGTTCTCGCTGTGCAGCATCACGGCCTTGTCGCCGAGGTGGTTGGCCACCAGCGTCGGGATGCCAATGCCGAGGTTCACGATCTGCCCGTCGGTGACGAACGCCGCCGCCTTCTTCGCCATCTGCTCGCGGTCCCACACCACCGGCCACCTCGCTGCGCATCGGCCCCCACCCCCGCGCCGCCGACGTCGCCACGCTAGCACAGCGCTGCGGGCGGCCGGGGCACCTGATCGGCGGTCAGCCCGGGCGCCCCGCAGCGGCGAGCACCGCGTCGAGCGCGCCCCGCAGGCGGGCGAGGGCGGCGTCCGCCTCTGTCGCCGTCAAGGGTCGCGTGGCGATGGCGTCGAGCACGGTGCGCTCCCAGCGCGCGGCGTCGACGTCGAGGCCGGCCACGCACGACGGCAGCGATCGGTCGACGGCGTTGTCGCCCGAGCACACGAAGCCGCCGAAGCGCCGCGGGTCGGGATCCGCGTAGGGCCACTCGTCGAGGAGCGCGCGCCACAGCGCCGCCAGCGCGTCGCCGGCGCGGGCGACCTTGACGTCGTCGAAGGGACCGTTGCCCCGCTCGACCAGGCCACGGGCGACGGCCTTCACCAGACCGGCGTCGGTGACCACGCGTCCGTAGACGAGGCCGTGCGCCGTCTGCGCCAGATCGACCTCGTGGGGACGCAGCCAGTCGTGCGGCGCGCAGAAATGACCCGCGCACACCGCGCGCGGATAGACCGCGAGGTCGCGCAGATCGGCGCCGTCGGGGTGCCGCGACGGGTGCAGCAGGCAGCCGACCCGGCCGTCGTCATCGTCATCGTCGTCGGCGGGCTCCTCGACCCACCCGGCGAAGGGGCACACCTTCACGCCGGCGAACAGCACCTGCGGGGTCTCTTCGCGCAGCAGCGCGTCGCGCGCCGCCGCCAGCTCCGCCGTGTCGGGCCACGCTGCCCGCACGGCGTCGGTGCGTCGGCGCAGCCGGGCGTGTGTGGCCGCCCGCGAACGGTCGGCGAAGTTCGACAGGCCGCAGCAGGCGGCGCACGAGCCGCGCTCGCCCTGGCACAGGATGCGCAACGGCGTGCGCTCGGAGACGCGGGAGTCGGGCACGCGCGCAGGGTAGCAGGCCGGCGACCGCCCCTGCGTCGTCGTCGTCGTCGTCCGTCGCGGCCCTTGCCGCAGCCGTGACCGGGGGCGCGCTCGGAGCCGCGCGCGGTGTCGTCCGACGGGCCCCCGCCCCCGCGCCACTCTGCTACGACTGCCCGGATGCGCCCGTTCGACGAGCCCGCCGCCGCGCAGCCCGAGATCTTCGGGCGCTTCGTCGTGCTCGACGTCGTCGACGACGGGATGCGCCCGGGGGACCTGCCCGGGCGGCCGAGCGCGCCGGTCACCCACCGGGCGCTCGACCTCGACCGCGCGCTGCGCCCGCTGGTCGCGCTCCAGCGGGTGAAGACGGCGTCGCTGCTGCGGCGCGAGGTCGGGGCGTGGGACGCCGCGAGCGAGTGGCACGAGAAGCTCGTCGACGATCAGGTCGCGCAGTGGGTCGGCCACGGCATCGTCGACGACGTGCGTTGGCGGGCCCGCGAGTGGATCGACGGGGTCAGCATCGACGCGCTGCTGCGCCGGGCGCTGGTGGCGTCGGCGCCAAACCCGCTGTCGACGTCGTTCTCGCTGTCGGTGGCCTACGTGCTCGGCACCGGCCTGCTCGATGTGGGTCATCGCGCTCCCGACAACATCCTCGTCGCGATGCAGCCCCGCAGCCGGCGCGCCTTCGTCACGCCGCAGGGCCGCGTGCTCCTGCCCGGGCCGCTCGTGGTGCGCGCCGTCCACGCCGACGACGCCCTCGCCACACCGCCCCACGGCGACACCGTCGGTGAGCGGTACGAGGCCGCGTGCCTCGCGGCGCTCGCCGAGCGGCTCTTCTCTGGCCGACCCGTCGTCGAGGCGGCGGCGGTCGGTGCGCCAGGGCTGCTCGGCCGCGTGCCCGCCGAGCTCCGCCGCGTGCTGGGGCAGGCGCTGGGCGGCGACGTCAGTCTCCGCGACCTCGTGTTGACCCTGCAGGGCCTGATGCAGGCCGCCGGCGGCGGGCACTACTCGACCATCGCCGCCGGTCTCCAGGCGCACGCCGGCGACCTCGTCGACGCCGATGCCCGCGACAGCGAACGGCTGCTCGCCCTCGCCCGCCGCATGCGCGCCCGCCGTCGCCCCCGCGGCGACAGCACCGTACCCGCCGAGGTGCGCCCGCTGCCGATGAGGCCCCGCCCGGCGCCGCAGGACGGTCCGCTGGCCGCGTCGGACCACGAGCCGCTGGACGCCTCTGCGCCCGACGACATGGTGGTGGTGCCCGGCGGTCGGTACCTGTTCGCCGCCGGCGACGGCGAGCCGGCCTACGTTGACGTCGCGCCGTTCCTGCTCGACCGCCGCCCGGTGACCTGCGGCGACTGGGCCGAGTTCTGCCGCGACACGTCAACGTCGCCACCGTCGTACTGGCCGCAGCCGCTGCAGTGGTCGCCCGACCCCGACAACCTGACGCCCGAGATGCGCGCCGCCCCTGTCGTCGAGGTCAGCCTGGACGCCGCCGCCCGCTACGCGGCCTGGAAGGGCAAGCGCCTGCCCACCGAGATCGAGTGGGAGCTCGCCGCCCGCGGCTTCGACGGGCGCCTGTGGCCGTGGGGCCACGAATTCGACGCCGCCAAGGCCGGCAGCGGTTGGCAGGAGCCGTGGGCCGAGCGTGAGCCGTCGCCGCTCACCGCCGTCGATCCGCGGGCGGTCTCGCCTTTTGGCGTCGTGGGCCTCGGCCTCGCGTGGGAGTGGACGTCGACGCTGGGCCGCGTGCACAGCGCTGAGGCGCCGGTGTGGGTCGTGCGCGGCGGCGCGTGGCGCGACCGCATCGAGCCGCCCACGCTCGTCAACCGGACCTTCGAGGACGCGCCGGCGCGCGACGTGACGTTCCGCTGCGCCCGCGACGTCCGCGTCGACGAGGACACCGACGGCTGAGGGGCGCGCTCGTCAGGTCTGGGGCACGGGGCCACCCGGGGCCTCGTCGTCGACAACGCCGAGCGCCTCGGGGCGGACCTCGACGACGACAGCGTCACCGGTGGGCCACGGCCCCACCACGTCGGCGAGGGCGCGGCGCAGGTCGGCGCCCACATCCTCAAGGCGGCCGAGCAGGCGCGCGCGCGCCGTGCCGACGACGGCGTGCACGCGGGCGTCGCCGGCGACGAAGCGCGGCGTCATGCCCATCCGCACGTGATCGGCGAAGGCCGTGCGATCGTCGACGACGCCCACCCAGGCGGCGTCGCCGTGGCGCACCATGCGCACGGTGCAGCAGGCGTCGGGGGCGGCGGCGTCGGCGACGAAGGTCAGCGTCGGACCGTCGCCAAGCAACGCCGCGGCGCGGGCGCCGTTCACCGGGGCAGGGGCGGACTCGACAAGGCGGAGGGCGTTCATCGGTGGACTCCTCGACGTGCGCAAGCAGCGCGGGGGATCAGGGGGCCGTCGTCGGCGACAGGGCAGGGGTGGCAACGGGGTTGCCCGCGGGCACCGACACCACGGCGGCGCCGGGTGAGTCGGCCGACGACGCTGGCAGCGTCGTCGCGAAGGCGAGGTGGCCGGCGGCGGCGAAGGCGCGAACGACGGCCTCGGGATCGCCGTCGTCGACGAGGGCGATGACGGCGCCGCCGCCGCCGGCGCCCGATAGCTTCGCGCCGGCGGCGCCGCGCTCGCGGGCGATGGCGCACAGCGACTCGATGGCTGGGGTGCTCGCGCCCAGCGCGTTCAACAGGCCCTGGTTCAGGTCCATGAGCTCGCCCACGGCACCATAGCGACCGGCCAGCAGGTGGTCGCGCGCCGAGCGGGCCAGCGCGCCGATCTCGTCGTACACCCGGCCATAGTGGTCGGGGTGACGGCGGGCGCGATCGCGCAGCGCGCCGACGGCCTTCGCGGTGCCGGCGTGGGGGCCGGCGACGCCGACGGCGAGGCGCAGCGGCCGCGGCAGCACGAGCGGGGTCGCCCGGCCGACGGCGTCGCCGTGGGCGCGCTCGTAGGACAGCACGCCACCGCGCACGATGGTCGTGTGGTCGACTCCCGACGGGTTGCCGTGAAAGACGCGCTCGAGGGCGAAGGCGCGCTCGATGAGCGCGTCGTCGTCGAGGTCGACGCCGAGCACCGCGTGGGCGCCGCGCAGCAGCGCCACGGCGAGGGCCGCCGAGCTGCCGAGGCCGGCACCGGCGGGGATGGCGCCGTCGACGGAGAAATGCAGGCGCCGTGCGCGGGGGCCGAGGGCGTCGCGCAGCACGGCCAGCGCCTGCCGCAGCCGCTCGGGGCCTTCGCCGCCGGGGTCGGGGCGGCAGCGCGTGGGCAGCGCGGCGTTGTTGCTGCGCAGCACCGGGCCGTCGTCGGCGTCGCGCTCGGTGACGGCGACGCGGATGCCGCGGTCGAGGGCGGCGGCGATGGCGGGCTGGCCGTGTACGACGGCGTGCTCGCCGAACAGGATCACCTTGCCGGGGGCGAAGCCGAAGTGCGCGTCGATGGTGGTCATGCGCGCTCCGTGATCGCGGTCGTCGTCGCGATGGCGTCGTCGGCGCGCAGCGCGGCGAGCACCTCGGCGGCGCGGGCGGCGCGGACATCGCGGGCCTGCACGAGGGCGGCGGCGACGAGGTCGACCTCGACGCGGCCGCGCTGGTCGGGGGCGACGCGGGCGCCGGCGGCGAGCGCCACCTGGCGGGCGTGCAGGCTCATGTGGCCGCGCTGGATGCCCTCGGTGACCATGGCCTTCAGCGCGCCGGTGTTCTGCGCGAGGCCGATAGCGGCCAGAAGCCCGGCGAGCTTCGACGCCGACGTCGCGAAGGGCCCGAGCAGCTTGCGTGCCGCCTGGACCGTGGGGTGCACGCGGGTGGCGCCGCCGACGGTGCCGACGGCCATCGGCAGATCGATGGTGCCCACCAGCTGGCGGTGCTCGTCGTCGATGAAGAAGCGCGTCAGGCTGGTGTAGCGGCCGGAGCGGGCGGCGAAGGCGTGAGCGCCGGCCTCGATGGCGCGCCAGTCGTTGCCGGTGGCGACGGCGACGGCGTCGACCCCGTTCAGGATGCCCTTGTTGTGCGTGCAGGCGCGCCAAGGATCGCGGGCGGCGAAGCGCCACGCCTCGACGATGGCGCGGGCGACGCGGGCGCCCTCGACGTCGTCGTGGGCGTCGGCGGGGCCGAGGGACCGGTAGGGGATCCGCATGCGCGCGCGGGCCCGACGCTCGTCGGCGAGGTTGGTCAGGATGCGCAGGCAGGCGCGGCCGCCGGTGAGCGCCTCGAGCCGGGCGCTCAGCCCCTCGACGACAGTGTTGACGGCGTTGGCGCCCATGGCGTCGCAGGTGTTCAAGGCGACGTGCACGACGAACATCGGGCCCGAGTCGAAGCCAAACGAGTCGAGGTCGCCGTGGACGTCGTCGGCAGGCAGCCGGGGCAGCACCCGGGCACGCACGTCGACGCAGCCGCCGCCGCGCTCGACGAGGCCCGGGCACAGCGCGTCGGCCGCGGCCAAGAGCGCCGCGCGCTCCTGCGCGAGGGCCGCCGTCGCCCGATCGAGGTCGGGCACACCCAGCAGCTGCACCTGCCCCACGGTGATGGGCGGGTCGACCTCGGTGACGAACCCACGGCCGCCGTCGGGGCCGGTCAAGGCGTCGGCGGCCAGCCGGGCGACGTGGCTGCAGGCGGCGACGATCGAGGGCTCTTCGACGGCCATCGGCACGAGCACGGGCTCGCCATCGACGACGAAGTTCAGCGCGACGCCGAGCGGCAGCCCGAGCACGCCGACGACGTTCTCGATCATGCGGTCGGCGGTGCCGAGCTGCAGGCCGCCGTCGCTGTCGAAGGCCCGCAGATCGTCGGGGGTAAGCCCACGCTCAGCCAGCAGGCGGCGACGATCGTCGACGGCGAGCTTGTAGAACCCGGGGAGCCGCGACGCCGGCGGCAGAGAGGACAGCGACGACAGCGACGACCCGGCCGACGACGGCGTCGTCCGGTGGGTCTTCGTCGTCGTCTCCGTCTCGCGGGCCATCCGGCACCCTCCGGCTTCAGCGCGGGGCGTGTGCTTCTGACCCCCCGACCATGCCTTCTTGAAGCTTCAGGAACAACTGAAAACTCTGAAAGCTGCCGCAGGATGTCCCCGCGACCGCGTCGGGATAAGCCAGCAAAACATGGGAAACAGATGCCGGCCGGCGGTGTTGGGTGACGCGCGGGCGCACGCGGCGGTGCGATCCGACGCCCTGCACCGGTCCCGCAGGCTTCCCCGGACGCGCAGTTCCTGCTACCGCCACGGCCCAACATGACGAGCCTCCGATCCGCGCTGCCCTTCGCCGCTCTCCTCACCGCCGTCCTCTGCGGCGCGCCTGCCGCCGCGACGTCCACGACGACGGGCGAGGATCCGCTGCGCCTGCAGCTGCGGCCGACGGGCCTGCTGCTCGCCGCCAAGAAGGCCGACAAGGCCGCCAAGAAGGCCGCCGCCGACGACGTCCTCGACGGCGAGCCCGAGGCAGAGAAGAAGCCCGCCACCGGCGAGGATGGTGCGGAGTCGCACAGCGCGCTCCCCGACGCTGAGGTCGAGGTTGGTGGCACCGTGCTCGGCCAGTCGATGGGCGGCGCCACCGGGTTCGTCTTCAAGCAGGGCATCTACACCCAGTCCGATCTCGGTGGGTTCTTCGTGCTCGGCGCGGCCGCGGGGTCGCCGACAGGCTTCACGATCTCCGAGGAGTGCAATGGCCCGCCGTGCAAGGCGGCGCTGTGGTCGCAGCTGCAGCCCTACATCGGGCTGTCTGTCGGCTATGACATCTCGCAGTGGCTCGGCGTGCAGCTGAGCTTCGGCACCGGCTTCGTCGCCAACGCCGCCATCTACAACCAGACCCTCGAGAACCCCCGCGACTACGGCATCACGACGGTCAACGGCGCCATCGTCGGCAGCTTCTACGTGCTCGAGCGCCTGGCGATCATGGGCAAGCTCTTCGGCGGCGCCGCGTTCGTCTCGCCCGAGCCCGCGCCCAACGAGCCCACCCTCGGCGGCAACGCCGGCGTCGGCTTCGGCGTCCGCTACGCGACGCTACTGCCCGACGTGTTCGTCGGCCTCGACGGCAACGTCATGGTCGCGTTCATCCCGAGCTCGGGCGGCTCGATGGTGATCATCCCGGGCATCTCGTTCGCGCCGGTCATCAAGTACGTCTTCTGACGTCGGCCGCATCGACGACACGGCGCGTGCGCGCCGTCCGCGGAGCCTCGCCGTGCACGACCGCCCCACCCGGTGTGACTATCGGGTCATCTACGGCGACACCGACCAGATGGGGGTCGTGTACTACGCGAACTACCTCGCGTTCTTCGAGCGCGGCCGCTGCGAGTACATGCGCGCCCGCGCCTTCGACTACGCCGCCTTCGAGCGCGAGGGCTTCGGCTTCCCCGTCGTCGATGCCGCCTGCCGCTACCGCAAGCCGGCGCGTTTCGACGACCTGATCACCATCGAGACGATGGTCACCGGCGCGTCGCGCGTGACCCTTGAGTTCGGCTACCGCGTGCTGCGGGGCGATGACGTGCTCGCCACCGGATCGACGAAGCACGCCTGCGTGACGCAGGCCGGCAAGCCGGCCCGCCTGCCGGCGAAGCTGGCCAGTCTGCTGCCCGCAGAGCATCATGGACACATCACGCGTGGCTGAGCGCGCAAACCACGGAGACCCGCGATGACGACGACGAACACGCCCCGACCGACCCTGGACCGCAACCTCGCCCTCGAGGTCGTGCGCGTCACCGAGGCTGCGGCGCTCGCCTGCGCGCGCCTGATGGGCCGCGGCGACCGCCACGCCGCCGACGAGGCCGCCGTCGTCGCCATGCGTCGCGCCTTCGACGGCGTGCTGGTCCGCGGCACCGTCGTGATTGGCGAGGGCGAGCGCGACGAGGCGCCCATGCTCTACATCGGCGAGAAGGTCGGCGGCGGCGCCGAGCACGACCCCGAGGTCGACATCGCCGTCGACCCGCTCGAGGGCACGAACCTGTGCGCCCTTGGCCTGCCCAACGCCATCGCCGTCGTCGCCATCGCCGACAAGGGCAACCTGCTGCACGCCCCCGACTGCTACATGGACAAGATCGCGGTGGGCCCCGCGGCGCGCGGCGTCGTCGACCTCGACCGAAGCCCCACCGACAACCTGAAGGCCATCGCCGCCGCCAAGGACATGTACGTCGAGGATCTGACCGCCGTGATCCTCGACCGCGAGCGCCACCAGAAGCTCATCGCCGAGGCGCGCAAGACCGGCGCGCGCGTCAAGCTGATCTCCGACGGCGACGTCTCCGCCGCCATCTCCGCCTGCATCGACGGCACCGGCATCGACGTGTTGTTCGGCTCGGGCGGCGCCCCCGAGGGTGTGCTGGCGGCGGCGGCGCTGCGCTGTCTGGGCGGTGAGCTGCAGGGCCGCCTCGTCTACCGCAACGACGGCGAGCGCGAGCGCGCCAAGAAGATGGGCATCCACGACCTCGACAAGAAGTGGGGCCTGACCGAGCTGGCGCGTGGCGATGTCATGTTCGCCGCCACCGGGGTGACCAGCGGCGACCTGATGAAGGGCGTGCGCTACTTCAAGGGCGGCGCGCACACCCACTCGATCGTCATGCGCAGCAAGTCGGGCACCATCCGTCACATCGACGCCGAGCACCACTTCGACCGCAAGCCGAACTACGGCGCCTGACCGGCCGACGCAGGATCGCGTTGGCGACGGGCGCTGGCCTTTCGGGCTCGCTGCGGGCGCCAGCGCCGGGCCCGCGGCACCGTCGTTGTCGCGTGCTCGTGGGTGCGCGCGAGGTCACGCTCGCCGCGGCCCGCGCCGTCGTCGGGCAGGCCGAGGCGCTGTGGCCCGGCGACGACGTGCACGCCGCGCTCGGCCGATCGCACGACGCTGTCGTCGTCGCGCTGCATGAAGGGCTCGGTGGCCTCGACGCCGACGTCCTCGGCGCCGCCGCCGGGCTCGTGCGCGGCGGCGGACTGTTGGTCGTCTGCGCGCCGCCGGCCCCGCCGCCGCAGCCGGCGCTCGCCGTGTACCCCTACGGCGTCGCTGACGTCGGCGACCGCTTCTGGCGGCGGGTCCTCGCGCACCTCGCCGCTGTCGCCGACGACCAGCCGTGGGCGCCGCCGGGCGACGTGGCCACGCACGGCACCGACGAGCAAGCCGTCGTCGTCGCGCGGCTGGTGCAGCGCCTCGGCGCTCCGAGACCGACCCGCGCCGCCCTGCTGGCCGCCCGCGGCCGCGGCAAGTCGAGCGCCCTCGGCCTCGCCGCGCGGGCGCTCGCGGCCGGCGGCGCCCGCGTCCTCATCAGCGCGCCCCACGAGCGCGCCGCCGCCGAGGCGCTGCGCTTCGCCGGCGCCGGCGTCGCCTTCGTGCCGACCGACGTGCTCGCGCAGGGTGGCGTCGCCGCCGACGCCGTGCTCGTCGACGAGGCGGCGCAGCTGCCGGTGCCGCTGTTGCGCGCGCTGGTCGACGCGCTGCCGGCAGCGCGCTTCGCGTTTGCGACGACGACCCACGGCTACGAGGGAACCGGCCGCGGCTTCGTCGTGCGCTTCCTCGCCGCGCTGCCCGACGTCGAGGTCCTGTCGCTGCGCGCCCCGATCCGCTGGGCCGAGGGCTGCCCGCTGGAGGCGGCCGTCGACGCCGCGCTGCTGCTCGACGTCACCCCCGACGTCAGCCCCGACGTCACCCCCGACGTCACCCCCGACGTCACCCCCGACGTCACCCCCGACGTCAGCCCCGACGTCACCCCCA
>VGSZ01000069.1 GCA_016874845.1 Deltaproteobacteria bacterium
CACCCGCCGCGCACCCGCCGCGCACCCGCCGCGCACCCGTCAGGGCAACGCCGAACCGATGCGTTGGCGAAGCTCGACGTGCTCCTCGCTGACCGAGAACAGCAACAGCTCCTTCACCTTGGTGGCGAACGGGAGCGGCACGCCTGTATCTGGCTGCCGCGCCACCGCGACCGCAAGGTCGAGATCGGCGGTGAGCAGATACCCCGCTCGCAATGACGTCAGCTCGATGCCCTCGAGGAATGGCTTGATGGGCACGGCCTGCCTCGTCGTCAGAAGTTCGGCTACCGTGGGCTGCAGCGCATTCGCCAACGGCGCCGCGATCCGCGCGACGGCGCGCTCGACCTCGGCGACCTCGCGCGGATCGCTCGTGATCGGATAGCGCGGCTCGACAAGGCGGATGGCGACGTCGACGACGGCGTTGAAGCGCTGGGCCCCGAGCGCCCGCGGCAACAGGAACGCCGGCCGCAAACCGGTGAGCTGACGCGCGATCTGGAACCACAGCGAACGGGCGTTGGTTTCGCGAAGCAGCGGGTGCGCCGCGCCGATGGCGAGCGTGGGTGTCTCGAGCGCCAGGGGAGCGAGCGCCTCGGCTCCGTCGAGCTTGTTCCAAAGATCGAACGCTCCGACGTTCAGGACACCGCGGACGTACTTCATCTGGGTGACGAAGTACTTGGGCACCGGCGCGTCCAGATCCTCCTTCTCCCAGACCTTCTTCTTGTCGAGTCCATAGTCCTTCGCCTGCCTCACGAGGGGCGGGCCGGCAGTGCGCCACAACATCGCCGACAGCTGCGCCAGCGGCCCCCGCGCCGCCGGATGCACGAGCAGGAGATCCCAGAGCTTGTCAGTCATCGCCCGCTTCGCCTGTGGCGAAGCCTGCTTCGTGTACCCCTGCAGCAGTTGCTGCTCCTGCGGGGACGCGTCGTTCAGCGTCTTGAGCGCCGCGCACGCGAGGTAGGTTCGATCGGTGAGCTTGCGCGCCAGATACAGCCGCACCAGCTCGTGCAGCGGCCGCGCCATCTTGTCAGGGTTCAGTTGCACGAGCCGCTGCCAGGTGACGATGGCGTCATCGATGGCGCTGGGGTTGCGGCTGAGCAGATCGGCGAGCACCTCGAGCACATCGAGAGCGTCCGGCGTCATCTTGGCTAGCACCTTATATGCCTGCGTCGCACCCTCGAGGTTCTTCAGCTTGTACCGATAGAGATCGCCGAGATTGCGCCAGATGACCCCCTTGATTCCCTTGGGGTCCGCTGGCGGCAGCCGCTTGAGCATCGCGATGTAGTTCTCTTCGAGGCTCGCCCATTGCGAAGACTGCGAGAGCAGCCCTTCGATGGACTCAAACGCCTTGACGAACGTCGGGTCGAGGTCGAGCGCCGCGTTGAAGTACTGGACGGCGCGGGCCTCGTTCTTCAGTTCGTCGCGCCACACCTCGCCAAGAGTGTGGTTCAAGCGCACGCGGACCTTCTCGTCGGGTTCGATACGGACGAGCTCCTCGAGGATCTCGACGGCCCGCGGCCCCTGCCGGCTCTGCCGGTACAGCTGCAGCAGCGCCGTCAGGATGTCCCGGTCGCCAGGTCGCTGGCGATTCGCGTCCTCGTAGGCATCGATGGAGCGATAGGGGTCATCGAGCTCGCTCTTGGCCAACCGCCCGAGCTCGACCAGCAGCTGCACCCGCTCGTCGCCCGAGACGTGCGGCACCAGCCGCATCATCACCTCGTAGGCGTCCTCGAAGCGCTGCTCGGCCTCGAACACGGTGGCCAACAGCCGCAGGGACGGCGCATGGTTGGGGTCGAGTTCGAGCGCCTTTTCAAGATTCTTGATTGCTCGATCAATCTGCAAAAGCTTGTGATTCAGATCCGCGAGATGCTGATAGTAATCCACAATCTCTGCGTCGGTCAGGCCGTCGCGATGGTGGATGAGTATCGTCTGGTAGATCTTACCGGCGTCATCCCAGCGCCCGGCGCGCGAGAGGGCCGGACCGAGCCCTTCGAGCGCCGGCAGGTACGTAGAGTCGATCTCGTAGGCGCGTTGGTAGTTCTTCAGCGCCTTCTGGTCCTTCGCCAGCTTCTCGCAGACGTAGCCCAGCCGGTAGTGCTGGCGGCAAAGGTCGCCGGCCTCGGTGTTCGGGTCGAGCCGCTGGACGATGATGTCGATTAGCTGCTCGGCCCGGCCCCAGTTCTCGTCGCGGAAGGCGATGTCGGACAGCGGCCGCGCCGCGGGCAGGTGGTCGTAGGTGTGCGCGAGCGCCTTCTCGAACTCGTCGGAGGCACCTTCGAGATCGGCCAGCGTCTCCTGAAGGAAGACACCGGTGGCCGTGTGCGCGACGGTCCGCGCTGTGTCGTCGGGCGCGTACTGCGCGCCGGCGCGCAACCAGCGGAGCCGCTCCGCGTGGTCCGAGCGGCTCTCGGCGATCACCGCCAACGCTTGGATCGAAGGCTGGTGGGACGGCTCGATCTGCAGCGCAGCACGATACGCGAAGACCGCGTTCTGCTGGTTCATCAGCATCTCTTCATTGATCTTGCCGATGCGATAGTAGGTCTCGACGGCTTCGGGCGATGCACCCTTGAGCTGCGCCTCCTGCTGCAGCTTCTCGAGCGCGTTGAACCAGTTCCCGCTCTTCTCGTAGAGCGCGCCGAGGGCGTGGATCGCCTCCTGCGACGACGGGTCGAAGTCGAGGGCGGCGTTGTAGACCGCCTCCGCCTTGTCGGTGCGCCCGAGCTCCTTCGCGAAGACCTCGCCCATCGCAAGGTAGAGTTGGACAATCTCGCGCGGCTCGCGCGTCAGTGTGATGTGCAGCTCGTAGGCCTGCACGAGGAGTTCCCAGGCCCCGAGGGCCCGCAAGAGACGCTCGAGGTTCTTGACGGCCGGGACGTTCGCCCGGTCGACCTGCAGGATGCGCTCGTGGGCGGCGACCGCCGAACGCAGGTCTTCAAACGACTCTTCGTGGGTCGACGCGATCTTGCCGAGCAGTCGGATCGCCTCCTCGGGCGTCAGCGCCAGCTGCACCATCCGCTCGAAGACCTTGAGCAGCTCTTCGGGACGATTGAGCGCAGTGAAGAGCCGCTCGAGCGCCTTGAGCGCCAACAGGTGGCTGCTGTCGTCGTCGAGGATCGCCCGATAGACGGAGACGGCCTGGTCGGCGTTTTCGAGCTGCGTCTCCCAGATGCCGGCCGTCCGGTAGCGGACGGCCAGCCGGTCCTCGAGCGTCGGTGCCAGCTCCTCGAACCGCTTCAAGACGTTCACGAGCGCCGGCCAGCGCTTTTCCCGCTCGAGCAGGTCGGCAAGCTCCTTGACCGCCGTCGCGTTCGTTCCGTCAAGCTCGGTGACGCGCTTGAACGCCGAGATGGCCCCTTCGATGTCGCGGGCCTTGATGTCCAGGGTCCGCGCGATGCGCCGCAGCCAGTCGATCCGCGACGACAGTTCGACGGCCTGATCGACGCGGCGTTCGTAGACGCCGATGACATCCTTCCAACGCTGCAGCGACTCGTAAAGCGACGCGAGCCCGTCGAGAGCCTGCTCGTTTCTGGCGTCGACCTCCAGCACACGCCGGAAATGGATCTCAGCGTCTGCGGGAGCGCCAAGGTGCTTCCAGGCAAGTTCCGCCATCCGCAGGTGGGTGGCGAGGATTCGCTCCTCGTTGGTCAGGTGACCAAGCGCGTCGTCGTAGAGCGTGACCAGCTCGTCCACGGAGTCGGTCTCGAGAGCCAACCGATCCATCCACGCGGCGAGCTCGGCGTCGTCGTAATCCTCGCGGTACGCACGGCACGCGGCGAGGAATGCAAGCGCCTTCTGCCCTTGCTTGTCGTCGAAGATCGCGCCGATCTCACGCAGGATCACGACCCGCTCGCGCGCACTGGTGGTGAGCTTGATGCGGTCCTCCTTGAGCTGGATCAAGCGCGCCCACTCGGCGTCCTCGGCATAGATCGCGCTTAGCCGCTCGTAGGCCCGCTCGTGACGGCCGTCCACGCCGAGGATTTTCTCGTAGGCCGGCGCCGCGACGCGCCCGCGACCGAGCCGCTGTTCGTACACGTCAGCGATGTCGAGGAGGCGGGCAATCCGCTCCGCACCCTGCAACTGCGCCGCGAGCCGCTCGAGGACCTCGGCCAGCTCCTCCCACGCCTCGCAGGCGCGAAAGACGCCGCTCAAGCGCTCAAGCTCGTCCTTCGTGTGGGGCTCGATATCGAGGATGCGACGGCCGGTCTCGACCGCCTCGGCGCGCTTGCCGAGCTTGCTGCCGAGCACCAGCGCGAGCTGGAAGCGGAGCTCCTTCAGGCGTCGCGCGTCGCCCGTCGTCCGCATCATCCGCCGCAGAAGCGCGACGAGGTCGTCGTAGCGACTCAGGTCGAAGTACAGCGCGCGCAGCGCATCGAGGGACTGGACGTTCTGCGGGTCGAGTTCGAGCAACTGCAGGTGGCGCGCGACGGCCTCTTCCTTGCCGCCGAGGTGCACGGACAGCACCTCGCCGAGGCGCCCCGTCAGCGCCGCCACGCGGCCAGGCTCGCGCTCGACGTTCAGCGCACCCTCGTAGAGCCCGCGCAGGTCCTGATACCGGCCGGCCTCGCCGTAGAGGCGCTCCAGCACGTGGAAGCTCGCGTCAATTTGGGCCGAGCCATCGGCGGCGCGGATCTCCTCCCACAGCGGGATGGCGGCGTCCACGTCGACGGCCTCGGCGCCAAGAAGCACCGCGAGCCGTTGCCGTGCCGCGCCCACGCCGGCGGCGTCACCGCCGGCGCAGCAGGCGGCCAGCTCTTCCTCGAGCAGCGCGCGCAGCGGTCCGAACCGCCGAGCGGCGTCATGCAGGCCGATGAGGTGGCGTCGCGCCGAAACGTTGGCCGGGTCGTGCTTGCGCACCTCCTCCAGCAGCGGCAGCGCATCCTCGGGGCGGTCGAGCCGCCCGCCAACCACCGCTGCCAGCTCGAGCAGCAGCGGCACGCGGTCGGCGGCGTCATCGCGGAAGACCAGGCGGCGGCGCAGGACCTTTTCGGCGTCGGCCCAGCGCCCCACCTGCGGGTACAGGCGCGAGAGCGCCTCGAGCGACGGCAAGCGGCCGGCGTTCTTGTCGAGCACCGCCTCGTAGGCAGCGACTCCGCGCGCCACGTCGCCAAGGGCGGCGGCATAGAGGCCCGCGGCTTCCTCGTGCAGCTCGGCGGCGAGGCTCGAGCGCCCGCCGACCTCGGCGGCAATAGCCTCGTCCTCGAAGACCTCGCAGAGGTCGTCCAGGGTGCCGGTGCGGCCGGCAAGGCGCTTGAGCCGCTCGCGCGTGCTGCCGTCACCGGGGTCATGCTTCAGCGCCCGGCAGAGCGTCACGAAGGCCATGTCCGGGGCATCGAGCTTCAGCTCCTGCAGGTCGGCGATCTTGCTCAGGTGCTCGCGCAGCTCGCGCTTGTCGCCGCGGCGCTCGAGCTCGGGGACCTGCCCCTGGAGCACATCGACCGCCTTCTGCCAGTCGCCGGTCTTCTCGTAGGACTGCTCGAGGAACGACGCGCCATCGAAGCGCCCCGTTTGGCGGGCATGCAACCGGGTCTCGAGGTACTCGCGGGTCTCGCGATGATCGGGGCGCTCAGCGAGGATCGCCTGAAAATGCACCAGCGCCTCGTCGGCGAGCCGCAGGTGCGTGTCGAGCACCCGGCCGAGCCGGAAGCGCACGACGATGGAGCGGCCCACGTCAGTGGCCCCGAGCGCCGCGAGCTCGCGCTCGAGCACGTCGGCAAGCTCGGCCCAGCGCTGCTGCTTCTCGCAAGCGTCGGCGAGGCTGCGCAGCGCCGGCAGGTCCTGCGGCGCGTTCTTCAGCAGCGCCGTCAGCGTGCCGATGGCAGCGCCGTAATCCTGCAAGCCGTGCAGCTCGATGGTCGCCGCCTCGAATAGCTGCTGCCGTGCCACCCCGACGTCACCATCGCCTTGCAGCTCAGCATGACGCTTCAGCGTCAACGCCAGCTTGGCCGGCTCGCCGACGACGCGATAGAGGCGCTCGAGGCGTTCGATCAGGCGCCCTCGATCGGCGGCCGGCAGCCCCTGCGCCACCATCGCCTGCAACGCCGTCTCGTACATGTCTGCCGCGCGCGTCGGATCGCCGACGCTGCCCTCGTACAGCTCAGCGCAGCGAGTCGCGTAGAGGACCCGCAGCGGCTCCTGCGATCCCATTCGGAAGATCAAGTCTTCGTACATCCCGAGCAGGCTCTCGAGGTCGTGCAGCCGAACGCTCAGCCGCTCGGCGCGCTCGCGGAGGGACTGGTCGGCGGGGTCTTCGCCGAGCGCACGCGCCAGCGTCACCATCGCCATCTCAGGCTTGTTCAGCAGCCGCTCCTCGATGTCGATGATGCGAAGCAGCAGCCGCTTGCGCTCGGCCGGCGAACGCTCGACGTCCAGACGCATCCGCAGCACCGGCGCCAACTCGGCCCAGGCCCCCTGGCTCTCGTAGCGGGGCTCGACGATCGCCGCGAGGTCGGCCCGCAGCTGGCGCGCCTCGGGGCGAGCGTCGCCAGCGAGCAGCACGAGCGCGCGCGCCCCAAGGGTCAGGATCGCCTCCGATGTGGGCAGCGCAGTGGCGAGCCTGCGGAGCACCTCGAGCGAGGCAGCTACGTCATGGCGTCGTTCCATGTGCGCGTGGGCGATTCGCGCGAGGTGGCTGGCAACGTCTTCGGGTGACTGTGCCTGTGTGGCGCCGTCTTCGAGGAACTCGACAAGATCCTGCCATCGCTCTGCACGCGTCAAGAGACGCCCAAGCGTCGCCCGCACGGCGCGATCCGCCGGGTCGATGACCAGCAGCTCGCGCAACGCGCGGATGGCGCCGTCGAGGTTGCCGAGGTTCTCGTCGACGTCAGCGAGCTCGGCGTAGGCGTCCTTCGCCGCCACTGTGTCGAGCTCGAGCACAGCGGCCTCGGCGAGGCGCAGCAACACGCCCGACAGATCGTGCGGGGCGCCGTGGGCGCGGGTGAGCCGCGCCAGCTCCTTCAATGTGTCGACGTCATTGGCGCCGGCCTGCACCGCGGCGATGAGCCGCTGCCGGGCGACGTCGACATCGCCGCCCACCGACTCGGCGAGCTGCGCGATCCGCTTGTGCAACAGGACCCGCGTGGCCGGCTCCTTCACAACGTCGAGCACGTCCTCGTACACGAGGGTGAGCGCCTCGAGGTTGTCCGTCGCCGTCGCCAGCCGCTCGGCCCCGACGCGCAGCGATGCGTCGTCAGGCAGCTCCTTCACCGCGCGACAGATCGCCATGAAGGCGAGCGCCGGCTGGCCGCGCTGCTCCTGCACGCGCGCCGACTCGAGCAGGAGCGCAGCGCGCGCCTTGTGATCGCTCTCGCTGTGGACCCGCAGCTCAAGCACCGGCAGCACCGCGGCGAGGTCGCTCTGGGCACGCAGCACGGCTTCGAGCGAGCGCGCAACGACGCCCACCGGTGGCGCACCGCGCGAGCGCGAGTGGTCGAGCAGCGCCTCGAAGGCGCCGCGGACCTCACGCAGCGATACGTCGTCGGTGGCGGCCGCCACGAGGTCGTCGTAGGCGCCCGCGGGATCACCACGTCGCCGCAGACGCAACATCGCGAGGCGGGTTCGCAGGAGGGCACGCTCGCTGGCGCTCGCGGCGCCGGCGACGCGCCGTTCGAGGACAACGACGTGGGTCGCGGAGTTCCCGGTGCGGTCGTAGACCTCGTCGATCATGCGCAGGGCGTCAGCGTCATCGCCGTCGGCTTCGAGCACGCGGCTGAGCACATGTTCGGCGCGAGCGTCGTCCTGCCCGGCGAACAGCCGGGCCAGCTCAAGCAACACGTGGCGACGGGTCGCCGAATCCTCGGCGACCTCGACCTGGCGCTGGAGGACCTCGATGAGCCGCGCCTGATCGGCAGCCGCGCGGTGGATCGACTCGAGCACCGCGAGCGAGGCGCGGTGACCTGGGTCGACCGTCAGGGTGCTCTCGGCGACACGAATGGCTGCGGAGTGGTCGCCTAGCCGGCGGGCGATCGCCGCCGCCTCGACCAGGAACGTCATCGCCACGTCGCGGCCGACGCTCGTCGACGCGACGGCCTCGGCGACGTCCTCGCAGACCGCGAGCAGATCGCCCCAGCTGCCGGTCTCCTCGGCGAGCATCCGGGCCCGGCCGAGCCGCTCCTCACCCGGCGCGTCGCGCAGCGCGCGGCACGTGGCCATGAAAGCGAGCTGTGGCACCCGCAACGAGGCCTCGTTCAGCGATGAGATCTCGTCGAACAGGCGGGCGCGCTCCGGCCCCGCGGGCCGCTTCTGTGCCGCAATCTCGAGGGACTCGACCAGCGGCTGCCAGGACTTCTGTTCGCGGTGATGCTCGATGATCGCATCGAGCGCAGCGAGCCCCACGTCGTCGTCACCCGCCGCGATGCGCTGCAGCAGATCGGTGACGCGCGGCGTGCTCTGACCGTCACGTTCGGCCCGAAGTGAGCCCAGCAGCGACGCCACGGCTCGGCGCGCGTCGCCCAGACGCAGCGCCACCACAGCGTGGTCGGCGAGCAGCGAGGCCCGCGTGGCCGTTGATGTCTGCAGCGTCGCGCGACGCTCGAGCACCGCGAGCAGCTCAGCGCTGTCCGGGCGGGTCGTGCGCAGCCGCCCCTCAAGGCGCGCAAGGACACCGTCGTCGTCAGCGACGAGCCCGTGGGCCTCGCGCAGCGCCTGCAGGCCCCGCTCAGAGTCCTCGAGCACGTCGAACGCGTAGTCCGCCAGGGTCACCAGCCGCTGGACCTTTTCGGCGCCGACGGCGATGCGGGCGAGCTGCTCGAGGGCCCACGCCGCGCCGATGCCGTCGTTCTTCCGCTCAAACAGCGGCAGCAGCCGCTCATAGGGCAGCGCGTTGTCCGGCTCGAGCAGCGCGATGTGACGCAGCGCCTCGATGGCACCATCGACATCGCTGCGCTCGAGCGCGAGGCCGGTCAAACGATCGGCGTACATGCGACCAATACGACGGTCTTCGGCTCCGCGCAGCGAGCGATAGAGCACGTAGACGTCGTCGATGCGGCCCAGCGCCGCCCCCACAGCCTCGGCCTGGCGGCGCGCGGCATCATCCTCGGGGTCACCCTCGAGGTGCACGAGCAACGCGTCGAGCGCCAGCTCGGCCTGATCGAGCTCTTCGATGAGCAGCGTTGCCCACTGCAGCAACAGTCCGCGGCGCGCGGGCGTGCTGGCCTCGATCCCGTAGAGTTTCTGCAGGACGTGCGCGCGCGCGGCCGGGTCGGGCCGGTCGTCGAGCTGTCGCAGGAGCGCGCGGCCAGCCGCCTGCCGCTCACCGGCGGCGGACCGCGAGTCGTCGAGCAGCGTCCGGATACCCTCCACCGCCCGGGCGTGGCCGGTGTCGTTGGCGAGCGCCGCCTCGTACGCCACCAGCGCGTCCCGCGGCCGGGCCAGCGGCGCCCGCAGCACGTCCCCGAGCTCGGCCCGCACCGCCGCGCGGTCACGCCCGGCGAGCTCGGCGGCGAGCGCGGTCAGGACGTCGGCGAAGACGCCGGCATCGCCGACGTCGGCGGACTGCGCGACGCTGGCGCGCAGCAGCGCGGCGAGTTCATGGAGCGCCTCGACGCGCACATCGCCCCCGACCGGCGGTTCGGTGCGGATCGCGCGCTCGAGCCATGCGCGGGCGCCGTCGCCCTCGAAGCGACGGGCCAGCAACAACCCCAGCCGCGCGCACACTGCGGCGTCGAAGGTCGGGGCAGAGACCACCGCGAGCGCCTCAAGCACGCGCCGCGCTGCCTTCCAGTCGCCACGCGCCTCCTGCAGACCGACAAGCGCCGTCAGCGACTCGACGTTGGTGGGCTGCGTCTGCAGGATCGCCTCGTGGGCAGCGATGGCGGCGACCTGATCACCGAGTACGCCCTGCAGCAGGCCCGCGCGTCGCGCCAGCAACGACGACCGATTCGGACCGTCGGGCAGACGCGCGGCAGCCTCGCCGAGCACCTCGGCGAAGCGCGCCCACGCGTTGCATGTCTCGGCGAGCCGAGCGAGGTCGGCGATGGCGTCGGGCGCCTGCGGCTCGTCGAGCACGACGGCGCACGCGGCGTCGAACGCGTCGCGCGGTGAGCGGAGCCGCTCGTCGAGGACGGCGACGAGCGTACGCCCCAGCGCCGCGCGCGCGGCGGGCGCGGCCTCGTGACGGCGACGGACCTCGACCATCTCGACAAAGCGCCGCCAGTTCCCGACGCTGGCGTAATGCGGCTGCAGCGCCTCGGCGATCGCCGCGGGCGTCACGCCGCGATCGAACAGTCGCTCCAGACAGCGCAGCACCTCGAGGCGCTGCGGATCGTCGACGTTGGCGACGGCGGACAGTTCGTCATGCACGCGCCGGTAGAGATGGGCAGCGTCCTCGGTCCGGTCAAGCTTCTCATCGAGCAGCCGCGCCAGACGCAGCCGCGCCGCCCGCGCCGCCAGGAGGTCGCCAACGTCGCCTTCGACCCGCGCGCGCCGCTCGAGGCAGGTCGCGAGATCCGACCAGCGCTCGACGCCGCGCAGGGCCTGCTCGAGCTTCTCGAGCGCGGCGCGGTCGCCCGCGTCAGCGTCGAGCGCAGCGTGGAACTGGGCGATAGCGTCGTCAACGCGCTTCTGGCGAAGGTAGACGTCGCCGAGCGCGACGTAGGTGCGGGCCCGCTCGTGAGCCTCGGTGAAGTTCCGCAGCCGGCCCTCGAGGATCGCGGCGTGCTCCTCCGGGCTCGCGTCGCGGGCCAGCATCGCGTCGATGAGCGCCGTCGCCGCGGGGTCGCGCGGATCGCTCTCGAGCAGCTGCTCGAGCACGGCGCGCGCCCGCGCGCGGTCACCCGCCCCGAGGAAGCTCTCGGCGCCCCGCAGACGCAGGCGACGGGCCTCGCCCGGCGCCCCGGCCCTCTGGGCCGCGTCGAGCAGGGAGTGGCCGAGCTCGCCGGTGCGCCCGAGGCTGTCCGCGAGCCGACCAAGCTCGTCCTCGAGTGGACCGCGCGGCTGCAGGGCGAACAGGCGACGGCCGGCGACGAACGCCTTCTCGGGCTCGCTGCCGGCGGCCCGATAGAGCGCGAAGAGTTGTTCGAGCACCGCAGCGTCGACGGCAGGGTCGACGCGCCGACGCCCCAGGCGCACGCGCGCCTCGAGAGCCTCAGCGAGCTTCTGCTTGTCGCCAAGCCTCTCGTAAAGTTCTACGAGCTGAGCGAGCACATCGTCATCGTCGCCGTCGCCGAGCGAGCGCAGCTGCTCGAGCCGCGCAGCGGCCTTGTCGAGCTGCCGGAGCTCCAGCTCGTACAGGCGCGCGAGCTGGCGCAGCGTCTGGCGACGGGCGTGGAGGTCAACGCTCTCGCCGACGAACGCCTCCAGCACGACGACAGCCTTGTCGTAGCGGCCCTGCTCAAGGTGCAGCTCGGTGAGCGCGTGGATGGCGGCGACGTTGCGGGGGTCGAGGCGACGGACGCGCTCGTAGGCGTCGGCGAGCTCGTCGGGCGTAGCGCCGCGCTCGGCGAGGAGCACGGCCACGAAGAGCCAGATATCGACGGCGACGTCGGCGGTACGCACACCCTCGGCGATCTTCTTCACGCGCTCGATCAGCTCGTTGAGCCGACCATCCTGCCGATAGAGCGACTCGAGGAACTTAAGCGCCGGTCGGTATCCGGGCGCCAGCAGCAGGCACTTGTCGACGTTTTGTTCGACCTGCGCGTCCCGGGGCGCGTAGGCCGCGTAGATCTGCGCGATGGCCAGATAGCGGCGCGCGGCCTCCTTCTTGTCACGGGCGTCCAGCGCTGAGTCGCGCAGCCGGCGTACATGGTCTTTCCACGCCGACGCGAAGCCCTCGAGGTCCGCGCGCAGCGCCTGCACGCGCGGCATCGACGGCGCCAGCTTCTCGGCACGGTCGAGGGCATCGCGGACGACCGCGTGGGCCTGCGGACGGACGAGCAGCGCCTCGGCGGCGCGAACGTAGTAGTCAGCGAGCGCCTGCGCCTGCGTGGGGTCCCCCGCCAGCTGCTCGGCCAGCACGTCAGCGAGCTGCTTGGCCTGTTCGTCGCGGCCGACGTCGAAGTAGACGGCCATCGCCTTGCGCGTCGCCGACGCGCGGGTCCGGTCGACGCGGAACGCAGCCTGATAGTGGATGAGCGACTGCTGCGGCTGACCGATGTGGCGCGCGAGGTCGCCCATCCGCTCGAGCACGGTGGCCTGCTCGCCGGCTTCACCGACGAGACGCAGCAACGCGGTGAACATCGACAGCGCCGCCTCGGCGTGTCCCGCCGCGTCATGCAGGCGGGCGCGCGCTTCGAGGACCCGCCGCTCGACGAGCGGCGCCCCGCCGCTGCGGGCCCGCTCGGCGATGCGCGCGAGCAGCGACTGGACCTGCTCGTGCTCGGTGGGCGAGAACGCCGCGACGGCGACGGCTCGTTCGACGCAAGCGAGGAGCGCGGGCGCCTCTGTGGAACGCGCGACCGCGACGCCGAGGGCCTGCTGAGCGCCGCGGCCATCCTTGCGCTGCAAGGCCTCGTCGATGGCCGAGAGAAGGCTTGCATGATCGGGCGCGGTGGAGTCGCTCGCGGCGCCAGCTTCCGTCGGCGCGCGATCAGCAAGGACCGGCGCAGTGGCGCCGGTGGCATCCGTCGACGTCGTCATCTCTGGGGGCTCCTGCCGGCGCGGCGGTGGCGCGCGCCAGCCTCAGAACGTGTACTTGAGGGTGGGGTAGACGTGGACGCCGAACGCATTCGGGGCGAGGATCGCCTGGAACGCGGCCTCGACCCCGACCGAGACGTGGCGGAGCCTCGTGTAGTACTCGACACCCAGCGAGGCATCGGTGTGCACCGAACCTGTGGCTCCCCCGGCGAGGCTCGGTGGGAACCACAGCGCGTAGCCGACACCGGCCCGCACAAATGCGAACACCCGCTCCGTGGTGATGAACGCGAAGCGGACGCCAGCGCCCGGCGCCAGGAGCGCGACGTCGCCGGTGGTCTTGCCGTCCCTCACGTCGTCGAGGTCGATGACCCCGGTGCTAAACGTGCCGAGCACGAACGCGTCGAGGGTCAGGTTGTTCAAGAGGTCGTAGCCCACCCGGACGCCGACGCGGGTCGACGGACTCGTCGACGTCGGATTCAGGTTCACGCTGCCGGCGCCCGCTCCGGGCAGGTAGTAGGCCGGACCGTAGTCGACGCCGACCGAGAGCCCCCGCTCGACCTCGTCAATCTCGACCACACGGGTATCGCCCTTGACCTCTTCACCGGCGCGCGGCGTCTCCGCGTTGCTCGACTTCTCCTGCGCCGCGGCCCCGGCAGCGAACAACATGGGCGAGGCGAGGACGAACACGACGAAGGGGGCGGCCGATGGTCCGGGCGCGAGGCGGTGCGGCATGGTGGCAGATAGCACCTCTGGCGCAGTGGCCGCAAAGCGACGACCTCGTCGGCAACGTCGTTCGCCGTCGTCCTCAAAGGAAGGGGCCGGTCACCCGGCCCCGACGCGCATCCTCGAGTGCGAGTGACGATCAGTCGCTCTTCTCCGTGTCCTTGCCGGCGTCCCGGGCCGCGTTCCAGCGCACCCACTCGGGCTCGGCGTTGCTGTCCTCCTCGGCGGAGAACGGCGTCGGCGTGGCAGCCTTCGCGCCGGTCTTGCCGATGCGCACCTGCATCATCTGGCCGAGGATATGCTCGAACTGTTCGGCGCTCACCTCGCGGAACGGCGCGGCGATCTCCTTGCGGCCGCACTTGACGGGGTTGTGCTTGCAGTCCTTGTCGGCGCCGGCGTCGAGGAAGGCCGGCGCACCGCCCACGGCGACGGAGCCGTTGTAGACCTTGACGACCGTCGCCTCGTCCTTCTCGACGTTCACGCGAAACACGGTGCCGCGGACGCCGGCAACGGCGTTCTGCGTCTTCACCTTGAACTGGGCATCCTTGCCGACGAGGGTCGCGACCTTCGCCCAGGCCTGCCCGCCCACGACCTCGGCGTCGACCTTCACCTGTCTGGTCTTGCCATCGAACGACGCGCCATCGAGGCGCAGCTCCGAGGACGGACCGACGCGCACCACCGACCCGTCGGGGAAGGTCAGCTCGACGCGCGCACCTTCGCCGGTCTTTACCGTCGAGCCGGCATCGATGACCTGCCCGCGCTTGACCTTTGCGAGCGCGCCGCCGACCGGTCCAGCCTGCACGTCACCCTTGAGAAACGTGGCCTTCGGCGCCCCCGCTGGACCGGCGGCCTCGGTGGCCGTGGCGACGAGCAGACCGGCACCGAGGGCGAGCACGACCGTGGCCCGAGTCACGGCGGAGCGAAGCACGACACCCACGGTGGTGCATTGGTTGACGAGCGACATGACGGACTCCTTCGGCCGCAGGTTCAGTTCAGCTTGAGGACGACCTTGCCGCGGGTGACCTCGATGACCTCGATGGTCCACGACCCGGCTTTCTTGCCCTCGATCGTCTCGGCGAGCTTTTCGGCCCCGCCCTCGACCTCGATGTCGAAGGACGCCTGACCGCCCTTCACCTGACGCTGGTCGACGCGGGCGCCCGTGAACGACTTCGCCACGAGTTCCTTGAACGCCGTGGCGGCCTTCAAACTGCCGACGCCCTGCACGAGGACGCTGACGCGACCCGCGTTCACCATGTCACTGGTCCAGCGCTTGGCAATCTTCGACAGCAGCTCGTCGAGGATCAGGCCGGTCAGGTTCTTCTTCAGCTTGCTGTCGCTCGCCTCAAGCGCCTTCTCGGCGGAGATACCCACCACCTGCATCTGCTTGGTCGCCACCGCCTCGATCTCGCTGGTCGAGGTGTTCACGAGCTTCAGGTTGGCCGACACCGAGTAGCTGTTCATCTTGTCGCCAAGGACCGAGTCGGCGCCGACCTTCGCCTTGATCACCTTGCCAGCACCGAGAATCACATACTGGGCGTCGGCGTTCTTCACGATCTCGTCGATCGCGGACTTCGGCAGATCGCCGTTCGCCGACACCTCGGTGACCTTCACGCCGGCCTCGACCACGGTGAAGCAGGCGTCGACGAACGCGCCGGCGAACATGGCCTCGAGCAGTCCGCGCTCCGTCGACCACTTGTCCTCATCCCCGACCTTCTCGACGAAGACCATCGCGACCTTCGGGTCGTGGTTCTGCTTCATGACCGTGCAGATGCTGTCGGGGATCGCGTCGGGCGAGACCTTGGCGACGAGACGAATCTGCTTCGTCGAAGCGGTCTTGCCCGGCTCGAGCGGGCCCCACTGTTCGTCAAGGATCACGCCCTTGGCGGTGGTGGCGATCTCGTCGGCGATCAGCTGGTAGTTCCGCATGATCGAGTTCGACGAGACGAGCACGCCCGCGCCCTGCTCGACGGCCTGCCGACGCGCCTGGCGCTTGGCCTCACGCTCGACGGACTCGGCGTTGCCGGTGTCGGCGACCTCGGCGACGACAGTGACTGTCTTGACGTCGGCAAACGCGGCGCCGGCGAACAACAGCGCGACCGACCAGACGACGGAGTTCAGTATCTTCATGGCGTGGCTCCTTCCGGTGGGTCTCAGTCGACGAGGATGACGACCTTGCCCTCGGCAAGGAACGACAGGTTCAGGTTGGGGGAGCGCAGCTTGTCGGCGTCGCCGTTGGAGACGACGATGTCGGTCTTGCTCTTGTCGATCAGGCGGAGCGCCTTGACCACCAGCGGCTTGTTGCCGGTGCGGCCCTTCGACTGCTCCTCGGTCTTCTCGTAGGACGCGATGCCCCCCTGGGCGAGACCCTTCTCGCTGACGACGTCGGCGGCGTAGATCTCCTTGCCCGACTCGTCAACGATGCGGGGCGACATGGACGGAACCACGCCGAGGCCACGCGCGTTGATCACGAGCCCGGTGAACGACTCCGGGCCTACAGTGTTCAGACTGCGCGGCGCCTTGCCGGCCTTCGGCTTCTCGATGAGGGCGTTGGTCAGGTTCTCGTCGATGAGCATCTGGACGACGACGTCGACGGAGCCGTCGGAGTAGTACTTCGTGTCGACGACACGGAACCCGCGTACCATCCCCTCGATCCGGGTCTTCACGTCGCCATTGCTCATGATGTCGTTGGCGCTGCGACTGCCGGTGACCTGGATGCCCTGCACCGTCTCGAGGATGTTGCGCAGCGCGTCCATCTTGGCCGCACGCTCGGCCATCAGCCGGGCAGCCGGGATGTCGCTGTCCTTCGTGATCTTCATCCCGGCGACGCCTGAGCCCGTGGCGGTCACGGTCTTCTTCGACCAGTTGATCTCGCCATGGGTGAGCTTCTGGACAACCGCGTCATCGGCGGCGGCGGCGGGGTCTTTGGCCGCGCTGTCGGCGCGCGCGCCGTGTGCCGACAGCAGCAGCCCGGTCAGGCCCATTGCCAGCGCTCCGTTCATCATCCGCTTGAGCATCGCTCTCCTCCGTTTCGAGTCCGCCTGCAGCGAAGCGCGGTGCAGGGGACGGGTCAAGGTCAGGGGTCGTTCCGACGGGTCGCGACGAAGGCGTTCGTCTCCGGACGTAAAGCCCGTCGGCTCACGGAGCGAGGGTCGACGGCCAGACGTGCATGCACCATGCGACGCCGCTGGCTGCCCGACAGGTCTGTTCCGACGAGGCGCAGCGTACCGTGATTCACATTCTCCGCGACAAAAGTTTCAACTCACTGTTTTTCTGACGCCTTCTGGTTATCAGCGGCGGGATCCGACGGACGGCCGGCCTGAGCGACCGGCTCGACGCGCAGCGCAAGACCGAGCAAGCCGACGACGACGCACCAGAGCGCGAATCCGTACAGCGAACGGCGCCTCAAAAACCCTTGCAACCACACGATGACAGCAAATCCGACGACGGCGGCGACCACGAATGCGATGAGCAAACCCTGACCCTCACGGGCGAGCAGCGAGGTGTCGCGGAGCAGACCGGCGCCCTTGAGCACGCCGGCGCCCATCAGCACCGGGATCGACAGCAGGAACGAGAAGCGCGCGGCCTCGACGCGGTTCACGCCGAACATCAGGGCCGTGGCGATGGTCGCCCCGGACCGCGAGATCGCCGGGAGGATTGCCAGCGCCTGGCCGAACCCGATGGCCACGGCCAGAGGCCACGTAAGCGGGCGCCCGGAGTCGCCCTGACGCTGGCGCCGTCCGAGCAACTCGGCACCGATGAGGATCAGACCGTTGACGACCAGTTGCAGGAACACCGACCGCGCGTCCCCCATCGAGGCGTCGATGGCGTCGTCGAACCACAGCCCACAGACGACCGCCGGGATCGTGGCGACGACGATCATCCAGCCGCGGGTGGCGTGCTCATCGACGAGGGGCCGCCGCACGATCAGGCCGCGCAGCGACGACCGCACGATGTCCACGATGTCGCGGCGCAGATACAGGATGACCGCGCCGAGCGTGCCGAGCTGGACGAGCACGTCGAAGGCCGGGCTCGGCGGCGCCCAGCCGAACAGCCACGGGGCGATGAGCAGGTGCGCCGTCGATGACACCGGAATGTATTCGGTCGCCCCCTGGATGAGGCCGTAGACGATGGCTTCGACGGGCGTCATGCGCGTTGTTCCAACGCGACCCGAGAAAACGCAAGCGCGCGCACGCGGGATCCGCCGCGACGACAGCGGGCGGCCGAGGCCGCCCGCTGTCATTCAGGGAAGAACGAGTGGCGCCGCAATCGGCGCGGCGGCCTTCAGCCCGTGCCGGCCATCTTGGCGACCTCGGCGGCGAAGTCGTCGGACCGCTTCTCGAGGCCCTCGCCCACCTTGAACCGGTGCATCGCCGTCACCGAGATCGTGGTGCCGAGCTCCTTGGCGACCTTGTCGATGTGCTTCTGCACGGTGAGCTTGTCGTCCTTCACGAAGGCCTGCTCAAGCAGCACGTTCTCGCCGAACCACTTGTTGGCCGCGCCGTCGGCAATCTTTTCGAGGATCTTCTCGGGCTTGCCCTCGGCCTTGGCCTTCTCGCGCGCGATGTTCTTTTCGGTCTCGATGACCTTGGCGTCCGCGTCCTCGCGGCGCAGCACCGACGGCGACGAGGCCGCGATCTGCATCGCGATGTCCTTCGCGAGGATCTTCGTGGTCTCCGACGACGCCTTCGCCGCGTCACCGATCGCGAACTCGACGAGCACGCCGATGCTGCCGCCCATGTGGCTGTAGCTGCCGATCACGCCTCGCGCGCGCGCGAAGCGCCGCAGCGACATGTTCTCGCCGATGGTGGCAATCTTGTCGGTCAGGACCTCCTTGACCGTCTTGCCGCCGAAGGGAGTGGCGCCGAGGGCGTCGACGTCCGCCGGGTTGGCCTTCGCGACGACGCCGGCGAGGTCCTTCACGAACGCCTGAAAGTCGGGGTTCTTGGCGACGAAGTCGGTCTCGCAGTTCACCTCGACGAGGGCGGCGACATCGCCGTCGGCGAAGATGCCCACCAGACCCTCGGCGGCGATGCGGCCAGCCTTCTTTGCGGCGGCGGCCAGACCCTTCTCGCGCAGCCAGTTCACGGCGGCCTCGAGGTCACCGTTCGTCTGCGTCAGCGCCTTCTTGCAGTCCATCATGCCCGCGCCGGTCTTCTCGCGGAGGTCCTTGACCATCGAAGCGGTGATCTCAGCCATCGTCGTGCTCCTTCAGCGAATGTCTCGGGTGGTGTGCCGACGCCATTTGTGTGCGGCAACCCCCGTTCGCGCCGCCGCCCACGTGGCCATCGCCGCCGCTGTCGGACGCGGGCGCGTCCCTCCCGCCCAGCCGTCGTCGAACGCGCCGCGAGGTGCTAGCCCGGTGGCGCCCGCCGACCATTGCCGCCCCGCAGGCGCCGAGGAGCCCCCATGACGACGTCGACGTCCCCTGCCCGCACCGTCCGCGCCCCGCGCGGCAGCACGCTCTCATGCAAGGGCTGGGTGCAGGAGGCAGCGCTGCGCATGCTGATGAACAACCTCGACCCCGACGTCGCTGAGCGCCCCGCCGACCTCGTCGTCTACGGCGGCCGCGGCAAGGCGGCGCGTGACTGGCACTCGTTCGACGGGATCGTGCGGGCACTGCAGCGCCTCGCCGACGACGAGACGCTGCTCGTGCAGTCCGGCAAGCCCGTGGGCGTCCTGCGGACCCACGTCGACGCGCCGCGCGTGCTGCTCGCCAACAGCAACCTCGTCGGCAAGCACGCGACCTGGGAGCACTTCGACGCGCTCGAGCAGGCCGGCTTGATGATGTACGGCCAGATGACCGCGGGGTCGTGGATCTACATCGGCACGCAGGGGATCCTGCAGGGCACCTACGAGACGTTTGCCCAGGCGGCGCGCACCCACTTCGGCACCGACGGCGACCTGACCGGCAGGATCGTGCTCACCGCCGGCTGCGGTGGCATGGGCGGCGCGCAGCCGCTGGCGGTGACGATGTGCGGCGGCGTCTGCCTGATCGTCGACGTCGACGCCACGCGGCTGAAGCGGCGCAAGGAGACCCGCTATCTCGACGTCGTCGCCCCCAGCCTCGAGGACGCGGTGCGGATGGCGAACGAGGCGAAGGCCGCGAAGCAGGCGCTGTCGGTGGGCGTCGTCGGCAACGCGGCCATCACGCACCCGCTGCTGCGCGCGATGGGCTTTCGCCCCGACCTGATCACCGACCAGACGTCGGCGCACGACCCGCTGTACGGGTATCTGCCCGACGGCGTCGCCTTCGCCGACGGCCCCGCTGAGCGCGAGGCGCACCCGAAGGAGCTCGTCGAGCGCGCGCGTACGAGCATGAAGGTGCAGCTCGACGCGATGCTCGCCTGGCTCGATGAGGGCGTGCCGACCTTCGACTACGGAAACAACATCCGCGCCGAGGCAAAGGCCGCCGGCTGCGAGCGCGCGTTCGACATCAAGGGGTTCGTGCCGGCGTACATCCGGCCGCTCTTCTGCGAGGGCATGGGCCCGTTCCGCTGGGTCGCGCTGTCGGGTGACCCCGAAGACATCGCCGTGACAGACCGCGTCGTCGCCGAGCTGTTCCCCGAAAAGCGGTCGCTGCAGCGCTGGCTGACGATGGCGAACGAGCGGGTCGCGTTTCAGGGGCTGCCGGCGCGCATCTGCTGGCTCGGCTACGGCGAGCGCCACAGGGCAGGGCTCGCCTTCAACGAGCTGGTGCGCACCGGGCGGGTCAAGGCGCCGATCGTCATCGGCCGCGATCACCTCGACTGCGGCAGCGTCGCGAGCCCCAACCGCGAGACCGAGGGCATGAAGGACGGCACCGACGCCGTCGCCGACTGGCCGATCCTCAACGCGCTGGTCAACGCCGTGAACGGCGCGTCGTGGGTCAGCTTCCACCACGGCGGCGGCGTCGGCATGGGCTGGTCGCTGCATGCCGGTCAGGTGATCGTCGCCGACGGCACCGACGCCGCCGCGCGCCGCATCGAACGCGTGCTCACCAGCGACCCGGGCATGGGCGTGCTGCGCCACGTCGACGCCGGCTACGACATCGCCATCACCACCGCCCGCGAGCGTGGCGTGAAGATCCCCGG
>VGSZ01000070.1 GCA_016874845.1 Deltaproteobacteria bacterium
ACGTGCCGCTCGAGGTGGCCAAGCTGGTGCGCGCCCGCTTCGAGCGCAAGTTCATCGCGATGCCCGCCGAGCGCGAGCTGGTCGAGCTCGGCTTCGCCGACGTCGTGCTCTTGAGTGCGCGCGAGCTGATCACGGTGGTGCGCAACGTCGGCGCCGACGAGATCGCCTGCGCGTTCCTCGCCGTTGGCAAGCGCGCGCTGGCCGAGTTCCTGACGAAGCTGTCGCCCGCCGACAGCGAAGAGCTGATCGCCGCCGTGCGCCGTGCCGACCTGAAGGACGGCATGGAGCTGAAGTCGGCGCAGGCCTTTCTCGGCAAGGTGCTCACCGCCGCTCCGCCGCCGATGAAGGGAGCCGCCATGCCGCGGATCTCGGGCAACACCAGCGGCATCGCGTTCGCCAACACCGACGAGCTGTTCCAGAAGGCCGGCCTGTACCGGCTGGCTCGCGCGCTCTCCGTCGAGGGGCCGCTGGCGGTGCACCAGCTCGTACAACGCTTCCCGCGCGCCCACGGGCGGCTGCTGCTCGACTATCTCGACCGGGTGCGCGAGCGCGGCCTCGACGACGGACAGGTACGACGGCTACGCGACCAGATCGTCGACGTCGTCATCAACCTTTCGCGCCGCGGCAAGATCGACGCGCGCTTCGGCGGGGTGCCCGCCCGCTTCGAGACCCGCTGACGCTGCCCCACCGGGCCGGCAGCGCCGCCGACGTCGCGTCGTCGCTGGCGGCAAGCAATGCCAGCGTCGCCGTCAGGCGCGCCCGATGCCGTGGTACGTGAAGCCGCGCGCCCGCAACTGCGAGGGCTCCCAGAGGTTGCGCCCGTCGAAGACCACGCGGCCCCGCAGGCGCCTTTCGATGTCGGCCCAGTCAGGCATCTTGAACTCGGGCCACTCAGTCATCAGCACGAGGGCGTCGGCGTCGTCAACGCAGCCGTACTCTTCGTCGCAGAACACCAGACGGTCGCCGTGCTTGTTGCCGCCGTCCTTGCGGGCGAAGTGCCCCCGCGTGTTCTTCACGGCGGCCCGATCCCACGCCCGCACCCGCGCGCCGAGGGCGAGCAGACCCTCGATGAGCACGAGCGCTGGCGCCTCGCGGATGTCGTCGGTGCGCGGCTTGAAAGCCAGCCCCCACACCGCGATGGTCTTGTCGTGTAGCGCGCCACCGAAGTGAGCGACGAGCTTCTCGAGCATGACGCCACGCTGCCGCGTGTTGGCGGCGTCGGTGGCCTCGAGGATCGACAGCCCCACGCCGTGGGAGCGCGCGGTGTGCACGAGCGCCTTGACGTCCTTCGGGAAGCACGAGCCGCCATAGCCGACGCCCGGGTACAGGAACGCCTTGCCGATGCGGCTGTCGGCGCCGATGCCACGGCGGACGTCATCGACGTGAGCGCCGACCTTCTCGCACAGCGCGGCGAGCTCGTTCATGAAGCTGATCCGCACCGCGAGCATCCCGTTGGCCGCGTACTTGGTCAGCTCGGCGGACGCCGTCGACATGAACAGCAACCGCGGCTCACGCAGGAGCAGCGGCCGATACAGGCGCTCGAGAGCCAGACGGGCGACGTCGTCGTCGGCGCCGATGATGATCCGCTCAGGCCTCAGGAAGTCGTTGACCGCGTCGCCCTCTTTCAGGAACTCGGGGTTCGATGCGATGTGGATCGGGTGCGCCGCCCCCCCCACGCGCCGACGCAGCGCAGCGCCCGTGCCCACCGGCACGGTGCTCTTGGTCGCCAGCACCAGCGGCCCGGTGACCGCCGCCGCGATCTGGTCGGCGGCCTTGAACAGCGCGCTGAGATCGGCGCAGCCGTCGGGCCCCTGCGGCGTGCCCACGCACAGCATCGCGACATCGCGGCCGGCGACCGCGTCAGCGAGAGCCGTCGTGAACGACAGGCGACCAGACTGCGCGTTGCGCCGCACCAGATCCTCGAGCCCGGGCTCGTAGAACGGGATGACGCCGTCGCGCAGCGCCCGCACCCGCGCCTCGTCAACGTCGACGCAGCAGACGTCGATGCCGTCCTCGGCGAGCCCCGCGCCGGTGACCAGTCCTACGTACCCTGTGCCGACGACCGCGACCTTCATGGCCGGCGTGGTAGCGCGGTCCATCGACGCCGGAAAGACTGTCGCCAACGTCCTGACACTACGCCGACGACGACGCCAGCCGACGGCCCCGACGACGCCAGAGCATCCACATCAACATGGTCCAGAGCATCTTGCGGTGGTTGGCCCGCCGCCGACGGTGCTCGTCGACGAGACGCCCCACGACCAGCGGATCGAGGACGCCGTCGAGGCGGACGGCCCGCGGGCTGAGCAGCTCGTCGACGAGCGGCGCCAGCGCGCCGTTGAGCCACGACGCCACCGGCATGCCGAAGCCCTTCTTGCCGCGGGCCAGCACGGCGTCGGGGACGAGGCCACGCGCCGCCTCCTTCAGGATGTGCTTGCCTGACCGACCCCAGGGTGGGCCGGCGATCTTGTCGGCCGTCGGCAACGACAGCGCGAGCGCCACAACAACGTCGTCGAGCAGCGGCGCGCGCGCCTCGAGCCCGGTGAGCATCGTCGCCCGGTCGACCTTCTGCAGCACGCCGGCCGCGAGGTACGTGCGCAGGTAGCCCCACACCGCCAGATCGACGTCGTCGCGGGCGCCGCAGTCCAAGGCGCCGCGCTCCAGGACGTCGAGCCCGCCGAGCAGGTCGCCCGCCGGCAGCGCCGCGCGCGCCGCCGGCGAAAACAGCGACCGCAGCCGCGCGTCGTCGGCGCCGGTCAGGAAGCGCTGGTGGCGCCGCAAGGGCCGCCCCTCGCCGACGCCATCGAGGGCGCGCTGGAGCTTGTACTCGACGGAGAGGTCGGCGTGGCTGACCGGCAGGCGCGCCGCCCATGGGCCGAGCAGGCGCGCCGCTGCGCGCCACGCGCCCTCGGGCAGGCGCGCGCGACGCCGCAGGTCGTCGACGAGGAACGTGCCGTAGCCGAGGAACAGCTCGTCGCCGCCGTCGCCGCCGAGGGCGACCGTGACCTGCCGCCGCGCGAACCGCGCCAGCAACCAGGTAGGCACGACGGAGTGGTCGGCGAAGGGCTCGGCCAGCTGGTCGCCGAGCCACGGGATCGCGTCGAGCACGGCGCCGTCGTCGACGATCTCTTCGTGGTGCGTGCTGCCGATGTGACGCGCCACCGCACGCGCCCAGCCGCTCTCGTCGAACGACGGCTCGGTGAACCCGATCGAGAACGTCTGCAGCCGCGACGTATGACGCGCCGCCAACGCCGCCACCAGGCTGGAGTCGACGCCGCCCGAGAGGAACACGCCGACCGGTACGTCAGCGACGAGCCGCGTCGCCACCGCGGCTTCGACCGTCCCACGCACCAGCGCCGTGCGCTCACCGAACGTCTCCGGCAGGGCCACCGTGGCGAAGCGCGGCAGGCGGAACGGCCGCGCGCGAGCGACGACGTCGTCCCACGTCGCCGGGTCGTCGAGGTCGACGGCGACGACGTGACCGGGTGGCAGCTTGGCGGCGCCCGCCCAGACGCAGTCGGGGTCGGGCACGAAGTCGAACGCGAAGTAACGGGCGACGGCGCCGAGATCGACGTCGCCGCGGCGACCGTCGAGGGCCTCAAGGGCCGACAGCTCGGAGCCAAACGCCAGCCGCGGCCGGTCGAAGAAGCGGGGGCCAGCGATGTAGAGCGGCTTCTTGCCCGCCGGATCGCGCGCCAGCACCAGCCGCCGTCGCCGCACGTCGACGGCAGCGAACGCGAACATGCCCGACAGCCGCGCGCAGACGTCGGCGTCGTCTGTGCCCCGGTCCCAGGCGTCGGCGAGCAGGCGCAGCAGCACCTCGGTGTCGCTGTGGCTCGAACGGAAGCGCTCGCCGGCGGCCACCAGCGTCGGGCGCAGCGCCGCGTGGTTGTAGATCTGGCCGTTGAACACCAGCGCCACCCGCGGTTGCCGGTCGTCGTCGACCATCGGCTGCGCACCGCCGGCGACATCAAGGACGCTCAAGCGCGCGTGGGCCAGCTCGACGTGCCCCAGCGTGCCGTCACCGCGCCACGTGCCCCGCCCGTCGGGGCCGCGGTGCGACAGCGACCGCGCCTGCGCCGCCGGCAGCGCGCCGTCGACGGCGACCCCGGGACGCTCGACGACGCCAGCGATCCCACACATTCAGCGGGCCGCGTCTGTCGACGACGATGAACGCTCGGGCGGCGGACCCGACGGCGACAGCGGGAAGCCGATCCGCTCGCGCACGAGGTAGATCGGCTTTCGCTGTGATTCATGATATGTACGAACCTGGAGTTCGGCGAGCAATCCCATCATCGTCGACTGCACGCCCAGCGCCGATAGGAACGCGCTCAGCAGCCCCAACGAGAACGTGTGGCGCCACTGGACGCCAGAGACCTTGATGCCAACGACGCCGAGGGCGGCGACGGTGCCGAGGGCAAGCAGGCAGATGCCATAGAAGCCGAAGAAGTAGATGGGCTTGGTCGCGTAGCTGCCGAGCAGCTTTACGGTGAGCATATCGAGCATCACCTTGAACGTCCGGCCGATCCCATATTTCGAAACCCCGGCTGTGCGCGGCCGGTGGTTGACGACCAGCTCGGTGACGCGGGCGCCGGCCCAGGTGGCGTGGATCGGGATGAAGCGATGCATCTCGCCGTACAGGCGAATCTCATCGAGGATCGTCTTGCGATAGGCCTTCAGCGTGCAGCCGTAGTCGTGGAGGTCGACACCGCCCACGCGCGCGATGAGCCGGTTGGCGAGCACCGACGGAAACCGGCGCGACAGCAACTTGTCCTGGCGGTTCTTGCGCCAACCCGACACGACGTCGTAGCCGCGCTCGAGCTCGACCAGCAGGCGCGGGATGTCCGCCGGGTCGTTCTGCAGGTCGGCATCCAGCGGCACCACGACGTCACCCGTAGCGTGGTCGAAGCCGGCCACCATCGCCGCCGTCTGGCCGAAGTTTCGCCGGAACAGGACGGCCTTGTAGCGGGGGTCGACCCTCGCCCGCGCGGCGATCAGCTCGGGCGTGCCGTCGCGGCTGCCGTCATCGACCAGGATGAATTCGACGTCGCGGTCGAGGCCCTGCGCCATGCGGTCGAGTTCGACGAAGAGCTGGGGAAGGCACTCGCTCTCGTTGAAGCACGGAACCACGACGCTGAGCTTCATCGAGGGCATCGATACCATGGTACGAGCAGGGATGCCCCCCGTTTCATCGACGTCGACCTCGCCTCCCCTCGCGCGCGCGGTGGTGGCGGGCGGCGTGGGCGGCGTGCTCGGTGGCGTAGGCGCTGCCCTGCTGTCGGGGTGGGGACCGCGGACTTCGGCCATCGACGGCGCGGCGGTGGTGGGCGCGCTGGTGGGCGCGCTGGTCGTCGCGGTCGTCGGGCGACGGCGCCCGCAGTGGCCCGTGGGCACCGCGGTCGTCGTGTTCGGCATCGCGCTGTACCTCGGGCGCCTGCTGGTCGTGCGGCCGTCGTTGGCGTTCGTCCCCGTCGCCGCCGCTGCCGTCGCCGCCCTCGTCCTGCACGCCTTCCGACGCGGGCGACCATGGCCGGAGCCGACGGCCGACGACGACGGGGGTGCCGGCACCGCGACGAAGCGCTTCCTCGTCGGGCCGCTGGTCGTGGGTACGGTGGGCGCCGTCGTGTACACCGTCTGGAGCGCCGAGCGGCACCGCCGCTTCGGCTCGGGCAGTTGGGACCACGGCTGCTACCTGCACAACGCCTGGCTGTTCGCCCACGGCGACGCGTTCTCGGTCTCGGCGCGCTCGAGCGTGCTCGGCGACGTCGCGTTCTGGGGCGGCACCAATCACTTCATGCCGAGCCTCGTCCTCACCGCGCCGCTGGCGTGGCTGATGGAGGCCACCGGCTCCACCGCGCTGCTGCTGGTCGCGCAGGCCGTCGTCGTCGCCGCCGCCGTCGTGCCGCTGGCCCTGCTCGCCCGGCACGCGGGCCTTGGTCGTAAGACGACGACGGCGCTGTGCGGCGCGTACCTGTTCGCCGTGCCGACGCAGGCCTTCCTGCTGTTCGACGTGCACGAGGTCGCGCCGGTGCCGCTGTTGACGTTCGTCGTGCTCTGGCTCGTGCGGACCCGTGCCCCGTCGGCGCGTGTCGTCGTCGTCGTCGCGGCCCTGCTGCTCCTGCTGGCCGGCTGCAAGGAGAGCTGCTTCGCCTACGCCGCCGCCCTTGGCGTCTGGATGGTCGCCTCCGCGCCCGGCTGGCGGCGCCATGGCGCTCTCGTCACCGTCGGCATGGCGGTAGGCTTCGTGGTCGTCACCGGGGTCGTGCAGCCGGCGCTGCTCGAGCCCGGCGGCCGTATGATCCACGTCGCCCACTTCGTCACTCTCGACGACGCCCCGGCGAAGCCGGGCCTCGCCGGCGTCGCGGCCTCGATCCTGCTGCACCCTGGCCGGGCCCTCGCCGCGCTGGTGACCCCCGACGTCAAGCTGGCCACTATCGGCACCTCCGCCGGCGCCTTCGGCGGGCTGCCGCTCGTGTCGGGTGAGGCGATGGCGCTGGCGCTGCCGTACCTCGCCGAGCGGTTTCTATCCGACAAGCGCGAGATGTGGGGACTCGGCTTTCACTACGGCCTCGTCGGCGTCGCGCTGCTCGCGGTTGGCGCTCTCGATGTCCTTCGGCAGATGCGCGCCCGGTTCGCTGACGCCCGCGCCTTCGATCTCGCCGGCGCGGCCGCGCTCGTCACCGCCCTCGTTGGCTCGCAGCTCGCCTCGCCGGTCTCGCCCGAGCTGGCGTCGTTCTCGCGCCGCTACTACGCCAACGATGACGCGGTCGCGCGCTATCGCCGCGCCCTCGCGGTGATCGGCGACGACGACGACGTCGTTGCCCAGAACTACTTCCTGCCCCACGTCGCGCTGCGCCGGCACGTCTGGCTTCCCGAGCGGCGCTTCGTCGACCGCGCCAACGCCGTGGTCCTCGATCCGGAGTCGTCGCCGTGGCCCCACGACCGCCGCTACGTCGAGCGTCTCCTCGGCGATCTGCAGCGCGACGACCGGTTCTTCGTCGCCTTCCACGAGCGGTCGACGTGGGTGTTTCGCCGACGGTGACGGCGGGGACGCCCCTCCCCGATCCGACGTTCAGGGTGCCTTCAGGGCCCTGAACGTCACCGTCAGGGCCCTGAAGGCACCACGCCACAGGCGCCGCCACACGGGTTCTCGATGATCCCGGTGTTCAGGGAGGTCGCCTGCTGCGCGCGCCCCTCGGGCACCCGGCGCAGCAAGTCGCGGACGGGGGGCGGTCGGGAGTAGAGCCCCGAGACGTGGTGAACGAGGCCTGCCCGAACGACAGGAGGGCGTGGTCCAGCACGGCATTCCTCAGCTACCAAGCAGAGGAATGCTCAAGGACGACCCACACCCAGAGCAAGGATGCCGTACGCGGTTTCCTCGCGCAGCTTGAAACCACGACCGACACCGACTTTCTCCGCAGCGCGCTCAAGACAATCGTCGATGAGCTCGATGTCCGCCGACGACAACGCCTGCAACGCCAGCCACGGCGAGCGCACGCCGGAGCGGACCAACCAGCGAAAACGGCGACCGCACGAGGCCGTGGGACACGCGGGTCGGCTCGATCGAGCTCGCCGTGCCGAAGCTGCGTCGGGGGAGCTATTTCCCAACGTGGCTGCTCGAACGTCGTCCGTCAGCACGGGACATCGCGCAAGTTCGCTTCGCTCACGTGCGCAGAGTGCGACGAGCGGAGAAGGCGCTCGTGGCGGTCGTCGCTGAGAGCCCCCTGCTCGGCGCGTCGACGAGGCTCGTCGGCGCCAGCGTGACCCGCAGGTCTGCAACCTGCAGCTGGCGCGCTGGCGCGAGCTCCACGCCGAGCCCGCCGAGGACCCGCTGCCCGAATACCTGCGGATCCTGCAGTTCGACACGCACCAACCCATCGCGGTCGTTGCCGTCGAGCGGCTGTATGCCGAACGACAGGCGTGGGATGCGCTGTTCGCGCTGTACGAGTGGGAACGCTCCTCACGAAAGGCGGGCCGACGATCGTCGGTCATGCCCGTCAACGTGGTGGATGCCATCACGTTGACGGGCATGACCTCAGGTGGGTTGCAGCGCGCGTCGTGCGGTGGTGGCAGCCGGCCACGGCAGACCAGTCCTGACGCCTTGCGAACTCACCTTCGACGAGCGCCCGGGCCACCTGTGACAAGGGTCCGCCCGTCGGAGGTCACGGCATCGACGGGCGCGGGCTGGCGGGACCCCCGGCGGCCCTTGGTTCAGGGGTCTTCGAACGTGTCCACCGTCGTCGCGCGAGAGGTGCAGCCAGTCGCAGCCGCCGAAGACGGCGCGGTCGGGCGTGACCCGCTCGGGCCACGGCTCGACGGCGCCCAGCACGCGCCCAGCACGCGCCCCGCGCCTCGTCGGCGGCACCAAGCCGTCGATGACCTCGTTGGCGGCGACTCCTTCGACGAAGAAGACGCCGTCGTCGTCGCGGCAGAGGCCGGCGCCGCCGGGAACGAGCTTCAGGACCTTCTCACCCGCATGGCATCACTTCGCTCGCGCGGCGACGACGGCAGTCAGTCCGACCGCGATGGCGGCGGCGTCAGCGCCGTGCGACGACGGTTCCGCGCAAGGTTGCGCAAGGCCATCCGCAGCAACAAAACCGAGACCGCCGGGCGCCCAGACAGGGGACGCTGGTCGACGCCGGTGGTCGGCGCTGAGTGATTACTCACTCTCGCGAATCAATCCCGTAGATCCAGCACCTGGCGGGCTAATCCGCCGGCTGGCGCCACTTGATCGAGCAGCCCAGCGACGGGTGCTGCGCCGTGGCCACGGGCTGCGCCGCGAGCACCGCAGCGATGGCCTCGTGCAGCTCGCGTCGCTTCACCTGATCGGGCCGCTTCCAGTTGTCGTCGAGCCGGCCGCGGTAGACGAGGCGGCGCTCGCCATCGAACAGGAAGAAGTCCGGCGTACAGGCGGCGTCGAAGGCGCGGGCCGTGCCCTGACTTTCGTCGACGAGGTACGGGAACGGGTAGTCACGCTGCTCGGCCCGCGCGCGCAGGCGGTCGGGCGCGTCGTCGGGATAGTGGGTGGCGTCGTTGGAGCAGACGAGCGCGGTGCGCAGCCCGGCAGGCACGTGCTCGCGGTGGAGCGCGATCAACCGCTCCTCGACTGCCTGCGCATAGGGACAGTGGTTACAGAAGAACACGACGAGGTTGGCGCGTCCGTCAAGCACCTCGTCGCGCGCACGCCGGCGGCCGAAGACGTCGGGCAGCGTGAAATCTGGACAAGGCAGCCCGAGGGCTGCAGCGGGCGTGGCGACCGGCATGGCTTGTTCTCCGTCGTCGACTGGCTATCTGCATGATTGTTAGCGTCTGCGCACGCTCTCGACGAGAGGCCCCGATGACCCACGAGCCCCGCCTGCGCCCGTCCGACCTGCGCGATCTGCTGCAGAGCCGCATCATCGTCTTCGACGGCGCCATGGGCACGCAGCTGCAGGCCCGCAAGCTGGTCGCCAGTGACTTCGGGGGCGAGCAGTACGTCGGCTGCAACGAGCATCTGGTGCTCACCCGCCCCGACGTGATCGCCGACGTGCACCGCGCCTACTTCGCCGCCGGCGCCGACTTCGTCGAGACCGACTCGTTCGGCGGTACGCCGTTCGTGCTCGACGAGTATGGCCTCGGCGCCAAGGCGCTCGAGATCAACACCGCGGCGGCGCGCATCGCCCGCGCCGTCAGCAACGAGTTCACCGACAAGCCGCGCTTCGTCGCTGGCTCGATGGGTCCAACGACGCGGTCGCTGTCGGTCACCGGCGGCATCACGTTCGACGTCCTCGTCGACCACTACGCCGTGCAGGCCGAAGGGCTGCTGTCCGGCGGCGCCGACATCCTGCTGCTCGAGACCAGCCTCGACACGCTGAACGTCAAGGCGGGCCTCGCCGGCATCGAGCGCGCCGAGCAGAAGCTCGGCGTCGTCGTCCCGGTGATGCTGTCGTGCACCATCGAGCAGACCGGAACGATGCTCGCCGGGCAAGGCGCCGAGGCCTTCGCGGTCTCTGTCGAGCACGCCGCCCGGCGCAAGGGCGGCCTGGTCTCGATCGGCGTCAACTGTGCGACGGGGCCCGACCCCATGGCCGACCACGTGCGCGCGCTGTCGGCGCTGTCGCCGTTCTCCATCTCGTGCATGCCCAACGCCGGCCTGCCCGACGAGGACGGCAAGTACGGCGAGACGCCGGCCAGCCTCGCGAAGAAGCTCGGACGCTTTTGCGAGCATGGCTTCCTGAACGTGGTGGGCGGCTGCTGCGGCACGACGCCGGCGCACATCGCGGCCATCGCTCAGATGGCGGCGTCGTTGAAGCCGCGGTCGCCGCCGGCGTCAAAGCGGGCGCTGGTCTCCGGCGTCGACTTCCTCGATCTCGATGAGACGCGCCCGATCATCGTCGGCGAGCGCACCAACGTGATCGGCAGCCGCGCATTCAAGCGCCTGATCGTCGAGAGCAAGTGGGAGGAGGCCGCCGAGATCGGGCGCAAGCAGGTGCGCGGCGGCGCCCACATCATCGACGTCTGCCTGGCGAACCCCGACCGCGATGAGCAGGCCGACGTGATCGCCTTCCTCGAGCAGCTGACGAAGAAGGTGAAGGCGCCGCTGATGATCGACAGCACGGACGCCGTCGTGCTCGAAGAGGCGCTGAAGCGCTGCCAGGGCAAGGCGATCGTCAACTCGGTGAACCTAGAGGACGGCCGCGAGCGCTTCGACGCGGTCGTACCGCTGCTGCACCGCTACGGCGCCGCCGTCGTTGTCGGCACCATCGACGAGGATCCCGTGCAGGGCATGGCGGTGACCCGCGCGCGCAAGCTGCGGATCGCCGAGCGCAGCCACGCTCTCCTGACCGGCGAGTACGGGCTAGCCGACGAGGACATCATCTTCGACCCGCTCGTTTTCCCTTGCGGCACGGGCGACCAGCAGTACATAGGCTCGGCGACGGAGACCATCGAAGGCGTGCGCCTGATCAAGCAACGCTTCCCGCGTTGCCGCACGATCCTTGGCATCTCTAACGTCAGCTTCGGCTTGCCCGACGCCGGGCGCGAGGCGCTGAATACGGTCTTCTTGCACAAGAACTTCGAGGCCGGGCTCGACCTCGCCATTGTCAACGCCGAGAAGCTCGAGCGCATCACGCACCTCGACGCTGACACCATCGCCGTGTGCGAGCGCCTGCTGGCGGCGGCGAAGGACGGCTACGACGCGGCGCTGGCGGCGTTCACCGAGCACTTCCGCGGCCGCCAGAAGAAGGCCGCCGTCGGCCGCGACCTGTCGTTGCCCGTCACCGATCGTCTGAAGAAGGCGATCCTCGAGGGCAGCAAGGAGGGCCTGATCGAGGACCTCGAAGAGCTGCGCCCGGCGATAGCGCCGCTGGACATCATCAACGGCCCGCTGATGGAGGGCATGGCCGAGGTCGGCCGGCTGTTCGGCGCCAACCAGCTGATCGTCGCCGAGGTGCTGCAGTCCGCCGAGGTCATGAAGGCTGCTGTCGCCCACCTCGAGCAGTTCATGGCCGTCTCCGCCGGCGCGGCCAAGGCGAAGATGCTGCTCGCCACCGTCAAGGGCGACGTGCACGACATTGGCAAGAACCTCGTCGACATCATCCTGTCGAACAACGGCTACGAGGTCGTGAACCTCGGCATCAAGGTGCCGCCCGGCGAGATCATCAAGGCGGTGCGCGAGCACGCCCCCGGCTTCATCGGCCTGTCGGGCCTGCTGGTGAAGAGCGCGCAGGAGATGGTGTCGACGGCCGAAGAGCTGCGCGAGGCCGGCATCGATATCCCCATCCTCGTCGGTGGCGCCGCGCTCACCGAGCGCTTCACCTACGGTCGCATCGCCCGCGCCTACGCCGGCCCCGGCCGGCAGGCCACCGTCGCCTACGCCCGCGACGCGATGACCGGCCTCGATCTGGCCAACCGGCTCTTCGACGACGACAAGCGCCCCGTCTTGCTCACCCACATCGCCGAGCGCATGGCCGCCGCCGCCGACCCCGTCGTGTCGTCGTCCACCGCGTCGCCGGCGCTGCCGCCGCTGCCGGCGCCTGTCGCCGTCGTCGTGCGCCACGACGCCGAGCCGCCACGGCCGCCGGACACGAAGTTGCACGTCCTGGACGACGTCGACCTCGAGACGCTGTGGTCGTACGTGAACCCGATGATGCTGTACACGCGACACCTCGGCCTGAAGGGCCGCGTCGACGACCTCGTCGCCGCCGGCGACGCCCGCGCCATCGAGCTGAAGCGGGTCGTGCGCGACCTCGAGAGCGAGGTGCTCGCACAGGGCCTGCTGCGGGCGCGCTGCCTGTGGCGGTTCTTCCGTGCGGCCAGCGACGGCGACGCGCTGGTGCTGCTCGACGCCGTCGACGGCATCGAGCGCGCGGTCGCGCGCTTCGCGTTTCCGCGCCAGGCCGCCGGCGAGCGCCGCTGCCTCGCCGATCTGGTGCCGCCGTCGACGGCGACCCTGCGCGACCACGTCGCGCTGTTCGTGACGACCTGTCAGGGGCGGCGCGACAGCGTCCGTGCCCTCGCCGACGCCTGCAAGGCCCGCGGCGAGTTCCTGAAGATGCATGCGCTGCAGGCGTTGGCCATCGAGACCGCCGAGGCCGCCGCCGAGTGGCTGCACGAGCGCCTGCGGCAGGCATGGGGGGTAGGCGACCCACCGTCGGTGACGAAGCAGGACCTGTTCTCGGCGCGCTACCGCGGACGGCGCTACTCGTTCGGGTATCCCGCGTGCCCGAACCTCGAGGACCAGGCGGTGCTCTGGCAGCTGCTCGACCCCGGGACCCACGTCGGCGTCGAGCTGACCGACGGCTTCATGATGGAGCCCGAGGCGAGCGTGTCGGCTCTGGTCTTCCACCACGGGCAGGCGACGTACTTCGACGCACGCGGCCGCGACGCCTGATACGGTCGAAAAGCGTGTCGTCGTCAGACCTCACCCTCGTGCAGTATTTGTTCGAGGCCGGGCTCCTGACCCGGGCTCAACTGCAGCACATGCAGGCGGAGCAGCAGAAGTGGGGAGGCAAGCTGCACCACTTTGCTAGCGAGCTTGGGATGGTGCGCGAGGATCAGGTGTGCGCGGTGCTGTCGCGCGCGCTGAAGCTCCCGACGCTGAGCCTCGCCGAGCAGCCACTTGATCGCGCGGCGCTTGGGCTCGTGCAGCCGGCCGACTGCGAGCGGCTGATGGTGTATCCACTGGCGCTGCGCGACGACGGCAAGACGCTGTGGCTGGCGATGAGCGATCCCCTCGACGTCGAGGCCATCGACCACGTCCGCGCCCGCGCCGGCGTCGCCCGCGTGCAGCCGGTCGTCGCCGGCAAGCGGGAGGTGCTCGCGCGCGTGCACCGCTCGTACACGCTGCTCGGCCGCGACACGTCGAAGCTCGACCTGTCGGCGGGCGGTCCGGTCGAAGACGAGTTCAAGCTCGTGGACGTCGCCGGTCGCACCCAGGTCCACCACATCCACGACGTCGTCGCCGCTCACGCGGCGACACCAGCGCCGCCGGCTCGCGGCAGCGCCCCGGCCGCAGGGGACCCCCTGCGACCGTCACCGACGCCGGGCGTGCCCGCCGCCACATCGGCGCAGCCACCCGCGCCCCGGCCGCGCCCGGCCTTCGCCGCCCTTTTGCTCGGCGCCGGCGTCGTCGATCCGGCGACCCTCGGGCGGGCAAGCGCCATCGCCGTCTCGGGCGACGTGCCCGTCGTCTTCGCGCTCACCCGCTGGCGCCTCGTCGACCCAGCGATGATCGCCGGTGCCTTGTCGATCGCGCTCGGCATGCAGGTGTTTGCGCTCGACTCGCTTGGGCCGGCGCTCGGGCAGGCGCCCGCGCTGCCCGTCGCTCGCGCCGCGTGCATGCGCATGCGTGTCCTGCCCGTGTGGCGTCAGGGCTCCGTCGTCGCGCTGGCGATGAGCGACCCCACCGACGACGTGTCGGTGGCCGCGCTGGCCCACGCGCACCAGGTCGCCATCGAGCGCCTGCTCGTCAACGACGACGACCTCGAGCGCGTCTTCCAGCTGCTCGCGCTGCGCGGCAACGCCGGCCTGTCGGGGTTGGGAGCAGGACCGGCTCCCACGATGGGCGCGTGGCCGGGTCACCCGGGGCCCGCCGGGATCGCGCCGCAAGCGGCGACACAGCACATGGCGGCGTGGCCCGGCGGACCGGCGTCGTTCTCGAACCCGCCCGTCCTCGCCGCGCCGAGTGCGGGCGCTCCCGCCGTCGCGGCGCCGCCCGCGCACACCGGCGCGCGGGCCGGCATGACGCCGACGATGCCTGCGGCACCGTCTACCCACGTCGGTTTGCTGTCGCTCGTCGAGGGCGTGGCGGCCGACGGCAGCGTCGAGGCGGCCGGCTTCGCCGACGGGCCAGCGAAGGCGGGGCGGGGCGCGACGCGATTGGTCCTCGAGCTCGCCGGCGCGACGCTTGAGTCCGTTGCCGACGAGGACGATCCGCGCCCGCACGCGGGTGGTGTCCCAGGCAACGAAGCGACGCTGGCCGAGGACGTCCTGTCGACGTTGAGTGTGCTCGTTGTGGCCAGCGCGAAGAACGCCGCCGTGGTGCGCGCCGGTCTGCTGCCGCGGCTGCGCGAGCTCGTGACCGTGACGCGCTTCTCGGAGGCCGAGGCGCTGTCGGCGGAGCGCGCGTTCCACCAGGTGGTGGTCGTCGAGCCGCCGGAGGGAGCGGCGCGATCGAAGCCCTTCGCGGCGCTGGCGGCGCAGGCGCGGCGCAGCGTGCTGGTGGTGGGTGGTTCGCCGGTGGTGGGGCGCCTGGCGCATGTCCGGCAGGTGCCGCGCGGCGACGGCGACGGTGCCGTCGTCGACGCCATCGTCGTCCATCTGCGCGGCGCCGTCGGCGGCTGACCGACGGCGCCGACACACACACCGGTTCCGCGCCGGCAAGGATGGCGCGCGGCGAGGCGCGCTCTGATCGTCACCGTCGCCTGCCGGTCCCAAGGCCCTTGCCGCGTCGTCGTCGTTGTCGTAGCCGGCGCGGCGGAGGCACCATGCAATCCCGCGTCTCGCTGTTCGTCGTCGCCGTCATCGTCGCCGCGCTGCCCGCGCTCGCCGACGAGGGCATGTGGACCTACAACAACTTCCCTGCCGACAAGGTCGGCCGGAAGTACGGCTTCAAGCCCGATCAGGCGTGGCTCGACAAGGTGCGCCTCGGCTCGGCGCGGCTGGCGCGCGGCTGCTCGGGCAGCTTCGTCTCCGCCGACGGTCTGGTGATGACGAACCACCACTGCGCCCACGAGTGCATCGCGCAGCTGTCGACGAAGGCCAAGGACTACGTGAAGGACGGCTTCCTCGCGAAGGACATCAAGAGCGAGGTGAAGTGCCCGGCCGCCGAGATCAACCAGCTCGTCGAGATCGCCGACGTCACCAGGCGCCTGAACGCGGCGACCGCGGGCAAGACCGGGCCGGCGTACTTCGAGGCGCAGAAGGCCGAGACGGCCAAGATCACCAAGGAGTGCGCGACGTCCGACGACGTCCGCTGCGAGGTCGTCACGCTCTACAAGGGCGGCCGCTACGACCTGTACAAGTACCGTCGGTTCCAGGACGTGCGGCTGGTGTTCGCGCCCGAGCTCGCCATCGCGTTCTTCGGCGGCGATCCCGACAACTTCAACTTCCCGCGCTACGACCTCGACGTCGCGTTCCTGCGCGTCTACGACGGCGGCAAGCCGGCGCAGCTGAAGGACTTCCTGCCCTTCAGCAAGACGCCGTCGAAGGCCGGCGACGTCACCTTCGTGTCGGGGCACCCCGGACACACCAGCCGCGAGTACACCGTCGGCGAGCTGGCCTTCGAGCGTGACCTGAGCCAGCCGACGCGCCTGACGCGCATGTCCGAGCTGCGCGGCCAGCTGACCCAGTTCGCGCTGCGGGGCGCCGAGCAGAAGCGCATCGCCGGCAGCGACCTCTTCAGCATCGAGAACGGCCTGAAGGCGCGCAGCGGCCGCCAGCTGACGCTGACCAACAAGGCGTTCTTCGACGCCAAGGTCAAGGCGCAAGCCGACCTCGTCGCCGGCATCAAGGACCCGAAGCTGAAGGCCGACACGATGCAGGCGCTCTCGGCCATCGACGGCGCGCTCAACAAGCTGCGCGAGCTGTGGTCGGCCTACATGAACCTCGAGGTCGGCTGGGCCTTCGGCGGCGACACGTTCCGTCTAGCGCGCGGGCTCGTCCGCGCCGCCGACGAGACGCAGCTGCCGAACGAGAAGCGGCTGGCCGAGTTCGCTGACGCCGCCCTGCCCGCGGTGTGGGCGAATCTCACGTCGGAGGCACCCATCTACTACGAGCTCGAGCACCTGAAGATGACGTTTGGCCTGACCAAGCTGCGCGAGATGCTCGGCGCCGACGACGCCGCGGTGAAGAAGATCCTTGGCAAGAAGTCGCCGTCGACGCTGGCGACGGAGCTCTTGAAGAGCAGCAAGCTCGGCGACGCCAAGGCGCGCCGCGCCTACTTCGTCTTTGAGGACGTCCTCGATCCGACGACGAAGAAGAAGGTCGGCGAGAAGGTGAAGGGCATCAACCTCGACGCGGTCAAGAACAGCAAGGATCCGATGTTCGCGTTCGCTCGCTCGGTCGACGCCGACGCCCGCGCGCTGCGCAAGCGCTACGAGGACGAGATCGAGAGCGTCATCGACCAGAGCAACGAGGCTGTCGCCAAGGCCCGCTTCGCCGTCTACGGCACGAGCATCTACCCCGATGCGACCTTCACGCTGCGCCTGTCGTACGGCGCCATCGAGGGCTGGAAGGAGCGCGGCGCCGACGTCAACCCGATCACGACCATCGGCGGCGCGTTCGAGCGCCACACCGGCGAGGATCCTTTCGCGCTTCCGCCGACGTGGTTGAAGGCCAAGGACAAGCTCGACCTGGCGAAGCCGATGAACATCTGCACCACCAACGACATCATCGGCGGGAACTCGGGCTCGCCGGTCGTCAACCAGACCGGCGAGGTCACCGGCCTGATCTTCGACGGCAACATCCACTCGCTCGGCGGCGACTACGGCTTCAACCCCGCTGACAACCGCGCCGTCGCCGTGCACACCGCCGCGATCCTCGAGGCCCTCGAGAAGGTCTACGGCGCCAAGGCCGTCGCCGCCGAGCTGTCGGGCGCCCGCCCGACGCTCTGACGTCGACGCCAGGACGGCGGGCCCCTGCGGCTCGCCGTCTCGCCGGGCGGACGCGGGGTCGCGGAGATCGCGATCCAGCGTTCGCCCGGACTACGTTTGGGCAAAGGACTTCGTCGTGCAGCTCACCGAGTACCGCGTCGTCGAGACCAGCACCGTCACCGACGAGTCGTTGACCCGCATCCTGAACCACGAGACGAAGCAGGGGTGGGTCTACGATGGCATGACCTTCGTCCCCAATGAGGCCAGCAAGCGACCACGCATGGCCTTCGTGATCTTCACCCGCGTCGTCGAGGTCGCCGATGACGCCGACCGACCGACCAGCCCCTGACGACGCGATGACGCCGTGGACGCCTCGCCGCGCTGCGGCCGACCCGCGCCCCGACTGGACACCCGCCCTCGAGCGGCTCTTGTCCGCCATCACCGCCAGCGTGCCGCCCCTCGCAGGCCTTCCCACCGACGACGTGCTCGTCGTCGGGCTCGCCGCCCATGGGACCGGCGCCGCGTCGGTGCGCGAGCTGCGCGACGTGGCCGCGCGCGTCGTCGTCGACGGACACCGCCGGCAGGTGGAGCTCGGCCTGCGCCCCCCGTTCCTGCTCGACGCCGACGCCCCGCGCCGGCTGGCCACCCTCGTGCACGAGCTGCTGCACCTCGACCCCGTGCACCCCGGGCGCCTGCTCGCGGCAAACCGTCATGCCCACCGGAGCCACACCAGCCTCGAGCGCGAGGCGCGCGCCCACGCCCGACGGCTGCTCGACGACCTCGACCCGGCTCTGCTCTTGTGCCTCGCTCACGACGGCGAGGTCTTGTTGCGTCAGTGGCGGCATCGGCCCGCCGAGACCACGCGCCGCCGTGTGTTCGGCGACGCCGACGTCTTCGTCGGGCCGGTGGTCGTGCGCACGCCCGCCGACCGCCGCGGCGGCTGGTGGTAACCACGCACCCTGCCGACCGCCCGGCCGAACGAGTGCCCGGCGACCGAGCGATCATCGGGCGTCGGTGGTGTCTTTTGCGCACCCTGTTGGCCACTGCCTCGCTCGTTTTCTTGCTCGCGGCGTGCGGTCCCGCTGTCGTCGCGCCTCCGCCCGTCGAGGACGAGCGCCTGCCCTTGCCAGAAGACCCCGCCGAGGGCAAAGGCGAGGGCGAGGGCGAGGGCGAGGGCGAAGGCGAGGGCGAGGGCGACCCGGGCGTGCCCGTGACGCAGGCGACGCGCAGCGGAATCCTGACGACGAGCGATCCGACCTACGACCGCACCTTGCAGACCGGCGCCACGCTGTCGGCGGCGGGCGGCGACGTCCCCTACGACACGGTGCGGGTCGCCAGCGCCAGCGAGGTCGAGCTGACGCTGACCGCCGAGACCTCGGCGCCTGGCGCGCCGACGACCTGCGCGTTCGACACGATGCTGTTCGCCTACGTTCCGGACTTCAGCCCGACGAACGCCGTGACCACGTGCACGGACGGCGACGACGACAGCGGCGTCGCCTCCACGGGCCCGGGCGCGTGCAGCGTCGTCTCCGTGACCATCCCCCCACGCGGCACGGTCACCTTCGTCGTCACGAAGTTCAGCGGTGGCGCCACCGGCGACCCGTGGCAGCTGAACATGACGTCGTCGGACGGGCTGTTCACGGTGGCGCCGTAGCCGTGCGCGGCACCGGCGTCTTCAACCGCCCCACTTCTGCACGAGCGCCGTCGCGCGCTCGACGAAGGCCGCCTTGCGGTGACGCTCCCAGTTCTTCCAGGTCGAAAAAGTCGTCGGGTCGGTGACGCGGTCAACGAAGACGTGGCCGTCGAGGTGGTCGCACTCGTGCTGGTACGTCCCGGCGGTCAGCCCCTTCGCCTCGACGTCGATTTCGGCACCGTGCCGGTCCCACGCCTGCACGCGCACGTGGACGTAGCGCTTGACGCTGCCGCGCAGGTCGGCGACCGACAGGCAGCCCTCCTCGTTGTCGAACTGCTCGTCGGACAGCGGCGTGATCACCGGGTTGACGAGGACGGTGAGCGGGATCGGCGGCTTGTAGGGGTAGCGCGGGTTGTTGCCACGCACATGGATCGCGCAGAGGCGCACGGGACGGAACACCTGCGGCGCGGCCAGACCGGCGCCGTCGGCGTCGTGCATCGTCTCGATCAGGTCGTCGATGAACCGCTGCGTGTCGGGCGCGGCGAGCTCGGCGCGCGTCAGGTCGCGGCTGCGCTGGCGCAACACAGGTTCACCGAGCTGGGCGATCTTCAACAGCGTCATCGTCGGGGTCCTCGGCGTGGCTGATTCAGAACATCGTCGCGAAGAATGCGCGCAGCACGGTCGAGCCCTGCGGGCTCCAGACCTCGTGGCCGACGCCGCCTGGCGTACAGAGCGTGACCGGATTTGCGGCGCAACGCGCCGGGTTCGTTGCGCCGGAGGTCGTCGACGAGAAGCGCCGGCAGGCCGGATCGAAGGCGCTCGGCGCCCGCGTCAGCAGCGACGGGTCGCAGCCGTTTTCGCCGGCCCAGTGACGCGCGGCGAACTCACCGACGCGGGGCGCGACCGTGCCGTCAGCGCTGCCGTGGACGACGAGCATCGGCGCGGGCGTCGATGTGCAGGACGCCAGATCGAGCGACAGCGGCTGCCCCGTCGTGCTGCGCAGAAACTCGGTGCCAGCGGGCTGCCCCTCGAGGCCGCCTTCGAAGGCCGCGAAGGCGCGGAACGGCTCGCCGCGGCAACGCAGCGAGTGCACAAGGAAGGCGCCGCCGGAGAAGCCCACCGCGAAGCGCTTGTCGAAGTCGACGCACGCGCGCCGGTTCACGTAGCTCTCGAACGCGCGGACCGCGAGCATGTCGTTGTTCGTGTCGGGCGGGCTGAGAGAGTTCCACGATGCGAATTCGTCGAAGTCGCCGCAGTTCGCGGTCGTGCAGACGCCGGGGGCCATGATGTTGGCGCCCCGCAGCGCGATCACGACGGCGCGCGCGTCGTACTCGTTGGCGCCGAAGATGCCCTCGGTGCGGCTGATGGCGGGCAGCGGGTCCGTCTTGCCCTGATCGCCATGCAGCTCGACGACGAGCGGATGCGGTGCATCGTTGACGTATCCCGCCGGGAACCGGATGGCTGCCTCGCGCTCGACGGTCCCCACCAGCAGCCGCACGTTGCGCTCCGGGGTGCCGTCGCCGTCGAAGTCGCCGAAGTCGAGGGCCGTCAGCGTCAAGCCGCACCCGAGCAGCCCCGGCTCCCCCTCGCCCTCGCCCTCGCCCTCCCCTTCGCCCTCGCCCTCCCCTTCGCCCTCCCCTTCGCCCTCA
>VGSZ01000071.1 GCA_016874845.1 Deltaproteobacteria bacterium
GAGCCCGGACATCCTCTATCTTGATCCGCCGTATAACCACCACAGCTACCTTAACAACTATCACATCTGGGAGTCGCTGGTCTTGTGGGACAAGCCCGAGGTCTACGGAGTCGCCTGCAAGCGCGTCGACTGCCGCGAGCGCAAGAGCGACTTCAACGGGCGCGCTCGAGCGCACGCCGCGTTCGCCGCGGTGGTGCGCGCGGCGCGGGCGCGGTTGCTGGTCGTCAGCTTCAATGACGAGGGGTGGATTGCGCGCCCCGAGATGGAGGCGCTGCTGGCCGAGCGGGGCCCGGTGCACGTGCTTGCCCACGACTACCGCCGCTACGTCGGCGCGCAGATCGGGCTTCACAACCTGCGCGGCGAGAAGGTCGGCACCGTCAGCCACCTGCGCAACACAGAATACATCTATATCGTCGACATCGAGGACTCAGGAGTCGATTGGTCATCCTTGTCGGACGTTGTCCTGCCGGCGGCCCCGCGTCCCGCCGTTGCGGATGGCCGGCGGCGTTCGACGGTGATGCACGAGCGCGGGGACACCGACGCGGCGTCCAATCACAAGCTGGACTGATCGATCCCGAAGCCCGCGATGCCGAGACCGAGCACGGCCAGGCCAAGCCATTGGGTTCTCGCCGGGCGCTCCCCGAGGGCCAGCGCGATGAGCAGCGCGAAGCCCACCGACGAGTTCCTCACGCCGAGGATGCGGCCGGAGTCGGCGCCCTGCATCGCGACGAGCATGGCGAGGAACGACGCCGCGCACAGCGCGCCCGCGACGAGCAGCCGCGGGCGCCGCAGCAACGACGGCACCTGCGCGCGCACATCGCGTCCGAGCACGGCAAAGAGCGCCGGCAAGGCGAGCACCAGGGCGGCGACGAACGCGGCGACGGGGCTCGCGCCGCCGTCGACGGCGCCCTTGTAGCCCGTGTGGTAGACGGCCACGGCGACGCCGGTCAGCAATGTCCAGCCCGGGTGCCAGCGCGCGCCGCCCTCGCCCTGCCGGCGCGCGAGCAGCGTGCCGGCGACCACGAGCGCGGTCGACAGGGCGGCGAGGGGCGAAGGCGCCGTCGCGAACGCCAGCCACGACAGCGGCCAGACGACGACGAGCGCGGTGGCCCGCGACACGGCGTAGGTCAGCCCGAGGTCCCCGCGGGCGTAGGCCATGCCAAGGGCGTAGACATAGGCGGCCTCGCCGAGCCCGGCGACGACGACCCAAGGTGCGTGGCCCAGCGCGAGGGTCACCGGCTGGTCGCCGACGACAAGGCCGACGATGGCCACGAAGACGGCGAAGACGAGCGAGAGCGCGAGGGCCACCCACGTCGCCGCGCGCTCCCGCCCCGGCGTCTTCGCCAACGCGTTCCACGTTGCGTGGGCCGCGCCGGAGCCAAGGGCGAGCAGGAACGGTATCGACACGACCGCGGCGGTGTCGCCCGGACGAGCGCCGAGCGAAAGGACGCCCCGAACTTGTGCCATCCTCGCGCCAAGCCAGCGCGCGGCTTGCGCCGCCCGCCTTGTCCGCTATCTTGGAAACCATGACAAGCGAGACGGAATTCTGGACATGGTGGCAAGGCGCCCTCGGGCTCTTTGGGGTCGCGGCGCTGTCGTTGTGGCTCACCCGGTCGCGGCTTGGCGTGAGCGGCTGCGTCGAGACGGCGATCGACGGTCCGGCCCGCTGCGATGACACGCAGCCCGCCAAGGACCGGAGCGCGGCGGTGCTCTTGCTCGCGGGGCTCGTGCTCGGCGGGTTCCTCGCTGGCGGCGGCTCCGTGGCCGCCACCCCCGACCCCGCCTGGACCCGCCAGTTCGACAGTATCGCGTCCGCCATCGCGGCGGCGGTCGGGGGCGGGGCCCTGGTGGGGTTCGGCACGCGGCTGTCGGGTGGCTGCACGTCGGGCCACGGTCTGGTGGGCTGCGCGCTGCTGAGCCCACGCTCGCTCGTCGCCACGGGCGCGTTCTTCGGCACCGCCATCGGCGTCTCGTTGCTGCTGTCGCGGCATGGGGGCCTGTCATGAGCGCCGCGGTCTCGATCGAAGCTCCGTCGTCATCGCCGGCTCCCGCCGGCCTCGCGGGTCGGGTGGGCCCGCTGCTCGTCGGCACGGCGCTCGGCGTCGTGCTGTCGCGGGTGGGCTTCACGCGCTTCGCCGAGCTGCAGGCGATGTTGACGCTGTCCGACTCGCGCATGGTGGGCGCGTTTGCCGGCGCGGTGACGTTGTCGGCGGTCTTGTACCGGCTGCGGGGCGATCGGGCGACGCCGGGTGGCGTCGCGCCGCGCGTCGTCCTCGGCGGCGTGGCCTTCGGCGTCGGCTGGGCCATCGCCGGCGCCTGTCCCGGCGTCGTCTTCGCGCAGCTGGGCGAAGGCCAGTGGTGGGCCGCGGCCTCGCTCGTGGGCCTGCTGCTCGGCACGCGCCTCGGCGCCGTGGCCCGGGAGCGCCTCGGCGGCTGACGGCGAATCGTCCCAGCCCCTCGTCTCATCATCCCAACGGCGCGCGGTCGGCAGCGGCCCACGCACCGGACCGCCCCGGCCCGACGGGCAAGCGGACACGACGATTGCCGGTGACACCAGGAAGCCCACGGACTGATCGTCCGTGGGCTTCCTGATGTCACCGGCCGCGCCGTCGCGGCCGGTTGGGCTGTCATCGTTCAGCGACGGCAGTCGTCGGCGTGGTTGGGGCATCCCTCCCTGGGCGCGGGGATGCTGTCACGACCGCTCTGGTGCCGCGCGTGGGTCGGCAACGCGTGGGTCGAGCTCGTGGTCTCGACGTACCGGTTCTTCGTCGAACCCGTCGCGTGGCAGAGCGTGACCTTCTTGTCCTCGCCTTCGCCTTCACCTTCACCCTCGTTTTCACCTCGGCCTCGTGCTCGTTGACCCGGTGGACGATGGGCTCGGCGAGCTTGCCGAGCACCGCACCGGGGCTCGTGTCGTCGATGGTCAGCGTCCGGCGCATCCCCTTGCCCACCACCTCGTAGCCGTCGTCGAACGTGCTCGGGATGCCGCCGGTGGTCTTCACGATCACGCGCTTGTTCGGCTCGACCATCGAGGTCGCGCTGTGGCCATGCAAGCACAGGCTCGCCATCTTGTAGACGGAGTCGAACGAGTGCCCGCCGTCGGGCTTCTCCTCGGCGTTGGCGACCTCGGCCAGCGAGGGCATCACCTCGACGAGCTGACCGGGGGCGGTGAGGAACACGAACACCCAATCCACCGGGGCGTTGAGGTCGACCTTCCGCGGCAGCTTCTTCGTGGTCATGGCGTGCTCCTTCGCTTGCTCCGCCGGGCGCGGGCGTACGGGACGCCTTCGCATGGCCCGCGCCAGGACGTCGGCGCGCCGGGACCCCGCGCTGCCGTCATGGCCGGACGAAGCGTCCCGGCCGCTGCGCGGCTCGACCCGGCCCACCGCGCGCCCACGACGCGCTCAGCGCGACGCCTCCGCGCAGGTCAGGCCGTCGAGCTCCTCGACGCCAGTGAAGAACCACGACGCGGTGTCGTAGAGCGGCGCCCCCTCGTCATCGACGCCGGTGACGAACGACATCAGCTCGCAGTCGACGTCGCAGCGCCACATGCCCACCGTCGCCGCGCACGTCAGGTGGTCCGCCAGACACCCGACGCACTGCTGCGCCGTGGGTGCCCCACAGCGTCGCAGCAGCCGGCCTCGCACGTCGCCCGCGCGGCCGGCTCCTCGCCGAAGCGGCAGCCGAGGACGTCGGGCGAGCCCCCGACGTCCTCGGCGGTGATCACAGGCGCCACGTGCCACTCGACGCAGAGCACGGCGCGGTCACACAGGCGCGCGCAGACGTCGACTCACTCGTCGGGGCAGCCCGCAAGCGTCCACGGCAGCGCGCCGGCGCACACGACGGTCAAGGCGAGCGACGCATCGCCACGGGGACGACGGGACGAGAATGGTGAATGCAAGGCCCCCCGCCGCGGGTCGTAGCGGGCACCGCGGCGACCGCGGCGGCCACCGCGCCGCAAGGTCGGACGACGAGCGTTCGAGCTGTTACGCTCTCGAGGGTGGGCGTCGTCGTGCATCGCGTGCAGAGCTTCCCGCCGCTCGTCGGTGACCAGAGCCGGATCCTGATCCTCGGCTCGCTGCCCGGCGCCGCGTCCCTCGCTGCCGGCGCCTACTACGCCCATCCGCGCAACGCGTTCTGGGCGCTCGTCGCCGACGTCACCGGTGCCGCCGCCGGCGCCCCCTACGACGAGCGCGCTGCGGCCCTCGTGCGCGCCGGGCTGGCGCTGTGGGACGTCGCGCGCGCCGCCGTACGCCCGGGCAGCCTCGACGCCGACATCGACGACGCCAGCGTCGAGCCCCACGACGTCGCCGGTCTGCTCGCCGCTCACCCGTCGATCCGCCGCGTGTGTTGCAACGGGGCCAAGGCCGCGGCGCTCTTCCGACGCCACGTCGCGCCGCGCGTCGACATCGCCGGCCTCGACGCCATCGACGTGCGGGTGCTGCCGTCCACCAGCCCGGCCCACGCGGGCGTCCGCATCGACGACAAGCGCGCGGCGTGGCTCGCCGCGCTGCGGGCCCCGCTGGCGGACCCGCGGGCAGCGACAGCGTCCGTCGCACAGCGTGGGTAATGTCGGCCGCATGACGACGAAGATGGGGCCGGGGGTCGAGCCAACACCGCAGGGCGAGCTGCGCGTGATCGCCGCCAGCGCTGGCACCGGCAAGACGCACCGGCTCGCCGACGAGCTGCTGGACGCGCTGAGCCCGCGGTCCGACGGCAGCCCGCCGCTCGCCACCCCCGAGTGCGTCGTCGCCGTTACCTACACACGCAGCGCCGCCGCCGAGCTGCAGGCCCGCGTGCGCCGCGCCCTCGTCGAGCGCGGCCACGTCGACCTGTCGCGCCGCCTGCAGAGCGCGCGCATCGGCACGATCCACGCCGTGTGCACGCAGCTCATCGAAGAGCACGCCTTCGCCCTCGGGCTGCCGCCGACGCTGTCGGTGCTCGACCCCCACGCCGCCGCCCACGCCTTCGCCCTCGCGCTGCAGGGCGTGCTCACCGACGACGAGCGCCACGCCCTCGATCAGCTTGAGCAGCGTCTTGGCGAGCTCGACTTCGATGGGCAGTGCCGCGATCTCGCCGCCGTCGCCCGCAGCAACGACCTGACGCCGGCGCAGCTGCAGCAGAGCCTGCGCGGGTCGACCGAGTCCCTCCTCGGCAACCTGCCGAGCCCGCGCACCGCGATCGAGGTCGACGGCGCGCTGCAGGCGGCGCTGCAGGCGGCGCTGGCGCGCGCGCTGCCCGCAGGGGCACCCGACAGCGTCATCGATCGTCGGCGTCGCATGGAGCGCGCGGCGGCCGCGCTCGCGCGGGGCGAGACCCCGGCTTGGAGCGAGTGGCTGTGGCTTGAGAAGGAGTCAAAGGTCGGCGCGGTGCAGACGGCAGCGCGCGCCCACGTCGCCCACGCGTCGCTGCGGCAGGATCTGGTCGCGCTCATCGAGCTCGTCTTCGCGGTGACGCGGCGGGCGATGGACCGCTACCGTGACGACAAGCTCGAGCAGGGCGTCGTCGACTTCATCGACATGGAAGAGCTCGCGTACGCGCTCGTGCAGCGCGACGACCTCGCCGCCTCGCTGCGCGCCGAGGTGAAGCTGCTGCTCATCGACGAATTCCAGGACACAAGCCCGCTGCAGCTGGCGCTGTTCCAGGCGCTCGGCGCGCTGACCCTGCGCACGGTGATCGTCGGCGACGAGAAGCAGTCGATCTTCGGCTTCCGTTACGCCGAGCCCGCGCTGTTTCGCGCCGTGCAGCAGCGGGCCACGTCGCGCGACGTGCTCGACTGGAGCTGGCGTTCGCGGCCCGGGCTGGTGCGCGCCGTGTCGGCGATCTTCGCCCCCGCCTTTGCCACCCACTGCGGCCTGCCCGAGAGCAGCGTGCTGCTGCGCGCCGCCGACCCGTTCGACCCGCCCGAGCTCGGCAGCTGTGTCGAGCGCTGGTTCCGCGACGGCCGCTGGCCCGCCACCGACGAGCGGCCCCGCGACGAAGACCTGATCGCCGCTGGCGTCGCGGAGCTCGTGTCGTCGCGCGCGGTCATGATCCGCGGCCGCCCCACCGACGACGGCTCCCTCACCCTCACCATCGCCCGCGCCCGCGACGTCGCTGTCTTGTGCCGCACCAACGCCGAGGCCCGCGCCACCGCCGCCGCCCTCGCTGAGCGCGGCGTGCGCGCGCTGCTCCGCCGCGGCGGCCTCGCGGCGACCTGGGAGGCCCGCGCCCTCGCCGCGGCGCTGTCGCTGTGGGTCGACGACCGCGACGTCCTCGCCCGCGCCAGCCTCGTGCGGCTGCTGTCCGATCCCACCGGCGAGGCGCTGGTGCCCACCGTGGTCGCCCGCGAGCCCGGGCAGGCCTTCGACGACGACGACGACGTCCGCGCCGTCGCCGCCGCGGCTCGCGCCGAGCGCACCGCCGGACTCGTGCGCGCCGTCGACCGCGTCATCGACGTGCTGCGCCTGCGCGAGCGCTGCGCCCAGTGGGGACACGCCTCGCAGCGGCTCGCCGACCTCGCGGCCCTGCGCGCCCTCGCCGTGCGCTTCGTCGATGCCGCGTTCGCGCGCGGCCACGGACCGACCATCGCCGGCTTCCTCGGGCGCCTCGACGAGCTGCGCGACGCCGACGGCGACGACGACGACGACGAGCGCGGCGACGTCAGCGGCGGCGACGCCGTCACGGTGATGACCTGGCACAAGGCCAAGGGCCGCGAGTGGCCCGTCGTCGTGCTGACCGGCGTCTGGAAGAACCCGTGGGTGCGCGTCTTCGACACCGTCGTCGAGACCCCGGTGTCGCTGGCCGATCCGGCGCGCCCGCTGTTCGGCCGCTCGGTGCGCCTCTGGCCGTCGCCGTACGGGCACGGTCACGGGAGCGGCCGCGGCGGGCTGTTCGACCACCTGCGCGCGTCGCCCGCCATCGCCCATGTCGAGCGCCTGGCCCGCGAAGAGTCGCTGCGCCTGCTGTACGTCGGCTTCACCCGCGCCCGCGATCGCGTCGTCGTCGTCGGCGACCACGCGGCGTGGGGCCGGGGCATGTTCGCGCCCCTCGCCGACGACCGCGGCTCGTTCTGCCGCGAGCCCCCGCCGCGCGGCCCGGCGGCGTGGGGGCCGTGGGGGCGCACCGTAGACGTCGACGTGGCCGTGCACTCACCCCCTCCCGACGCCCAGGCGCCACGCGCCGGCGTCGACGTCATGCTGCCGCCTCCCCCCCCGGGCCCACGGCCGCTGCACCCGCCGATGTTCTCACAGCCGTCTTCGACGACGGGCACCGGGCGCGCCGGCGCGCGGGTCACGCTCGGCCCGGCGGTGGTGCCGCGCGACCTGCAGGACGAGCTCGTCGACCTGAACCACCTCGGGCAGGCGCTGCATGCGTTCTTCGCCGTCGACGCCTTCGTCGACGATGACGCCGAGCAGCGCCGCCACCAGCTCGCCGCCCGCGTGCGCCGGCAGTTCGACGTCGAGCGGCTTCTGTCCACCGGCGAGGTGGCGACGCTCGGCGCGCGGCTGTGGACGGGCCTGTCTTCGCGCTGGCCCGGGCACCGCCGACGCACCGAGGTGCCGGTGCTGTCGACCACCGACGCCGGCAGCGTCGTGCGCGGCCAGATCGACCTGCTGCTGGAGCACGGCGACGGCGCCGACGGCGGCGCGGTGATCGTCGACCACAAGACGACGCTGTCCGACGACGTCGCCGACTACGCCGGCCAGCTGCGTGCCTACCGCGACGTCGCCGTACGCGCCGGACTGCATGTGACGGGCACGTGGATCCACCTGCCGCTGCTCGGCCTGCTGGTGGAGGTCACCCTCGACGAGGAGTGAGCGGCGCATGAGGAGCTGAGGCCCCGTCGTCCGCCCCGCCGAACCTGATCAAGCGCCGTGTCCGTCCGGCGCATCGGTCACCGGGTGGTTGCCGACGTGCGCGCCTCATCGCACGATGAAGCGGCTTCTTGAGGAGGCGCGACGGCATGCGAGCGCTCGAACACATCACGGCCCTGAGGACGCTGGCGCTGGTGCTACTCGTTGGCGCGTCGTCGCTGGCGGGATGTACGAACGAGCTGACGCCGCCGCCCATCGGCGATGGCGACGACGACGACGACGACGGCGACGACGGCAATCCACCGCCGACGCCGCGCGGCTGTCAGGTGGAGCCGCAGCCGGTCACGATCCTGCCGCGCACGTCCAACGAGGAGTTCCGGCAGTTCGTCACCGACCTGCTCGGCCGCCCGGTGCCCGTCGAGCGGTTCGCGCAGTGGACGCCGCTGGCGCAGGTCAACGGCTTCGACACGATGACCGAGTCGCGCATCGACCCCGGCGCGCTCGAGGCGCAGCTGGCCACCGTCGAGGCGCTGTCGGCGGAGCTGATGGCGACGCCGGCGGTCATGGAGGGCTGCCCGACCCCCACCGACCCGCCGCCGGCGTGCGCCGAGCACGGCGCCTACGACGCCGCCGCGCAGTTCTCGGGCGAGCAGGGGCGCGACTGCTGGTCGTACCTCGACGCGAACGGCGGCGCGCTTGCCTATGCGCCTGCCGACGGGCGCTGGTTCTCGCCGGGCGACCCGGGGATGTTCTTGTGGGGCAATGGCCTGCACCCGGGCCTCCGCGTCGACGTGATGCTGCGCTGGACGGCGCCGCGCGACGGCAGCGCGGCGCCGTCGGGCTCGTTCTTCGACGCCGACGCCGGCGGCGGTGACGGAGTGATCGTCGTCGTGCGTGGCCCGGCAGGCGACCTGTTCCGCGCCGTGATCGCCAACGGCGGCGCGCGCGAGCAATTCCAGGCCGCGCTGCCGGTGCGCCGCGGCGACGTCGTCGACTTCATCGTGCAGCGCGTCGCCAACAACTCGTGGGACACCACCGGCCACGCGCTGTCGGTGGCGTTTACGCCGACGCCGCCGTCGGGCGGCCGCACGTGGGACAACTGCGGCCAGCTCGTCGTCGAGCGCGTCGCCACCCGCGCGTTCCGCCGGCCGCTGGTCGCCCTCGAGCGCGACGAGCTGCGGCGGGTGTTCGACGAGACCGCCGCCGCCGCCGCCGCCGCCGGGATCATCGGCGTGTTCCCCGAGGCGCTGGGCGCCGCGCTGCAGGCGACGCTGCTGTCGCCCCACGTGCTCTACAAGCCCGAGTTCGTGCCCGGCGGCTTTGATGGCGCGCACGACCAGCACCGCCTGGCGTCGCGGCTGGCGCTGTACTTCCGCGGCTCGCTGCCCGACGACGAGCTGCGCGCGCTGGCCGAGGCCGGTGGTCTGGTGGGCGACGACGTAATCGCCGCGCAGGCCGCGCGCCTGCTCGCCGCGTCGGGCGACCGCTTCGTCGAGCACTTCGGCGGGCAGTGGCTCGACTTCCGCGTGGTGGGCTCAACCACGGCGGTGTCTGCCGATCCGCTGCGGGTGGCGATGCGCAAGGAGGCGCACGCGGTGTTCGCCGCGGTGCTCGCCGAGGACCTGTCGGCCGACCGCCTGATCGCGCCGGGCTTCACGTTCGTCGACGCGCCGCTGGCCACGCACTACGGGCTGACCCTCGATCCCGCCGCCGCCGTCGACGCCGCCGGCCTGACGCGCGTGGCCACCGCCGACCGCGGCGGCCTGTTCACGCAGGGGCACTTCCTCACGTCGACGGCGACGGGCTCGGACTTCAAGCGCGTGATCGGCCGCGGCCTGTACGCGCTCGGCCGCACGCTGTGCCAGCCGATGCCGATGCTCGACCCAGCGACGCGTGAAGAGATCAACAACTCCGTCGGCCAGATCGACCCGGCGGCGCCGCTGGGCGAGCGCATGCAGATCCACCGCAGCTCCAGCGATCGCTGCCTCGCCTGCCACTCGCAGATGGACCCGCTCGGGCTCGCGCTCGAGCGCTTCGACCCTGCGGGCCTCGCCCGCGACACGTACGAAGACGGCAGCTCGGTGGAGAACTCGTTCCTGTTCAACGACGTCAGCGTGCGCAACCCCGCCGAGCTGCAGGCGTGGGTGAAGGACGCGGGCCAGTACCGCCGCTGCGTCGCCGAGAAGCTGCTCGTGTGGGGCCTGCACCGCGCCGTGCGCCCCGAGGAGCGCTGCGTGCTCGACCAGCTCGCCGGCCTTGACGATCCCCAGGCGCCCGCGCCGCCGCTGCGCGCGACCGGCATCGACGCCTTCCTGACCGCGCTGCGCCTGACGGAGGCCCCGTGACCCGCGCGAGCTCTTCCTCGTCGTCCTTGCCGCTGTCGCGCCGCACGGTGCTGCAGTTCATGGGCCTGCAGCTGGCGCTACCGCTGATGTCGTCGTTGCTGCCGACGTCGACGCGGGCGCAGGCGGCGCCGCGCCAGCGCTTCATCGGAGTGTTCTTCCCCAATGGCGCGCACATGCCCGGCGCCGTCGACGGCAACTGGAACTTCGCCGAGGCGCTGTCGCCCCTCGACCAGGCGGGTCTCACGAACAACACGATGATCGTGCGCGGCCTGCACAACGGCTTCGGCGACGTCGACCCGCACTGGCAGAACACCGCGGGCTTCCTGTCGTGTCGGCGGGTCACGCTGGGCGACGCGGCGGTAGCGCGGGCGGGCAAGTCCCTCGACCAGATCGTGGCCGACGCGCGGCCGACGCCGCTGCGGTCGCTCGAGGTGGGGGCGCCCTACTACCACGTGCACCCGCTGAACGATCACCCGGGCTACTCGCACGACTACCTGAACCGAATCTCGTGGCAGAGCGACGACGCGTTCCGCTCGCCCATCGCCGACCCGCGCCAGCTGTTCGCCAAGCTCTTCGCCACCGGCGACGGCGGCGCGGCGCAGCTGCGCTACCTGCACGCCCGTCGGCGCAGCGTGCTCGACCACCTGCACCGCGACGCCACCCGGCTGCAGGCCCGCCTGCCCGCCGAGGCGCGCCCGGTGCTGTCGACGTACATGGACTCGGTGCGCGACGTCGAGCGGCGCCTCGACGGCGTGGGCGCCGGCACCTGCACGAGCCCCGAGGGCGCGCCGGCCGGCGACTTCGGCGACCGCGACGCGAACTACACGCTGCGCTACCAGCTGATGCACCGCATGATCGCGCTGGCGATGCAGTGCGGCTCCGTCGGCGTCGCCACGCTGATGTACGGGCCGAGCTCTTCGGACCTTTCGATCCCCGAGACGCTGGGCGCCGGCAACGGCCACCACACCTGCGCCCACAACCGCGGCGACACCGGGCTCATCGACCGCCTGCGGCGGATGAACCTGCTGCAGGCCGGCCTGCTGGCCCACCTGCTGGGCGAGCTGCGCAACGTCGGCGTGCTCGACTCGACGCTGGTGCTCTACGGCTCGGACATGTCCGACGGCGACCTGCACCTGACGACGAACCTGCCGGTGCTCCTGTGCGGCGGCGGCAGCGACCTGCGCTTCGGGCAGGCCGTCGGCAGCGCCGACGCGCCGCGGCCCTTTGCCGACCTGCAGCTCGAGATCCTGCAGCTGCTCGGCGCGCCGCAGCCGTCGTGGGGCGACGGGCAGGCGGCGAGCACCGGAGCGCCCACGGGCATCCTCGTCTGACGAGGCCGTGTGCATCGACAGTGACGTCGACGAGCGCGAGCCGGTCACGCCCGCCGAACTGCCCCCGTGCCTCGGGCAGAAGGGACACGACCCGCGCACCGCAGCCAGCGAAGCTCGAGTGACGGCGACGATCGACTGCAGAGCCCGGGTCGTCCGCCGGAGCGGGCGCCGCGCCGGCGGCCCGGGGTCGTCAGGGGGCGTGGCCCGACGCCCTCTGACTCCCGCCGAAGGCGAAGACGGCCAGAGCGATCAGGCGCGCACGAGGACGACGCCGAGCAAGAGAGCGCAGGCCGCGAGGCGCAGACCGGACCCGGAAGAAGCGCGAACGAGACGAGCGCGCGAACGAGGCGCGAGCGCGAACGAGACGAACGACGAAGTCAGCTGGTGGGCGGTCCATCGCGGATGACGCGACCATCCTTGAGCTGGATGACGCGGTTGCACCGCCGCGCGACCTCGGGCTCATGGGTGATCACGAGCACGGTGCGGCCAAGCCGCGTGTTCAGATCGACAAGCAGCGTCAGGATCTCATCGGTGGTGCGGCTGTCGAGGTTGCCGGTGGGCTCGTCAGCGAGGACGACGCTGGGCTCGTGCACCAGCGCGCGGGCGATGGCCACGCGCTGCCGCTGACCACCCGACAGCTCGGCAGGGCGGTGCTGCATGCGGTCCTTCAGCCCGACGAGCTCGAGGGCGCTCTCGGCGCGCCGCAGGCGCTCCTTCCTGGGCACGACGTCGCCACGCCGGTAGACCAGCGGCAGCGTGACGTTCTCGAGCGCCGACTGCCGCGGCAGCAGGTGGAAGCTCTGGAACACGAACCCGATCAGGCGGCCGCGCACCTCGGCGAGGTCGTCGGCGTCGAGCTGCTCGACAGGGATCCCGGCGAGGCGGTAGCTGCCCGACGTCGGCGTATCGAGGCAGCCGAGCAGGTTCATCAGCGTCGACTTGCCCGACCCCGACTGACCGACGATGGCCACCAGCTCGCCCGTCGCCACCTGCAGGCTCACGCCGTCGAGGGCGCGCACCTCTTCGCCGCCCATCCGGTAGACGCGGGTAAGCGCGTCGATGGCGATGAGCGGCGGTGCCGCCAGCGGTGCCTGAACGACGTTCGTCACGGCCCGTTCTTCTTGCTCGACGACGGCTTCGACGGCTTGAGCGCCCGCTTGCGCGCCCGCTTGCGCGGGTCGCCCTTGCCGGAGCCGTCGGCCTCACCGTCGCCGTCGTCGTCGACGAGCTCCCGGACCCGCGCGCCGGTCTCGAGCCGCTTCAGCTCGCGAAACGGTCCCTCGACCACGCGCACGCCGGGCACCAGCCCCGCCGCCGCCGCATCGAGCACCGCGATGCCGTCGCCCTCCGACGGCCCCAGGCGCACCGCCACCTCGCGCACGGTCAGCACGCGCTCGGCGCTCGCCGCCGCTGGCGCCGTGGTCGCGTTCGCCAGCGTCGGCGTCGCGCCGGTGGACGTGGTCGCCGCGGCCTCATCGACGACGAAGACGCGGTCGGGCTTGTCCTCGTCGTCGTTCTTCGTCGCCTCGAGCACCGCCGCCAGCGGCACCACGAGGGCGGCGTCGAGGTGCTCGACCTCGATCTCGGCGCTGGCGGTCATCCCCGGGCGCAACAGCTCGCGCGGCGACGGCAGCGGCGGCGCGGGGGGCGGCGGCGGCGGCCCCTCGACGGCGCCCGGTGACGACGTGGGCGACGCGGGCGTCGTCGGCGCGGGCGACGCGGGCGTCATTGGCGCGGGCGACGACGCGGGCGACGCGTCGGCTCCCGCATCGGGACCGCTGGCGTCGTCGGCGCGGCGGCTGCCGGTGACGCGGACGTCCACCGAGAACAGCACGGCGCCGAGCGCGTCGCGGCCGAGCAGGCCGACCTTCTCGACGACGCCGTCGAAGGCGACGTCCTTGATGCCCTGGGCGCGCACGACGGCGTGCTGGCCGGGGCGCACGCGGGCGATGTCGAGCTCGTCGACGTCGAGCTTGACAATCAGCTCGTCGAGGTCGGCGATCACCACCGGCGCCTGGCTGCCGAGGCCGAGCCCGAGCGTGGCGTCGGGTGACGCCGACAGGCCGGTGCCCGACGTGACCACGCGGCCCACGTCGACGCCGACCGCGACGACGGTGCCGGACTGCGGCGCCGCCACCCGCGCGCGGCGCAGGGCGTCCTTGCTGCGCTCGCGGTCGACGCGAGCGCGCTCGACGTTGGCCGCCGCCTGCGCGCGCTCGGCCTGCGCGCCGGCCACGCGGCTCTCGCCGAGCTTGATCGCGTCGTCGGAGACGACCCCCTGCTCGGCGAGCCGGCGGTCGCGCTCGAGGGCGCGCTCGGCCTCCTTCACGGCGACGTCGGCGCGGGCCACCAGGGCCTCGGCCGCCGACAGCGCCGCCGAGACCTGTTCGACCGCGCTCTTCAGCTGCTCGCCGTCGAGCGAGAACAGCAGGTCGCCCCTCTTGACGACGTCGCCGACCTCGACAGACACGACCGCCACGCGGCCGGCGACCTCGGAGCTGACCTCGACCTGCGTCTTCGCCCGCACGCGCCCCTGCGACAGCACGCGGCTGGTCAGGCCGCGCTGCTCGACGCCGGCGAGGCGCACGGCGGGGACGTCCTCGCGGCTGTCACGCAGCAGCGTGGCGGCGGCGATGGCCACCGCGAGCACGGTCAGCACGATCCCTGCCTTCTTCATCGCCAGCCCTTCCGCCTTGTCCCGGTCGTCGCGCCGGTGTGCGCGGTGAAGACGTCGACGCCGAGCCTAGTCAAAGCAGGCCGCCGGCGCGTCGGGGATCTCCTGCAGCGCCGCCAGCGCCTCCTGGCACTGCGCGGTGCACGTGGCGGCCACCCCCGCCGACGACCGCCAGCAGGCGCCACCCTCGTCCCAGGTCGTCAAGTCTACATCGTCGTCGACGGCGCGCTGGCAGGCGACGAAGGCTCGGCACTCGGGCGTGGGCCCGCACGCGCCGGTCAGCGTCACGGTGACGAGCACGGCGACGAAGAAGAAGGAGCCCCGCGGTGCCGCCACGCCCGCGCCCTCAGTGCACGCCGCCGCCGTCGACGACGGGCAGCGCCGGCTCGTCGGCGCAGGCGCCCGCGCCGAGCGGTCCGGCGGCGGCGGCGCACGCGGCGATCGGCGCGACGACGGCGAGGTTCGCCTCGCCGAGGCGCTCAGGGGCGAAGGGCACGTCGACGGTCAGGCTGACCGTGCCGGTGACGAGGTCGCCGGCGGGCTGACCGGCGGCGCGCTCGCGCTCGACGTCCAGCGCGACGCGCACGCTGCCGCCGCGCGGGTCGCCGTCGTCGACGCGCTCGGCGCGCGCGGTGACCGTCACGCGCGCGCCGAGGCCGTTGCCGAGCCCGGCCAGCGCGTCGTCGCCGAGGGCGCGGTGGGACAGCGCAAAGGCGAAGTCGCCGCTCTTGCGGCCAGCGTCGTCGCGGGCCGTCAGCTCGTCGCCGTCGCCGAGGGCGTCGTAGTCGAGGCCCTGCACGACGAGCAGGTCGGACAGCGCGAGCCGGGTGCGCAGCTCGGCGAGGCGCGCGCCACCCAGCGTGCGCCAGTCGACGCCGGGGTCGACGCGCTCCGACGACAGCCACAGGCTGACCCGCTTCTGCGCGCGGTTCAGGCCCACGGGCACGACGGCGCCGCCGCGGACGAGGACGTCGTTCTCGTCGAGGACCGCCACGGCGGTGCCGTCGGGCGAGAACGGCAAGCCGGCGAACGAGCCGTCGACGGCCACCGCGCACGACGTCGCCCACGGCAGCGCCGCGAGGCAGGCGAGGACGGCAGGGTGCGGGGCGCGCCGGCTCACAGCGGCTCCCCGCGCGGCGGCAGCGGCAGCGCCAGCACGGCGTCGCTGCCCTGGGCGCCGGCGAGCAGCGCGGCGTTCTTCTCGGCGACGGCCTCGACCACCAGCGGCGCGCGGAACGCGCCGGAGATCGAGCCTTCGCGCGCGTCGCCGGCGTCGCGGCCGGCGATGGCGTCGAACGTCAGCGTCAGCTCGCCGGCCACCACCGGGTCCGTGTCGCCGAAGGTCGCCTCGTCGATGGTGACCTCGAGCGTGCGCCGGCTGCCGAAGGGCGCGATGCCGGCGTAGGTCGAGCCCGCGTCGAGGCGCTCGGGGGCTACGTGCAGACGAAAGTCGAGCCCCGGCAGCACGTCGTCGCCGTCGCCGGACTGCACGATCGCGCCGCCCTCGCGCACGACCAGGAAGCGCGCGCCGGGGTCGACTTCGCCCTGGTTCGCGAAGACCAGCGTCAGCGCGTCGCGCACGGCCATCTCGTGGGCCATCGACGACAGCGCCGCGCCGTCGAGGTCGGACAGGTCGCCGGCGGGGTCGAACACGACCCAGGTCATCGCCACGGCGACGCGCGGGTCGCCGTCCTCGACGAGGTTCTGGTCGCGGCCATCGAGGGTCGCGAACACCGTACCACCGGGGTCGAAGCCCACGTCGTCGAACGAGGTCGAGAACGCCGCCTCGCCGAAGCGACAGCCGCTGCCACCGACGGTGACGACAGCGACGACAGCGACGACGCCGAGGGCGGCGCGCGCGCGCGCGACGGAGAGGGTGGCGAGCGAAGGCTTGCGGGTCGGGGACATGGGGAGTCGCTAGCACATCCGCGTCGTTTCCGCCGGCACGGTGGTCGTCGCCGGCGCCGTCGTCGGCCGGCGCCGGCCGCGCGGCAGGTCAAGGCAGGCGCGTTGTCTCTGCGTTCTCCGGCACCCTGCTAGGGTCGGCCTCATGACCACGGGACGGCGGGCAGCCGACAGACGACGCGAGCGCGAGAGCGGCGATGGCGCCGGCGCGCTCGACGACGACGGCCCTGGCACGACCCCGGGGGCGAGGCCGGCGAGCCCCCATGACGACTACGTCGAGGTCGACGACGAGGCCTCGCGCCTCGACACGTCGCTGCTCGCCAGCGCTGACGTCGTGGAGCTGGACGACGAGAGCGCGCACGCTCGCTCCGGCAGCCAGCCACGGCGCGGCGCCGGCCATCCGCCACCGGCGTCGCGCGGCGCCGCCCTGCCGACGCCGCAGGCGGCGCCGCGGCCCGGTGACGATGTCGTCGACGCCGAGCGATCGTTCGCGCGCGAGCTGAAGCGTCGCCCGCGCCACGACACCGCGGCGCAGGTCAAGCTCGAGGTCACCGCGATCAAGGAGCGCAAGGCCCGCAGGGTGCGACGCGGTGGCCGGCTGGTGGTGGTCGCTGTTGACGGCGCGCCGCCGCCCGCGCCCGTCGAGCTGTCGATCGCGGTGGACCCGGCGCTGCTCGGCCGCGCCGGCGACGCCGACCTGCGGCTCGACGACAAGGCCGTGTCGCGGCGGCACGCCGAGCTGTCGTGGCGCGACCCCGAGGGCGCCGACGACGATGACGGCGACGTGGGCTTCTTCGTCGTCGACCTCGGCTCGTCGTCGGGGACGCTGCGCAACGGCCTGCCCGTCGAGGGGCGGGTGCGGCTGGACCACGGGGACATGCTCGGGGTGGGCAAGACCGAGCTGCGCTTCCTGCGCGCCGACGCGGCGCCGATGCCGCGGCCGGAGCCCGAGCCCACGACGGCGTCCGCGCCGTCGGCGCCGGAGCAGACGAGCACGCAGGTGCGGGTGGCGCGGCGGGCGGCGGCGGACGCCGAGCGCGAGGCGCAGCGCGAGGCTCGCCGGCGCGCCGACGCCGAAGCCGCCGCGCTGCGGGAGCGCGTACGGCGCCGCGCCGGCTGGGTGATCGCCGCCTGCGCGGCGCTCGGCGTCGTCACCGTCGCAGGCAGGCTCGTGCACGGCGCGGTGCTGTCCGACGAGGCGCCGGCGCAGGTGCGGCTGCAGGTGGCGACGCTGTCGGCCGAGGCGCGCGAGCACCTGCTGCGCGGCGACATCGACGGCGCCGCGCTGCGGGTGGGCTCGTGGCTCGCGCTCGTGCCCGACGACGCCGAGGGCCAGTCCCTGGACCGCGTGGTGCGCACCGAGCAGCGGGCGCGCGACGCGCTGCAGCTGGCGCTGCGGATGGGCGACGAGGACCGCGACGACGAGGCGCTGGAGGCGCTGTTGCGGATCGCCGACAGCAGCGTGTTTGGGCGCGACCGCGACCGCCTGCGCGGCGCGCTGGCCGAGCGGGCGCTGGTGCGCTCGCTGCGCATCGTCGAGGGCCTGCTCGATCAAGGCCGCGTCGACGAGGCGCTGGCCCGCGTCGAGCAGCACCTCGCCCGCTTCCCCGACGACAAGACCGGGCAGGCGCTGATCGCGCGGGTGCGCGCGGCGAAGGAGAGCGCGCCGAAGGACCCGGGGCTGACCCCGGCGCGGGCGGCGTTCGCCGCCGGCCGCCTCGACGACGCGCGGCGGCTGGCCACCGCCGCCGGCTACGCCGGCTACGCCCGCGACGTCGAGCGCTTCGAGCGCGCGTTCGCGGACGGCAAGGCGTCGTTATCGCGCTACGACGGCGCCGCCGCCCGCGGGCCGCTGGACGACGCGTTCCGGCTGCTCGGCTCGCTCGGCGCCAGCGCGTCGTCCCCGATCTTCGCCTCGGTGCAGAGGCCCTTCGCCGACGCGCTGTACCTGTCGGGCACCGAGAAGCTCGAGCAGGGCGACGGCTGCGGCGGCGCCCGCGACCTGCTGAAGGCGCTGCGCGTGCTGCCCGACGACCCGCGCTGGCGCGGCGCGCAAGACCAGCTCGCCGCCCGCGCCGAGCAGGGCCTGACCCTCGCCCGCGGCGCCCGCCCCGAAGACCCCGAGCGCGCGCGCACGCTGGCGCGGCAGGCGCTGTGCTTCGCCCCCACCGGCACGAAGACGTGGGACGAGCTGCAGGCGCTGTCGCGGTGAACGACCGACGGCCACGACCCCGATGACGCGCCCCACCGACGACGACGCCTCCCTGCCGACCTCGATCCGCTGCAGCGCGCGCTGCGGCGCCCGCTGGCCGGCTTGCTCCTCGTGCTCGCGCCGCTGGTGCTCGTCGTCGTGGCGTGGTCGCTGGTCGAGCACCCGGCTGACGACGCGGGGCTGCGGGCAGGGCAGCAGGACGGCGGCGCCGCCTTCGTCCTGCGGGCGCTCGACGCTCCCGGCCGCGCAGCGCACGCCGACACGCCACCTGCGGCGCGGGTACGCGCTGGCCGCGCGGGCGCGCCCCCTGCCCCCGCCCGACGACGGTGCCCTCGACGCGTGGCGGGCAGCGGCGCGGCGGGGCGTCGTCGAGGAGGCGGCGTGGGTCGGGCTCGTCGCGCGGCTGCGGCAGGGCGGCGACGTCGAGCCGACCTTCGACGGGCTCGGTGACTGGCCGGCGGCGACGGTGACGCCGCGCCTGCGGGCGCTGCTCGGCGACGACGACTGGGCGATGCGTCAGCACGCGCGGCGGGCGCGAGCAGGAGCGGGCCGAGTTCACCGCCGCCGACGCCGACGCGCTGGGCCTGCGCGACCTCGCGACGGCGACGACGTGCCCGCGGCGCCGCGAGGCGCTGCTGCTGCTCGGCGCGCGCGGGTTCTCGCCCGAGGCGGTGATCGCCCTCGAGGCGCTGCGCACCCGCCCCGACGACAGCGCCTGCCCGCTGCGCGACCTGCCCGCCGCCGCCAAGGCCGTCACGAAGCGCGCGAGCGCGCCCCGCCCGACGACACGCTGACGGCGGTCCGCGCACGGCTGGCCCGGCCAGCGCCGCACCAGACGAGCGCCCCGCGCGCCGTGCTATGAGGGCCCCATGCTCGACGTCGACGACGCCAAGAGATCAGTCGAAGCCGCCCTCGCCGCCGGCGACCCCGACCGCGTCGACGCGGCGCGCCGCGCCTACCTTGACGTCGACGGCAAGGGCCCTGTCGCCGCCGACATGCGCTACCGGCTCGGGCTGTCGCGGCTGTTCCGCCACCGCGACGCCGACGGCGCCCTCGAGCTCTTCAAGGAGGCCGCCAACGAGCGCGGCGCGCCCGTCGCCCCCGAGGCGCGGGTCAGCCTCGCGCTGTGCCTGTCGTCGCGCGGCAAGCGCCAGCAGGCGATCTTCGAGCTGCGCAAGCTGCTGCCCGAAGGCGTCGCGCCGTCGATCCACACCGCCCAGGCCCTCGACTTCCTGTCGATGCTGCTGCGCGACAGCGGCGCCCAGAACAAGGACGTGATCGCCGTCGACGAGCAGCGCAAGCAACACCTGCTGGCGCTGGCCAACGGCACCGCCGGCGCCGAGAAGGCCCACTATCTGCTGCGCCTCGGCGCCGCCTTCGCCGACGGCGGCACCGGCCCCGACTTCGTCAACGCCCGCAAGCGCTTCGACGAGGTCATCAAGCTCGGCGCCGCCGCCGGCGACACCGCCGTGCAGGCCGCCCGCGCCGCGCTCAAGACGCTGCCGCGCTGAGCGGTCGATGGCGTCCACCCAAACCGGTCGATTCCGAGGACGCAGCCCGGCCGATCCGCCACCTTGCGCCACCCTCGGTGTGCGCGCGGCATCTGCATCGACGGCGTAGGCTGTCTTTCGATGAGGTGACCCGATGTCGCGCAGCGTCTTGTTCGTGGCGTTGTCGGTGGTGGCCAGCGGCTGCGGCTCCGAACCGCTGTCGCCCGTGACCGCCGGGCCCAACCTGACCCGGCTGGCCAGCTCCGAGGGCCGCGCTGACGACGACGACGACGACGACGCACGCG
>VGSZ01000072.1 GCA_016874845.1 Deltaproteobacteria bacterium
CGACGACGGCGCGTGGAGCACCCGCGAGTCGTCGGGTGGGCGCTACACCTGCGTCACCATCGACCTCTACGTGACCTCGGGGCAGCAGGTGTACGCCATCTACGAGGCCATGCGCGCCGACGCCCGCGTCACGCACCTGCTGTAGCGTCGTCGATGTCGCCGTCGTCACCGTCGTGCTGCGGGGCTGCTGCCGCGGCCGGCCCGTTCACCGTGTGGCGCTGCAGGCCGGCCGGCAGTCCGCCGTAGACGTCGTCGGCGTCGATCGCGCCGCGGAGCCAAAGCGTGCGGTCCTGCATCCGCCGGAAGCCGTCGACGAGGTGGGCCTCGACGTCGTCGTCGCGCTCGAGGATCGCCAGGGCGGCGGCGGTGGCCTCCAGCGTCGACAGGCTCGCGCCGAAGTGTCCGCGGCGCAGCTTGTAGAGCGTCGGGCGCTCGCGCTCGGGCAGGCGCACGAACGGAACGCGCGCGTGGTGGAAGCGCTTGCGCAGCCGATTGGCCTGGTGCCACGTGCCGTCGAGGACGACGAGCGAGAACGGGCGCGGGTCGTCGTCGACGATGGTGTCGAGGGTGGGCGCGCCGGCGAGGGGAAACAGCACCAGCGGGCGCGTGCCCTCGGGCCACGGCTGCGCTGGCAGCGACGGCGCGCCGTGGCCATAGACGACCATCGACGCCTCGCGCCACAAGAGCGGCAGCAGCCGCCCCGAGTTCGTCGACTTGTGGAGCTCGGTCTCGTGCACGACGACGCGCACGGCGGTGCGACCGGCGCGGGGGACGAGCTGCGGGCAGAGGCACAGCGCCGGCTTGCTGAAGCAGCGCGGACAGCGCGGGCCGAGGGACGCGTGGCGCACGCCGACCGCTAACGCGCGCGGACCGCGGGCGAAACCGGCGGGACCCCGGGGGCCCGCGGCACCCTGCGGCGCCCTGACACCACCGAACGCTACGGGCGTCGCCGCTGGCGTCGACGCGCCGGCGGGCGCGCGCTAAGCCCGCCCCCGATGCGCCTGCGCCTGCACGAAGGATCTGCGGTCTTCGCCGTCGACGTCGATGGCGGCATCGATCTCTCGGTGCCGGTGCGCTTCGACGCCGATGACGGCCGCGCGTTCCACCTTGGCCCGGCCCGCACCGCCGCCGTGCAGGCTGGCGGCTTCGTCGGCGACGTCCGGCTTGGCGGTTCGTGCAACTGCGAGACCCACACGCTGACGCCGCACGGCGACGGCACGCACACCGAGGGGCCGGGTCACCTGTTGGCGTCGCGCCACCCAGTGCGTCTGACCACGCCCCTTGTCGTCGCGGCGCTCGTGCGGGTGCGCCCGCGGCCGCTCGGCGAGAGCGACGACGACGTCGCCGGCAACCAGCGCGACGACGACCTCGTCGTTGATCGCGACCTGCTCGAGACCGCGTGGGATGCCCTCGACCGGCGCGGGCTCGTGCCGCGCGCCCTCGTCTTGGCGACCGCGCCGGGGGCCGCGCGACGCGCACAGCGCTTCTCCGGCACCAACCCGCCCTACCTGACCTGGGACGCCGCCCGCTGGCTGCGCAGCGTCGGCATCGATCACGTCGTCGTCGATCTCCCGTCCCTCGACCGCGAAGACGACGGCGGGCTGCTGTCGGCGCACCGGGCCTTCTTCGATCTGCCGCCGGGCGCCCGCGACGTCGCCGAAGTCCCGGCGCCGCGCACGGTGACCGAGCTCGCCGCCATCGACGAGCACGTGCCGGTGGGTGTGTATGCGCTGCTGCTGCAGGTGGCGCCGTTCGTGGCCGACGCTGCACCGTCTCGCCCGTTGTTGTGCCCGCTCGTCGCTGTAGCTCCTGACGCTGCGGTCCCGACTTCCGGAGGTGGTCCGTGATCCCGAACGATCCCGCCGCGCGCGCGCGCGCCCTCGACGACGCCGACGAGCTGGCGCCGTTTCGTGCCGAGTTCTGCTGCCCGCAGACCGCCGCCGGCGACGACGTCGTCTATCTGACCGGAAACTCGCTGGGGCTGATGCCTCGCGGCGTGCGGGCGTCGGTGGACGCCGAGCTGGAGGCGTGGGCGCGCCTCGGCGTCGAGGGCCACTTCGCGGCGACGGGTGCGGCGTTCTCGTCACCGAAGACGCCGGGGCCGCTGCCGGGGCCGCAGGAGCCGTGGTTCAGCTACCACGCGCTCTTCCGCGAGCGGGGAGCACGGCTCGTCGGCGCGCGTCCCGGCGAGGTCGTGGCAATGGGCACGCTGACGACCAACCTGCACCTGTTGATGGTTGGCTTTTATCGGCCGACGGCGCAGCGATTCAAAATTGTGATCGAAGGCGGCGCGTTCCCCTCCGACCGCTTCCTCGTGCAGTCGCAGGCGCGCTTCCACGGCTTCGACCATGCCGAGGCCGTCATCGAGATCGCGCCGCGTCCGGGCGAGGATCTGCTGCGCACCGAGGATATCGAGGCGCTGCTCGAACGCGAAAAAGACTCGATTGCGGTGATGCTGCTTTCGGGGGTGAATTATTATACGGGTCAGCTCTTCGAGATGGGGCGCCTCACGCGCTTCGCCCGGGCGCGCGGCATCGTCGTCGGCTGGGACCTGGCCCACGCTGCGGGTAACGTGCCGCTGTCGCTGCACGACGACGAGGTCGACTTCGCCGCGTGGTGTACCTACAAGTACCTCAACAGCGGGCCCGGCGGCGTGGCGATGGCCTTCGTGCACGAGCGCCACGCGCGCGCGTTCGAGGCCCCGCGCTTCTGTGGCTGGTGGAGCGCGAAGCCGTCGACGCGCTTCCAGAAGGGTGAGCTGCAGCTCGAAGAGGGCGCCGATGGCTGGCAGCTTTCCAACGCCCCGGTCCTGTCGATGGCGTCGCTGCACGCGTCCCTCGACGTGTTCGCCCGCGCCGGCCTCGACCGGCTGCGCGAAAAGTCGCTGCGCCTCACCGGCTTCCTCGAAGAGCTCGTCGATAGCGTGCCCGGGGTCGAGGTGATCACACCGCGCGATCCTGCACACCGCGGCGCGCAGCTTTCGCTGCGCGGTCGCAGCATGGACGTTGAGAAGCTGCAGACGCTGCTGCACGAGCGCGGCGTGTGCGTCGACTTCCGCCGCCCCGACGTGCTCCGCGCGGCTCCCGCGCCGCTTTACTGCCGCTTCGTCGACGTTGTGCGCTTTGTTGACATCCTCCGGGAGTGTGCCGCATGAAGAACGACATCCCGAAGAACGGGCGCGACGCGCGCGTCATTGTCGCCGGCGCCGGACTCGTGGGCACGCTGCTGGCGCTGCTGCTCAAGCGGCGCGGGTACGACGTCGTCCTCTGCGAGCGCCGCTCCGACCCCCGCGCCGCCGGCTACGTCGGCGGGCGGTCCATCAACCTCGCGCTGTCCGATCGCGGCCTGCGCGCGCTCGACCTCGCTGGCGTGCGCGAGGACGTCGAGCAGGTCGCCATCCCGATGCCGGGGCGGCGCATGCACGCCGTCGACGGCACCGGACCGTTCATGCCCTACGGCCTGAATGGCGAGGCGATTCGCTCGGTCTCGCGCGGCGGCCTGAACATCAAGCTGCTCGACCTGCTCGATCGCGCGTCGGTCCCGGTGCACTTCGAGCACCGCTGCGAAGACACCGACCTGGGCGCACGGCGCGTGCGCTTCGCGATGCCAGGCGGCGCCGTCGAGCTACAGGGTGACGTCGTCGTCGGCGCCGACGGCACGTTCTCGGCGGTGCGCTACGCGATGCAGCGCACCGATCGCTTCGAGTACTCGCAGACCTACTTGCCCCACGGCTACAAAGAGCTGGCGATCCCTGCAGGCCCCGGCGGCGCGTTCCTGCTTGACAAGAACGCTCTGCACATCTGGCCGCGGTCGTCGTTCATGCTCATCGCGCTGCCCAACGTGGAGGGCAGTTTTACCTGCACGCTGTTCTTCGCCCTCGAAGGAGAGCGCGACAGCTTCGCGGCCCTCGACACGTCGGACAAGGCGCGCCGATTCTTCGCCGCCGTCTTCCCCGACGCGTTGGCGCTGATCCCCGACTTCGACGCCCAGTGGGCGCACAACCCCGTCTCGTCGCTGTGCACGGTGCGCTGTGCGCCGTGGCACCGCGGGCGGACGATGCTCATCGGCGACGCCGCCCACGCCATCGTGCCGTTCTTCGGGCAGGGCATGAACTGTGGTTTCGAGGACTGCGCAGTGCTCATGCAGGTCCTCGACGAGACCGGCGACGACTGGGACCGCGCCTTGCCGCTGTACTCGGCGCGCCGCAAGGAAAACGGCGACGCCATCGCGACCCTCGCCCTCGAGAACTTCGTCGAGATGCGTGAGAAGGTGGCCGACCCGGCGTTCGTGTACCGCAAGAAGGTCGAGGCCGCCCTCGCCCGGACGTTCCCCGACGAGGTGACGCCGTCGTACACGATGGTGACGTTCCGCCCCGACGTCTCCTACAGCGCCGCGCTCGCGAAGAGCCGAGCACAGGACCGCGTCCTCGATCGTCTCGTCGCCGATGCTCGGGTCCGTCCGCTCCTCGAACAAACGCCAGCTTCCGCGGACCTGCGCGCGATCTTCCGGGGGGCCCTCGACGTACACCCCGACGCTGAGCCCCGACGCTAGAAGGCTGTGGTGAAAACGCCGCCGGCGTTTCACCACAGCCTGCGAGCCCTTTGGCAGGTCTGTTCCAGACCCGCCCCCCCACCCGAGACGCAGCCCGCGGCGAAAACGGCCTCCGGCCATCTTCACCGCAGCGCCCCCTTGCCGTCTCCGGCGCTTGCGCCTATCCGGCTCCGACCATGACCGCCTTCCTCGTCGTCCTGCACATCCTCGTCAGCCTCTTCCTGATCCTGTTCGTGCTGCTGCAGCCTGGCGCCCGGGGTGGCGTTGGTGCGGCCTTCGGCGGCGCCGGCGGGCAGACGGTGTTCGGCGGCCGCGGGGCCAACACCTTCCTTGCCAAGCTCACGGCGGCGGCTGCGGTCGTATTCATGCTCACGAGCATCTCGCTCAGCTACTTCGGCTCGTCGTCGACGTCGGTGATGGCGAAGCGCGCCAAGGCCGCGGCGACCAGCACCGCCGCCACTGCCGAGAAGAAGACCGACGCCGCCGCCGCGCCGGCGGCCGTCGACGGCGAGCAGAAGGCCGTCGGCGACACAGCACCGGCCACCGATGGCGCCGCCGCCGTGCCGACCGCCCCGGCCGACGGCGACAAGGCCGCGGCGCCGCAGTGAATTTCCCTTGCAATCTCGATGCGGGTGGCACACAAAGCGCCCGCGACGTGCGCGGATGGTGGAACTGGTAGACACACTATCTTGAGGTGGTAGCGGGGCGACCCATGGGAGTTCGAGTCTCCCTCCGCGCACCAGGCTTCTGGCGCCAGGCCGAAGACGAGAAACAGTCCCCGACGAGGGGACTGTTTCTTTTGTCGTGTCTTCGCTATTGCGCGCCCCGATGAGGAACCTGCGCACAACCCTGACCGGCGGGGTCGTGGTCGTCGCCACCATCGGCGCGACCGCGCGCTATCTCCTCCTCGAGCAGGCCGGCGCCGAGACCGAGCGCTCGGTGCTGATCGTCGACGCCGCGGTGATCGCGGCCCTCGCGGTGACGGTGTGGGTGCTGCTCGGGCCGCTGTCGAGTCGCATCGACGAGCTTGTCCGTGCGCTGCGCGCGCTCGCCAACGGCGACAAGCACACGCGCGTGAACCCGGCTGACTACGCCGGCCTCGCCGAGCTGGCGCAGGCGACCAACGAGGTCGGCGCCTCCTTGTGCGAGAACGAGGATCCAAACCTTGGCCCGGTGCAGAAGCGCACGCGCGACCTGCCCCCCGAGGAGCCGACGCCGCGCCGCAGCGCCATCGAGACACGCCCAACTCCACCGGCGAGCGAGCCGCGCCTGCCGAGGACGGGCGTCCACGAGATCGCCGAGCACCCCGAGATAAGCCCGGTGCGCTCCCGGTCTCGTGAGCCCGCGCCATCGGCGCTACGCGCCGACGAGGTCTCTGAGCCGCCGCGCCCGATCATCGACGGCGAGGGGGTCAGCGAGGCACGGCCGGCCCGCCGCAAGGGCGCGAAGGGTCGAGCCGCCGACGAGAGGCGCAGGGACGCCGGCAAGGACGCCGGCAAGGACGCCGGCAAGGACGCCGGCAAGGACGCCGGCAAGGACGCCGGCCAGGACGCCGGCCAGGACGCCGGCCAGGACGCCGGCAAGGACGCCGGCAAGGACGCTGGCAAGGACGCTGGCAAGGACGCTGGCAAGGACGCTGGCAAGGAGGCGAGCACGTCGTCCTCGTCGACCGACGCCCACGATGGCGTGGTTGCGAGCGCAGTGGTGCCGACCGAGGAGGCTTCGGCGGCGCCCGCCCCGACGGTCAGCCCGGCCTCGCTACAGTCGGAGGCACCGAACGCGTCGCCGACCATCCCGCCCGTGACCGCCGCCTCGGGTCCTCTGGAGCCGCTGCCCGCGCTGCCCACGGGGGACGCTGGTGGCGCGGCGCCCGCAGCACCCAGCGACGTGCCCGCGGCGACGCCGTCGAACCCGGTCGCCGAGGGCGCCGCATCGAAGTCGCTGGTCAAGCCCGACGAGGCGCCGGCGGCGCCACACGCCCCCGGCGCTGTCGACGAAGCGCCATCCTCGGCGCCTGCCGCGTCCCACGACACGGTGATCGAGCCCGCGCGCCCGGCCCCGATATCGATGCCCGCGACGGCGGCGCTCGCGCCCTCGCGCGACGACCTGCAGGCGCTCTTCTACGAGTTCCTGCGCGCGAAGAAGGCCGCTGGCGTCGACGACGGGCTCGACGTCGACTTCGATGCCTTCGCCGACACGATCCGCGGCGAATCCGAGCGCCTGATCGTCGAGCATGCCTGTCGCGGCGTTCGCTTCGAGGTCGCCGTCGCCGAAGGCGAGGTGTCGCTGCGGCCGCGGCTCGTGCGCTGAACGGGCACCCCGCCCGTGTGGCACCGTCGACGCTCGCCGCGCTGCACTCCGTCGCCGAACTCTCTTGAGCCTGCGCTTGTCTTCGTGAGGCCCCATGACCACCGCCGTCCGCCGCGCGTTCTCGGTCGCTGTGTTCTGTCGCCGCACCGCCGGCCCCGACGCCGGCCGTGTGCTGCTCATCCGCCACAAACGCCTTGGCACCTGGCTGCCGGTGGGCGGCGAGCTGAAGGATGGCGAGACGCCGCTGGAAGCCGCCGTGCGCGAACTACACGAGGAGACCGGGCTGAGAGGCACCTTCGCGCCGCTGCTCGATGGCGTCGACGGCGCTCCGCCCGGGCTCGTCACCTACGAGGAGCACCCCGCCGGCAGCAAGGGCACGCACCTGAACTTCTGCTTCGTCGCCGACGTCGACCACAGCCCCGTGCGACCGAACGACGAGTTCGACGAATTCCGCTTTGTCGACGGCGTGGGCGTCGACGCCATCGCCTGCCCACCCAACGTGCGCCAGATCGTCAAGCGGGCCGTCGTCGGCGGACGCCACGGTCACGTCGGCGTTGCGCGCCGCTGGCTCGAGGCGTTCAACGCGCGGGACCTCGACGGACTGGTCGGCCTGTACGCTGAAGACGCCGTCCACGTCTCGCCGAAGCTGCGCGACCGGCATCCCGAGACGCAGGGCGAGATCCGCGGGCGGGCGGCGCTGCGGTCGTGGTGGGCCGAGGCGTTCGAGCGCCTGCCGCGCCTGCGCTACGAGGAGCGCCGCGTCGTCGCCGAGGGCGACAGCGTGTTCCTCGAGTACCTGCGGCGGGCGCCGGGCGAGCCCGATCTCGTCGTCGCCGAGCTGTACGTCGTCGACGCCGCCGGGCGCATCGCCCGTAGCCACGTCTTTCACGGCTGAGCGTCCGCCGCGACGACGACAGCGCGGGCCGTCAGCGGCGCGCGAAACGGACGTTCTGGGCGCGGCGCTGCTCGTAGATCGCCGGGTGCTCCTCGAGGTGCATCGCGTACCAGGCCTGCCCGTAGCCCTTCATCTTCATGTCCTTGTCGTTCTGCAGCGCCAGCAGGTTGGCGTTCAGGTGCGCGTCGGACTCGCCGAGCTTCTCCTTGCCCCGCGACAGGATCGACAGCGCCTTCTTGGCGTCGCCGTTCTTCCAGTGCAGCCAGGCCCACGTCGACCACAGCAGACCCTGCTTGCCAGCGAAGCGCACAGTCTTCTCGAGCAGATCGTCGACGGGCGCGAGGGTCAGCTCCTTCTTCTTTTGCTTCTTCGGGTCGAGGGCGCCCGACAGCAGGATGGCTTGCATCAACTTCGCGTCCCACGAGCGGACGAACGCGCGCTCGAGGAAGGGCTTCGCCTTCTCGAACTCCTTCTTCATGAAGTGGATGGACCCGATCTGGCCGTCGATCTGGCTCGAGAGAAACGGCGCCCACCGGCCGAAACGGAGCTGGATCGCGCCGAGCATGCCCACGGCGGCGTCGACGTCGCCCTTCTGCGCCGCGGTTATCACGCCGCCCATGGCGGCCTGCACCTGCTTGTTGATGCGCCGCACCAGCAGCACGTAGACGACGGGCATCACGAGCAGCGCCGGCAGCACGCCGGCCCACGCCGATGAGCACGCAAGCCCGAGAACGCCCCCCACGAAGAGGCCAGCGACGACAGCGACGACAATCGACAACATGTCGGCGGCGTATCTGCCGACGTCGACGGCGGCAACGGGGCGGCGGGCGGAGCCCGCGGCGTGCGGGCGGCGCCTGGACAGACGCTTGTCAGGGGGCGCCTGCCAACGATGCTTGCCAAAGGTGCTTGCCAAAGGTGCTTGCCAAAGGTGCTTGCCAGCGGCGCAGCGCTCGCCTACACGCCCCCCCTGAAGGACGGATCGGGGAAACTCGAGCCGTGCCCGTCGTAGACAGTCGGTGCCCGACGTCGACGGCGACACCCGTGAGGGATCGTCGACGATAGGGCCTAAACCACCAGCCTCGCGCCGGTGGGCCGGCCGAGACGAGGCGGATCCAGGGTTCTCCGGTCGGGTCCCGACGCGACGTCGGAACGAAGACCAGAAAAAGCCCGCGACCGATCTCGGCTCAACCTGTCTCCGCGGTGGTCATCGTCGCCGACGATGCCGCGGGGATCGGTGCTTGCTGATGAAGGAGGCTCGCAATGACGGATCGTGCGACGAAAGAAGAGCAACTTGCCTTCTTGAAGGGTGAGTTCAAGGAAGTCGCCTCGATAGTCCTCACGAGCGTGCAGGGTCTGAACGCCGCTGAGGTGGACGGACTTCGCCGGAAGCTTCACGAAGCCGGGGTCAACTACCGGGTCGTGAAGAACACGCTGGCGAAGAAGGCCACCGAAGGGACGCCGCTGTCCGTGATCGCCAACGACTTCCAGGAAGTCACGGCCATCGCGTGGCACAAGACCGACCCGGTCGCGCCCGCGAAGGCCATCGCGGAGATCAAGAAGGGCCTTGAGAAGTTCAAGGTCAAGGCTGGATACCAGGGCGGCAACCGCCTCGACGAGGAAGGGGTCAAGGCGCTCGCCACGATGCCTAGCCTCGACGAGCTCCGCGCCCAGCTGCTCGGCACCATCAACGGTGTCGCGGGCAAGCTGCTCGCGCAGGTCAACGCCCCGGCGCAGCACGTCGTCGGACTGCTTCAGGCGAAGCACGACGAGGATGCGAAGAAGGCGGCCTGAGCCGCAGCCTTTGCTGCCTGATCGTTCGTTTGGTTTTTTCGTTTCGTTTTCACCTGATATGCCCGCTGCGTCGGGCATCCACACCGGAGAAGTACAATGGCTGATCTCGCTGCACTCAAGGACCAGCTCTCGAAGCTCACCCTCATGGAAGCCGCTCAGCTCGTGAAGGACTGTGAAGAGGCGTGGGGCGTCAAGGCCGCCGCGGGCGGCGGCATGATGATGGCGATGCCCGCCGGCGCCGGCGGCGGCGCGGCGGCTCCCGCCGCCGAGAAGACCGAGTTCACCGTCGAGCTGACGGCCTCGGGCGACAAGAAGATTCAGGTCATCAAGGTTGTGCGCGAGCTGACCGGCCTGGGCCTGAAGGAGGCCAAGGACCTCGTCGACGGCGCTCCGAAGGTCGTCAAGGAGGGCGTCTCGAAGGCCGACGCCGAGAGCATGCAGAAGAAGCTCGAGGCCGAGGGCGCCAAGGTCACCCTCAAGTGAGCCTTGCGCTCGCGCACGCGAGCAACGAAAAGGGCGGCCGAAAGGCCGCCTTTTTCTTCTCTGATGCTTGAGCGCGGCGTTGGGTGCCCGCTTCGCCGCTAGAGGGCGTCGTCAAATCGCCCGCATGGGCGCCAGCGCGCGCCACCTGCAGCTCGCGCACATCGAGGCCGTCGAGCGGCTGAACCTGCGCGACCGCCACCGCGTCGTAGGACACGTCGACGCTCTGGCCGGAGTCGTTGTCGACGAAATGATGGTGGGGCGCGAGCACCGGGTCGAAGACCACCCGCCTATCGGTGATCACGAGTTGCTTCAGCACACCGTTTTCGACCAGCAGGTGCAGCGTGTTGTAGACGGTCGCCCGCGACGGCACCGGCAACGTCGGCTTGACCGCGGCGTAGACCTCGTCGGCCGACCGATGCGAGCGCGTCGCCAGCACCCAGCAACCGAAGGCGACGCGCTGGGCCGATGGCTGGATGCGGTGCTGTGCGAAGACGCGCAGGACTGCGGCAGGGTCCGTCGCGACTAGACTTGGTTTCACCCTGGACGCCGGCAAGCCGCGGGGGCGTGCCCGATGGGGCGCCGACCAGGGACCAGACACGATGGGGCTGACGATGCAGACGACGATGCCGGTGAAGATGCGCGTGACAATGCGGATGGTGTCAGCGCAGCGTCCCGACGAGCTGACGGCCTGCCTGCAGCTGCGCCGCGAGGTGTTCATCGACGAACAGCAGGTGCCCGAACACCTCGAACTCGACGGCGACGACGACGCTTGCGTCCATTTCCTCGCCTGCGACGCCGAGGGCGTCCCCGTGGGCACGGCGCGCCTGCGCCTGCTCGGCTACAAGGCCAAGGCCCAGCGCGTGGCCGTGCGTCGCGCTTCGCGCGGGCATGGCGTTGGTGCCGCGCTGATGGCCGCGCTCGAGCATGAGGCTCGCCAACGCGGCGCGCACACGGTTCAACTGTCGAGCCAGGTCCACGCGCTGCCGTTCTATGAGCGCCTCGGCTACGTCGCGCACGGCGACGTGTACGACGACGCCGGAATCCCGCATCGGGACATGACGAAGCCGCTGTGACGCGCTACGGCTGCCGCGCGCGCCGGAGGGTCCAGACGCCCGCCGGTCGAGACGGTGCGCAAGCCTCGTCGTCGACGGGAGGAAAGTCCGGGCTCCGCAGGGCATGGGTGCAGGAAAACGGCCTGTCGGGGTGACTCGAAGGAAAGTGCCACAGAAAACACACCGCCCCGCCGGGCCGAAAGGCTGCGGGGCAAGGGCGAACCGGTGCGGCAAGGGCGCACCGCGTCGGCGGTGACGTCGACGGCAGGGCAAACCCCACCCGGAGCAAGGCGAGAGGTCCGCCGCAGAGGCGAAGCGCGGCCCGCGCGACCTCGAAGAGCCGCTGGACGGCGTCGGCAACGACGTCGCTGGAGGAATGGGCGTCAGGCGGCGGAGGCAACGACGTCGCCGACAGAACCCGGCTTATCGGGCCGCTCCGACGCGTATGGCCCCGCGGGACCCTCGTGAGAGGGGCCCGCGGGCTCTTTTTCTTTTGAGGGCGCCCGCCCGTCGAGCAACCACGGCAGCGGGCCATCAGGGGCGAAACGCGTCGACGACGTGGTGGACACGCGCGCCCACGACAACGACGACGTCGAAGCGGGCGCGCGCCGCAGGCTCGTTGTGCGCCAGCCACCACGCCGCCGACCGCGCGAGCACCTTCTGCTTGCGCGGGCCGATGCTCTCGAGCCCGTCGACGCGCGTCTTGCGGCGCCGCACCTCGACGAAGACGACGACGTCGCCGTCCCGGGCCACTACGTCGAGCTCGCCGCGGCCGGCGCGGACATTGCGCGCGACGACGCGCAGGCCCTGTCCCTCGAGGAACACCGCGGCGCGGGCTTCGGCGTCGTCGCCCTTCTGCTGCTGCGGCGTCCGTGTCACCGGCGTTGGCCATCTTCGTCTTCGACGGCGACGCCGCGGGCGAGCAGTGCGTTGCGCACCGGCGCGAACGAGCGCCGGTGCAGCGGGCATGGGCCGTGCTCGACAAGCGCCTTCAGGTGCCGTGGTGTTCCGTAGCCCTTGTGGCCGGCGAAGCCGTAGGCGGGCCAGCGCGCGTCTTCGGCGATCATCCGGCGGTCCCTCGTGACCTTGGCGACGATGGACGCAGCCATGATCGGCCGTGACAGCGCGTCGCCGCCGACGAGCGTGCGCTGCGCGACCCGCGCCGGCAGCGGCGCGCGCTGGTTGCCGTCGACGAGCGCACCGAGCAGCGGTCGACCGAGGCGGGCTTCGCAGGCGAGGAGCGCCTCGGCCATCGCGGCGAGCGAAGCGCGCAGGATGTTCTCGTCGTCGATGCGTTCGGCCTCGACGATGGCGACGCCAAACGCCACGGCGTCGCGCTCGATAGCCGGGTACAGCCCCTCGCGGGCGGCCTGGTCGAGCTTCTTCGAGTCGTCGAGCCCGCGTAGAGAGCAGGGCAGGGGCTCCGGCAGCACGACGCAGGCGGCCACCACCGGTCCGGCCAGGGGGCCGCGCCCCGCCTCGTCGAGCCCGGCCACCGGGCCGCCGAGCGCATGCGCCCACTCGACCGCTGGGTCGACAGCGGTGAGCGCTCCGTCGAGGGGGCGGGACACCTGCGGGGAGCGTCTCCGGCGTGAGGCCATGGGAGTCACCGTAGCAGCGAACGGCGCGGCGGAGCAGAAGTTGCCGACCGTCCCGTCGTCGGTATTGTGTCAGCACACCGCGTCCGCTTGTGTTGTGCTTTGTGTGGGGGCTGCTAGACCCCCCCGACCAAACGGCGCGCCCGACGAGCTCATCTCGACGGGTGTGGAGAAGAAGAAAGTACCGATGGCCCACGGAAAAACCGCTCCCAAGAGCCACCCGAAGAAGCCGACCAAGCCCGCTGGCAAGACGGCCGCGTCCAAGCCCGCGCCGGCGAAGTCCGCGCCGGCGAAGTCCGCGCCGGCGAAGTCCGCGCCGGCGAAGTCCGCGCCGGCGAAGTCCGCGCCGGCGTCGGCGAAGCCGACGTCGCCCGCCAAGCCGGCCGTGGGCTCGAGGGGCGAAGCGGCGAAGGCGACGGCGACGCTCGCTGTCCCCCTCGACTTCGTCGTGCCCGACACCAGCCGCTCGCGCCCGACGCGTCGTCGTGGTGGTGACGCTGCGGTGGCGTCGGCGGGCGGCGCCACGCGCCGGCCCCACCTGCCGAAGAAGCCTGAGAAGCAGGAGCAGGCCGTCGTCCGCGCGCCTTCGCGTCCGATGTCCGATCGCAAAGAGATGAAGCGCCTCGTCCTGCGTGGCAAGGACAAGGGTTTTGTCACCTTCGATGAGATCAACGAGTCCCTGCCGCCAGACGTCACGACGCCGGCGCAGTTCGAGGACTGCATCGCGCTGCTCGCCGAGAACGAGGTCGAGGTAGTCGACGACGCGATGAAGATGGCCGACGCGGCGGCGACGCCGGCCAAGGGCCAGCTCGTCGAGAGCACCGAGACGCAAGAAGAGACCGTCGACTACGCCGAGATGTCACGGGGCAACGACCCCGTGCGTATGTATCTGCGCAAGATGGGCAGCGTGTCGTTGCTCACCCGCGACGGCGAGGTCGAGATCGCCAAGCGCATCGAGGAGGGCGAGCTTGAGGTCCTCGACGCCGTGCTCGGCACGCCGATCTGCCTGGCCGAGATCCTCGACCTCGGCGACCGGCTGCGCAAAGGCAAGATCCGCGTCAAGGAGATCGTCAAGGAGAACGAGTCCGGCGAAGACGGCCAGACCCTCGAGTTCGACGAGCCGAAGGTCACCGAGCGCGCGCTCAAGATCGTCGGCAACCTGCAGCGCCTGAAGAAGGACGGCGAAGAGGTCACCGACGGGCTCGCCGAAGGCAAGCTGTCGGCGAAGCGAAGCGACGAGCTCTTGCGCCAGCGCAATGACCTGATGACTGAGATCGTCGCCGAGCTGCGCGAGCTGAAGATCAACAAGCGGCAGATCGACCGTATCGTGCAGCGCATCAAGGTGCTGGTGCGCCGCGTGAACAAGGCAGAGTTCGAGGTGCAGGCCATCGAGCGGCAGGCCTGCGCCGACGCTGTCGTGGTGCGCGCCGAGCTGAAGAAGGCGCGGGAGGACGAGTCCCTCGGTCACCGACTGGGCAAGAAGTGGGGCGCCGACGTCGACACGCTGCTCGACTGGGACCGCACGATCCAGATGGCCATCAACCGCGTGAAGCGCGTCCAGGAAGAGGCCGGGATGGACCTCGAGGCGCTGCGCGAGGCCTATCGCCGGATCCAGAAGGGCGAGCGCACCGCCGAGCGCGCGAAGGCCGAGCTGGTCGAGGCGAACCTGCGCCTCGTCGTGTCCATCGCCAAGAAGTACACGAACCGCGGCCTGCAGTTCCTCGACCTCATCCAGGAGGGGAACATCGGTCTGATGAAGGCCGTCGATAAATTCGAGTACAAGCGCGGCTACAAGTTCTCGACGTACGCGACGTGGTGGATTCGTCAGGCCATCACCCGCGCCATCGCCGATCAGGCGCGCACGATCCGTATCCCCGTCCACATGATCGAGACGATCAACAAGCTGGTGCGGACGTCGCGCTATCTCGTGCAGGAGCTCGGACGCGAGCCCACGCCCGAAGAGATCGCCGAGAAGATGGAGCTGCCCATCGACAAGGTGCGCAAGGTCCTGAAGATCGCGAAGGAGCCCATCTCGCTCGAGACCCCGATTGGTGAGGACGAGGACAGCTCACTCGGAGACTTCATCGAGGACAAGGGCGCAACGAACCCGTCGCACGCCGTCATCTCGATGAACCTGTCAGAGCAGACGCGCAAGGTGCTCGCCACGCTGACGCCGCGCGAAGAGAAGGTCCTGCGGATGCGCTTCGGCATCGGCGAGAAGAGCGACCACACGCTCGAAGAGGTCGGTCAGGACTTCGAAGTGACGCGCGAGCGCATCCGTCAGATCGAGGCCAAGGCCCTGCGCAAGCTGCGCCACCCGTCGCGCGCAAAGAAGCTGCAGGCCTTCGTCGACGCTGGCGGCATGCCGCAGCCCTGAGGACGGCGGCGAGGACGTCCTCGTCATCGACCGGGTGCCTGTGCAGGGGCCGTCGGGGCGTCGGCGGCGCCGGACGGCGTCAGCCTCACGAGGCCGGCGCCGCTGGTGCGGAAGGGGCGTGACCTGCCGGCGCTGCGCCGGCCACACGGCTACTTGTCGCGCACCATCGAGAGGAACAGGGCTGACAGCGCGGCGGCGTCGTCGTCGCTCTCGGTGACGGGGCGCGCCGGCATGACGACGGCGGCGGGCTTCGCAACAGCGGCGTCTGCTGCGACCCTGACGAGCATCGGCGCGGTCTTCGTCGTGGGCAGTGCGGCTGGGCGGGACGCAGGCGTCGAAGCCGTCGGGGCCGTCGGAGCCGCCGCTTCGTGGTGCGCAGGAGCCGCCGCCGGCGCCGGCGAGAGCACGCCGCAAAAGCCTTCGAGGACGCTGTAGCCGACGTCGCCGAGGATCACCGAGTCCATGTAGTGCTCGGCGCCGAGCGCGGCGATCTGGTCCGCGGTCTTCACCTTGCCGAGCAGACCGTGCGGGTCGTCGCCGCCATCGACCATTCGCGTGAAGCGCACTGCCGGGATCAAGGCGACGGTGCGCCGCTCGGCCACGAGAGTGAGTGTCGCGTCGTCGAGGGCGGCGCGACCGCCCTCGGTCCACCGCTGCAGCATCATCGGGGTCAAGAACACCGTCGGCACGCCCGCCTCCTGCGTCGGCGGAATGCTCGGGGTTACCCGCCGTCGACGACGCCCCTTCATTTTCTCATCCCCGGGTGTGGAAGCCAACCCGTCAAGCTGCTAGCCGCCAACGGCTTCGCCGCCGAGCAACGCGGCGCCCGGTCGCGCATCCCATGAGCGGCCGTGACGCCGAATCAGGCGACGGCGCAGCCGACCCTTCTTCGCCCCGCGCGCGGGGCATCACGGAGCACGACATGTCCGGCAAGAACGTCCACGAGATCACTGAAGCCAACTTCCAGCAGACCGTCCTCGGCTCGGACAAGCCGTTCCTGGTCGACTTCTGGGCGACGTGGTGCGGCCCGTGTCTCGCCATCGCGCCCCACGTCGAGGCGATCGCCGACTCGATGTCTGAGACGATCAAGGTCGGCAAGGTGAACATCGACGACCATCCGGGCGTCGCGGGTGCCTTCGGCGTCCGCTCGATCCCCACGCTCATCGTCTTCAAGGGCGGCAAGCCCGTCGACCAGATCGTGGGCGCCGTGCCGCGCGCCAAGCTCGAAGAGATGGTGAAGAAGCACGCCTGAGCGCACCCGCGTGCAGCGCGGCCGGGCGTCGACGATATCGTCGGCGCCCGGCCGCGGGTCATTTGGGACGAGCCGGCACAGCTGGGCGCAGTCGCAAGTTTTGGTGCCGCGCGGCGTCATGTCAACCGGCCGCCACGAAGGCGTCGACGGAGAACCGCTGCACTTCTCTCTTCATCCAGCGCGTCGTTTTCGCTAGCACGATCGCAGACGTCCCCACTTTGGAGCCCACCATGACGACGCAGACCGTGCCCAAGCCGTCGACGACGAAGAACCTCCCGCCGCTGCTTGTCGAGGCGTACGGCAAGGTCGACGGCGCCGTCGTCGTCGGCTGGTACAAGCTGCTGTTCGGGACGCGCGCTCTCGACGAGCGCGCCAGCCGCTACATCCGCCGCGGCATGGGGTGGAGCTATCACGCGCGCTGCGCCGGCCACGAGGGCATCCAGATCGCGCTCGGCCTGCACTTCCGCGCGAACAAGGACTTCCTCTTCCCGTACTACCGCGACATGGGCACCAACTACGCCGCCGGCGTGACGCCGTATGAGCTGTTCCTGAACGGCCTGTCGCGCGACGCCGACCCGTGCTCGGGCGGGCGGCACATGTCGAACCACTTCGGCAAGCCTTCGATCGGCATCCAGAACGTGTCGTCATGCACCGGCAACCACGCCAGCCACGCCGTCGGCGTCGCGCGGGCGCTCAGGTACTACAAGACCGACGGCGTCGCGTTGTCGTCGCAGGGCGAGAGCTCAGCGTCCGAAGGCTACTGCTTCGAGGCCTACTCCGGCGCGGCGCGCGAGCAGCTGCCCGTCGTCTTCGTCCTGCAGAACAACAAGTACGGCATCTCGGTGCCCGTCGAGCAGCAATCGTCGTCGCCGAACGTCGCCGACAACTTCCGCGGTATCAGGGGTCTCAGGGTCATCGACTGCGATGGCACCGACATCTTCGACTCGATGCGCGCCATGCGTGACGCTGTCGAGCACGCGCGCTCGGGCAAGGGCCCGGTGATGGTGCACGCGCAGTGCATCCGGATGGGCGCCCACAGCAACTCCGACGCCCACGACCTGTACCGGACCCCCGACGAGCTCGCCGAGGCCGCGCGCCTCGACCCGGTCCTTCGGCTGCGGCACCACGTCCTCGCGGCGAAGCTGCTCGACGAGCAGATGCTGAAGGCGCTCGAGGACGAGATCGAGGCGTCGCTCGATGCGGAGGCGCAGAAGGCCGAGGACGCGCCGAAGCCTGCGCCCGAGAGCGCCATGGACTTCGCCGACCCGCCGATGGTCGACATCGCCGCCGCCGGGCTGTCGACGCAGCTGCCCGAGGGTGAGCCGGTCGAGAAGCTGCGGGAGGCCATCACGCGCACGCTCATCGAGGAGTTCCGCGCGAACCCGAACACCTTCTGCTGGGGGCAGGACGTCGCCAGCAAGGACAAGGGCGGCGTCTTCAACCTGACCAAGGGCATGTTGGCCGAGTTCGGCCCGCAGCGCGTGTTCAACGGGCCCATCGCCGAGAACTTCATCGTCGCAACGGCCAACGGCATGACGCGGTTCCGCAAGGACATCCGCATCGTCATCGAGGCCGCTCAGTTCGCCGACTACGTGTGGCCAGCGATGGAGCAGATCGTCGAGACCGGCCACGACTACTGGCGCAGCAAGGGCCAGTTCTCGCCCAACATCACCTGCCGGCTCGCGTCGGGCGGCTACATCACCGGCGGCCTCTACCATTCGCAGAACGTCGAGGCGGTGATGAGCCACCTGCCGGGCGTCCGCGTCGTCTACCCCGCCTTCGCCGACGACGCCGCCGGCCTGCTGCGCACGAGCATCCGCAGCGAGGGGCTGACGTTCTTCCTCGAGCCCAAGTACCTGTACAACCGACCGGAGGCCCGCGCGCCAAAGGCCGGTGACAAGTTCGCCATCCCGTTTGGCAGGGGGCGTGTGCGGCGGTCGGGCACCGACCTGTCGATCATCACGTACGGAAACACGGTCCACCACTCGCTGCGCGTCGCCGACCGGCTCGAGGCTGAGGGGCACTCGGTGGAGGTCTTCGACCTGCGCTCTATCCGCCCGCTGGACGTCGAAGGTATCTGCGAGACCACCCGCCGCACCGGCAAGGTGCTCGTGGTGCACGAGGACCACTTGTTCCAGGGCATCGGTGGCGAGGTCGCGGCGGTGATCGCCGAGTACTGCTTCCAGGATCTCGATGCGCCGGTGCGGCGGATCGGCGCCAAGGATATTCCCATCGGCTTCTCGCCGAACCTCGAGATGGCGACGCTGCCGCAGGAGTCGACCATCGAGGCGGCGGCCCGCGATCTGCTCGCGTTCTGAGTGCAAACCGGCCACACTCGACGTCGTGAGCCACATCCGCGTCTCCTGGTGTCCCCCCGCCTACATCGACGAGTCCGACCTCGTCGAAGCCGTCGCCCAGGCCGGCTTTCCGGTGCTCGGGCGGTCGGGCTTCGTCTACGTCCTGCACCGTGACGGTCACGTCAGCCAGCACGGCGACACCGGTGGCGCCACCGCCGCCCTCGCGCACGAGGCGGGCAACGAGCTGGTCATCTGGCTGCTGCACGACAGCGCGGTGGCAACGACGGTGCGACGGATCGAGGAGCGCGTGGAGTGCGTGTTCGCGCTCGAGGGCGCTCCCGAAGAGGAGCAGCAGGAGGCGGCGCGCGCCATCGACGCCCTGCTCGATGGCCTGCAGGCCGTCCAGATCGAGGCGCGCCTTTCGCTGCCTCAGGACGCCTGAGCGGCGCACCGCACTCACCCGTCCGAGCGCGCTCGCGCGTCAGAAGCTGTCGAGGTTGAACACGAGGTAGCGGAGCACCGCGTCCTCGGGGCCGTCCAGGACCTCGGCGCCAGAGGCCGGGTCGTTCTCCTGATGGAACGACGTGAAGATCACGCGGCCGCGTCCTTCGCGGAAGGCGACCGTGACCGGGGTGTCGTCGAGGATCGGGTCCCTCGCGTCGGTGGCGATCGGCAGGTCGGCTTCGAGGAAGCGCGAGACACCGCTGCCCAGCGCCTCCATGATCGAGCCGCGCTGGAACTTGAACTCGATGTCGAGGGTGTCGCGCGGGAACCCCGACTGCTGGAGGAAGTCACCGAGACCGGCGTCCTGGACGCGCGCCGTGTAGGTGCCGCCCACGCCCATCTCGGCGGCGTGAGGCTCGTTGTCGTCGCCGTAGAAGTCGATCTTTTCGGGGAACGTCTGTTCGACGACCGGGTACGCCCAGTCGGAGACGTACAGCGCGCCGCCTTCCTGCACGTAGATTCGCAGGTTGCGCCGCGCGTTGGCCGACAGACCCGACGGCCCGATCCAATCGACGTCGGAGGCGCCGCAGTTGATGAAGATGACGTCGTAGCGCTCGAGGTTGTCGAGGCTGCCGAAGAAGTCCTCGGCCCAGCGGGCGTCGTTGATGCCGTCGATGAGGTCGGGCTCGATGCCTTCGCGCTGCAGCGTGTCCTCGATGCGGTCGTAGAAGCCGGTGACCACGGCGTAGCGTCGCTCGTCGTCGGGCAGCAGCGGTTGGCAGGCACCGTCGTCGCCGGTGAGCACGAGGCCCTCGGGGTTGTCGCGGCGCGAGACCACGCGCTGCTGCTGCCAGCGGGTCACCAGACCGTCGGCCTCGACCTCGACGGCGACGTCAACCGCTGGCGTCGGGAAGATCGGGTCAAGGATGAAGGTGCCGTCGGGCAG
>VGSZ01000073.1 GCA_016874845.1 Deltaproteobacteria bacterium
CGATCGCGGCTGGCTCGATGAGGCTGTGCGCGAGTTCAAGAAGGCCATCGAGCTCGACCCCGACGCCGCCCACGCTCACGACAATCTCGCCACCGTCTACGCCGACAAGGGCATGTACCGCGAGGCGCTGCGCGAGTATCTCCTCGCCCTGGAGCTCGAGCCGCAGTCGGCCACCGCCCATTACAACCTCGCCAGCTTCCTTGCGTCCCACGCCCACGACATGGCGGTGAAGGAATACAAGGAGACCATCGAGCTGGAGCCCGACTACCCCGACGTCCACTTGAACCTCGGCCTCACACTCGCCGAGCACGGGCAGTACGCCGAGGCGCTTGCGGCCTACCAGGAGGCGTTGAAGCTCGACCCCAAGGACCCGGTGGCCCGCCACGAGATGGCGACGGTGATGATGGACATGGGGCGGCCCGCCGACGCGATCCCGCTGCTGCGCGAGGTCGTGAAGACCGAGGTCGACAACGTCGACGCCTGGGTCGACCTCGGCAACTGCTACGCGATGAAGGGCTTCTACTCCGAGGCCGAGCGTGCCCTGCAGAAGGCGCTCGCCCTCAACGTCAATGACCTGATGGCGAACTACCACATGGCGGCGCTGCGCGCCGCGCAGGGTGACGCTGACCGCTGCCTCGAGGCGTTGAAGAAGGCCGCCGCCGTCGACAAGGACAAGGTCCGCCAGTGGGCCGAGGGCGATCGATTCTTCGATATCGTGCGCCGCCTGCCTGAGTTTGCGGCGCTCTTCGAGCCCTGATCGAGCCCTGGTCGAGCCCGGCCGGTGGCGGGGCCGCTGCGGTGCGCGTGGTTGTCGTCGGGCGCGCGATTCCGCATGACTCTGCTCATGACCGAACGCCTCTCTCCTGAGCAGCAGCGGATCGTCGACGACGAGGTCGGCATGGCCGAGCGCGTCGCCCGCCGCGTCGCGCAGTCGCTCGCCCAGCAAGCGGCGTTAAAGCAGCCGCAAAGCCGCGGCCGCCTCGAGGCCGAGCTGATGGCGCTCCGCGACGAGATCGCCGAGGCGCGCACCGAGGACGCCGCCGCGCTGCTCGCCCATATGATGCGCACCGCCGGGGTCGCCGCCGTCGATCTGCCGAAGGCGCAGGGCTCCGTCGAGCCGCAGACGCCCTACTTCGGGCGCCTGCGGCTCGACGAGGGCGGCCGCAAGCGAGACGTGTTGATCGGCAAGCGCGGCATGATCGACCGCGAGGCTGGTGTCGTGATCGTCGACTGGCGCAACGCGCCGGTCAGCCGCATCTATTACCGCTACGACGAGGGCGACGACTACGAGGAGGAGCTCGGCGAGCAGGTGCGCGAGGGCACCGTGCTCGTGCGACGCACGCTGACGTTCTCGCGCGGGCGCCTGCTGCGCGTGCGCTGTCCGGCGGGCACGTTCTCCCGTCGTGTGGGTGGCATCGACGGCGCCGTCGAAGACTGGGTGGCGCTGACCGCCGGTGACCGTCCCGAGCTGCGCGGCGGTGTCGGCATCGCCGCCCGCGCCCCTCAGGCGCTCCGCCAGGGCGAGCGCCGGCTTGGGCTCGGCGACGAAGGCTCGCGCCACGATAAGCACCTGCCCGAGATCACCGCGCTCATCGACGGCACACAGTTCGACGCGATGACGCAGGCGACGTCCGGGCTCGTCATCCTGCAAGGCGGCGCCGGCTCCGGAAAGACCACCATCGCGCTGCACCGCGTGGCGTGGCTCGCCTACGATGATCGGGGCGCCCGCGCGCCGGAGCGCCCAGCGGCGTTCCGCCCCGAGCACATGCTCGTGGTCGTCGCCCAGCGCCAGCTCGTCCGTTACATCGAGCGCCTGCTGCCGAGCCTCGACGTCCACGGCGTCAAGGTGATGGCATGGCTCGACTGGTCGAAGGCAGCGGTCGCCCGCGTGCTCGGGCGGTCAATGCGCCGCGTCGTGGACGACGTCCCTGCCGACGTCGCGCGCACCAAGAAGCACCCTGCCCTGCTCTTGGCGGTGCGCACCCAACTTGACCGCCGCGCCGTCGAGGCCGACGACGCCCTCGCGCAGGCCGTCGTCGGGCGTCCTGGCGCCGACGTGCTGCTGTCGCGGTGGGCCGCGTCGACGACGACCCCGCTGGTGCCGCGGCTGCGCGCGTTCCTGCAGGGAGCGCTCGTCGACCTTGGCCTGCCGCCGGACACGCGCGAGCGCGCCCGGCGCGCCCTGCAGCGCGTGCATGACAAGGCCGCCGACGTCGTCGCCGAGTGGGAGGAGCTGGTCACCGACCTTGGCCTCCTGCGCCTGACCACCGCGGGCCCCCACGGCGTCGACGACGGCGCGCTGGCCACGACGCTGGCCCACGCGCGGCGGCAGGTCGAGGAGCCGCCGGACCTCGGCGATGTCGACGACCTACACAAGACACCCGTCGATGACCCCGGCCCCGACCCCGACGATCCGACGCAGGCTTTCGACGCCCACGACCTGCCGCTGCTGCTGGCGCTGCAGCTCGCGCGGCACGGCGCCCTCGTCGACGCGCACGGCAACCCCATCGCCCACGACCACGTCGTCGTTGACGAGGCGCAGGACCTGTCGGCGGTCGAGCTCTTGCCGCTGGTCGCCACCGCTGGCGAGCGCCAGTCGGTGACGCTGGCCGGCGACATCGTGCAGAAGGTCGTCTTCGACAACGGCTACGACACGTGGGCCGAGCTCGAGGAGCAACTGCTGCCGGCGCTGGCGAAGCGCGCCGTCGCCGTCGAGCCGTTCTCGCTCAGCTACCGCAGCACCGCCGAGGTCGTCGCCTTCGCGCGCGCGGTGCTCGGGCCGCTCGCCCCCGCCGTGGCGCCGCAGGCGGTGCGCTCGGGCGCACCCGTCGAGCTCTTCGCCTTCATCGACACCGGCGAAGAGGTCGCGTTCCTCGCCGACAACCTGCGGGCGCTGATGGGCCGTGAGCCGCAGGCGTCGTGCGCGGTGCTGCTGCGCTACCCCGAGCGCGCCAAATTCTTCTACGACCGCCTCGCCGAGGCCGAGGTGCCGCGGCTGCGGCTCGTGCTGCCCGGTGTGCACTCGGCCGACGGCGACTCCGCCGACGACGAGTTCAGCTTCGCCCCCGGCGTCGATGTCACCACCGTCGGCAAGGTGAAGGGCCTCGAGTACGACTACGTCGTGCTCGTCGAGGTCACCGAGGCGATGTACCCCGATCAGGTCGCGGCGCGGCACCTGCTGCACATCGGCGCCACGCGCGCGGCCCACCAGCTGTGGGTGACGACCTCGCTCGAGCAGCCGTCACCGCTGCTGCCGCGCGCGCTCATCCAGGAAGGCTGACGTCGTCGGTGAGCACGATGCTGCGCCAGCGCCCCGAGCGGAAGCGCAGGAGCAGCACCACGGCGAGGACCGCGAGGTAGGCGGCGAGCCAGAACACCGCCTCGACGTCGCCGCCGCCGTAGCGGCGCACCGACAGCCACGCTCCGGGCACGAACACGCCCCATGCGATCACGCCGCGGGCGACGAACGTGGCCAGCGTGTCGCCGGCGGCGCGGAGCGCCTCGGACAGCACCATCGACGCCGCGTCGAACAGCTGCCACGCGCACGACAGGAGCAGGATGCGCGCGCCGACGTCGAGAAACTGAGCGGCGTCAGGGGCACCCTCGGCGACGAAGGCCGACAGGAAGAAGCGCGGGGCGACGACGTACACGACGGCGAGCAGGCCCATCCAGCCGGCAGCAGCGGCCATGGCGAGCCACACAGTGCGGGGCACATCGTCGCGGCGGTCGGCGCCGATGGCCTGGCCGACGAAGATGGCCCCCGACGACGCCAGCGCGAACGCCGGCATGAACGACACCGAGTTCAGCTGGATGACGCTCATCATCGCCGCGATCGTGGTCGTACCCAGGCCGGGCAAGACGACGTTCAGGAAGAAGCTGAACGCCGCGAACTCGATGAACCAGTTGAAGCCCGACGGGACACCGATCTTCACGACGCGCCACGCGTCGCGCAGCGAGAAGCCGGTGGCCCGCCGCGCGCCGCAGCCGACGCCCAGCACGAAGCAGCCAAACAACAACGCGAAGCCGATCGTCGTCGCCGCCGACGCCGCCATGGCCGAGCCGGCGACGCCCAGCGCGGGCGCGCCGAGGTTTCCGTAGATCAGAACCCAACACAGCGCGAGGTTCAGCACCATGACGACGAGCTGGGCCAACATGGGCAGCCGCGTGTTGCCGAGGCCGCCGTAATAGCTCGCCAGCGCCTCGAGGCCGATGGCCGCGCCGCCCGACAGCAGCCGCCACCACAGGTACGTCGCCATCAGCCCCTGCACCTCGGCGGAGTAGTCGAACAGGGCCACCGCGGCGGACAAGAACGGCAGCGACGCCAGGCACGCCACCTGCGTCAGCGCGGCGATGCCGAGCCCGTACCAGCCGTAGCGCCGCGCGCCGGCGGCGTCGCCGCGCCCGGTCAGCTGCGACGCGAAGCTCTGCACGACGAAGACCATGCCCATCGGCAGCACGAGCACGTTGAACGCGTTGGTCGCCCCCGCCGTCGTCGCCGCCAACGCCGCCTGCGACAGCTGGCCAACCATCGCGGCGTCGGTGAAGCCGACGACGACCTGCGACGATCGGCTAACGACAATGGGCAGGGCCAGCGCCAGCAGCTGCGCGAGCGAGGGCCGTGTGACGACCGGCGCGCGCGCGGCGCTCTGGTCGGTGGGCGCGGCGCCCTGGTCGGTGGGCGCGGCGCCCTGGTCGGTGGGCGCGGCGCTCTGGTCGGTGGGCGCGGCGGGCGTGGCGGCGGGCGCGGCGGCGAGCGCAGGGGCGGACACGGCGGCAGGGTCGGTGATGCGCGCGGTGTCCACCGCGCGGCACGTACCGGCGCCGGCGGCTGCCGGCGAGGGGGTTGTCGTCGACGCGCGGGCCCGCGATCCTGCCTGCGTGTCGTCCCTGCCCGTCTTGAACACCGCCGTGACGCAAGCGGCTCCGTCGACGGCGGCCTCGTCGACGTCGACACCGTCGTCGCTCGGCGAGGATGCGCGACCCCACGTCTTCGGCCTGCGCGCGCCGGGGCTCGTCGCAGCCCTCGCCGCCGTCGGCGTCGCTTGCAGCGAAGCCGAGGCGCGGCGGGTGCTCGGGCGGCTCGTCTCCGAGGGGCGCGCCGACCTGCACGGCATGAAGAAGCCGGTGCGCGCCACGGTGCGCGACGCGGTGCACACGCTGCTGCGGCGCGACCGGCTCGCCGTCGTCGACCGCGCTGTCGACGACAGCGACGGCTTTGAGAAGCTGCTGCTGCGCCTGCCCGACGGCGCCGTCGTCGAGGCGGTGAAGATCCCGCTCGAGAAGCCCGGCTGCTTCACCGTGTGCCTGTCGTCGCAGGTGGGCTGCGCGATGGGCTGCGTGTTCTGCGCGACGGGGCGCCTTGGCCTGACCCGGCACCTGCGCGCGTGGGAGATCGTGGCCCAGGTGATCGCCGTTCGCGACACGCTCTTGCCTGGCGAGCGCGTGACCGGCGCGGTGTTCATGGGCCAGGGCGAGCCGCTGCACAACTACGACGCCGTCGTCGACGCCGCGCAGGTGCTCGCCGATCCGTGCGGCGGCCGCATCGACGCGCGCAACATCTCGATCTCGACGGTGGGGCTCGTGCCCCAGGTTCGTCGCTTCGCCGCCGAGGGCCACAAGTTCCGCCTCGTCGTGTCGTTGCACAGCGCGGTGGAGACGCGGCGTCGCTCGCTGCTGCCGGTGGCGAAGACCTGGTCGCTGCCCGAGCTCGCCGACGCGCTGCGCGCGCTGCATCAAAGCACCCGCGACCGCGTCACCGTCGCGTTCTGCCTGATGAGCGGCATCAACACCGGCGACGACGAGGTCTCGGCGCTGCGGGCGCTGCTGCCCGACGTCCCGCTGCGGATCAACCTGATCGACGTCAACGACGCCCGCGCCGTAGAGGACGGCGGCCTGCGTCCGCCCGAGGACGTCGAGCGGGCGCGCTTCCTCGACGCGTTGCAGGTGCTCGGCCAGCCCGTCGTGCGCCGCTACTCGGGCGGCAAGAACAAGCACGCCGCGTGCGGGATGCTCGCCGCGCGCGCCCTCGGCGCAGCGACACCAGGCGAGGCCCCGGCGGGCGCGGCGGGCCCGGCCGCGGTCACGGTCACGACCTGACGGGCTTGCGGCGGTCGGTGACGACGTCGTCGAAGTACTGCACCATGCCCTGGTTGAACCAGTCGCGCGGGCCGGTGAACTTGGCCGCGACGCGACCGTCGGGCGAGATGAGGTAGGTCTCGGGGAACTTGCTCGTGCCGTAGGTGCGGGTGGACTGCTTGTCCTTGTCCCACAGCACCATGAACGTGGGCTTGGTGTCCCCGAAGAAGCGCGCCACCTGCGCCTGATCGTCATCGACGGAGACCGCCAGCATCGTCACGCGGTCGCCGAATCGCCGGTTCAGCATCTCGAGCGACGGCATCTCGTCGCGGCACGGCGCGCACCACGTCGCCCAGAAATTCACCAGCACCCAGCGGCCCTTCAGATCGCTGAGCTTCACCGCGCCGCCGCCGTCCTTGCCGTCCTTGTACAGCGCGTTCAGCGCGATCTCGGGGGCCGGCGCGTTGCCCCAGTCCTCGGGTTCGACGACGCTGTCGATGAGCAGGCCGCGGAACTCGGCGCGCTTGCCAACCTCGAAGACGCCCAGCCCGCCGAGCGACAAGACGCCGACCCAGAAGGTCGCCGCCTTTACCCACAGCGGCACCTCCCAGGTGCGCTCCGAGTACATGATCCCGACCTGCGACTGCTCGCCCTGCTCGCCTTCAAGCTCGGCGTCGGCGTCGCCCACCGCGGACCCGGACAAGGGACCGGGCGCGGGCGTGGCGGAGGGCGTGGTCGTTGACGTCATGCGAGGATCTAGGGAGCAAGCGCGCCCGACGCAAGCGGGACAAGGGGCCGTGACGTCGTCGCCCACCGCGCCGCCGACCGCGCGCGCGTCACGGGCGGAAGTGGTCGTAGCCACGAGCGTCGATGACCTGCCCCCCGACGGTCAGGCCGGCCCCGGCCACGACACGGCCGACGCGCACGCAACCCGGAGGCGCAAAGCCATCGGGCGCCGCAAACAGGACCGCCCAGTCCTCGCCGCCGTACAGCGCGTGCTGGGCGGTAGCGCCGGCGGCCACGTCGATGGCGTCGTCGAGGTTGTCCAGCTCGATGGCCACCCCCGACGTGCGCGCCAGCCGGGCGGCGTCGCGGGCGAGGCCGTCGGAGACGTCGATGGCGGCGACGGCGAAGTCCGACAGCTGCTCGAGGTGGTGGAACGGCGACGGCGCCACGTGGGCCAGCACCGCGCGGCGGTCGACGACGGAGAGCGCCGCGAGCCACCGGCGAAAGCCCGCCTCGTCGTCGCCGGGCCGCGCCGCCTGCAGCAGCGCCAGGCCGCGGGCGGCGGCGCCGACGGGGCGCGTCAGCCACACGCCCTGCCCGGGCTTCGCCCCCGAGCGCGCCACCGACAGTCCGGCGGCGCGGCCGAGCACGGTCACCGCCGCGGTCATCGGCCCCGCCGTCTTCGACAGGTCGCCGCCGAGCAGCGGGCACTGCGCCGCCGCCGCCAGCCCCGCGGCGCCGCGGGCGAGGTCCTCGACGTCCTGCAGGCTCCACGTCGCGGGCAGCGCGAGCCCCCAGAAGAAGGCCACCGGCTCAGCGTCGACGGCGAACAGGTCGGACAGGTTCTGTGCCAGCGCGCGGTGCCCGGCGAACGCCAGCGGATACAGCGCGCGGTCGAAGTCGACACCCTCGACGACCACGTCGGTGTGGGCGTGGCTGGCGAGCAGGTGGTCGATGCGCCAGGCGTCGGCGTCCTCGGCCTCGGCGGCCACGCCGCGGGCGGCGAAGACAGCGCGGATCGCGGCGACGACGCGGTCTTCGTCGACGAGGGAGCCGTCGCGGGCGCGCACTCAGTCGGTCCAGTCGGCGACGAAGACGTTGGTGTCTCCGGGGGCGCCGTTGGCGCGGTTCGACGAGAACACCAGCGTGCGCCCGTCGGGCGAGAACATCGGGAAGCCGTCGAAGCTTGGGTTGGTGGTGATCCGCTCTTCGCCGCTGCCGTCGATGTTGACCATGTAGATGTCGAAGTCGCGGCCCTTCGGGTCGCCCTTGTTCGACACGTAGAGCACACGCTTGTTGTCGGGGTGCAGGTACGGCGCGAAGTTGGCGCGGCCGTTGTCGGTCACCTGCACGACCTTCTTCAGGCTGCCGTCGGCGCCGATGTCAGCGACGTAGATCTCGAGCTTCGTCGGGCGCACCAGCGACTGCTGCAGCAGCCGCTGGTAGTCCGCCAGCGCCTCGCCCGTCGGCCGCGACGCGCGCCAGACCATCTTCGTGCAGTCCTCCGAGAAGAACGCGCCGCCGTCGTAGCCCGGCGTATTCGTCAGCTGCTTCAGCCCGGTACCGTCGGCGTTCATGCTCCACAGCTCGAGGTCGCCCGACTTTGAGGACGTGAACACGATGCGGCCGTCCTTGTGGCAGACGGTGGCCTCGGCGTCGTAGCCGTCGCTTCCGAACAGCAGCTTCGGGCTCTTGCCCGTGGCGTCGGCGGTCCACAGATCGAACTCGGGGTAGATCTTCCAGACGTAGCCCTGCGAGCGGTCGGGCTCGTCGAGACAGCCCGGCCCGCCCCCGTGCGTCGACGCGTACAGCACGCGGTCATCGGGCAGCAGGTACGCGCACGTCGTGCGTCCACCGCCGGCGGCGCCGAGCGGCGGGCTGACCTGTCGCTGGTCCTTGCCGTCGACGGACATGCGGAAGATCGCGTCGCAGCCGGCGCCGTCGCGCTTGGACTGAAACGACAGCTGCTTGCCGGTCTTGTCGAAGTAGGCCTCGGCGTTCTCGCCGCCGAAGGTCAGCTGCCGCAAGTTCTTCAGGTGCCGCTCGTCGGCGCGGACGACGGCGCGGTCGTCGACGACGGCGCCCTGCCCGTGCGGCCCATGCGAGGCTGCGTGCCCAGCGCTGTGGCCAGCGCTGTGGCCAGCGCCGTGGCCAGCGCCCTGGCCGGTGCCATGACCGGGCCCCTTGGCTGAGCCATGGTCCGCCCCCTTGGAAGGTGACGTGGCCGGCGCCGGCGTCGTCGGAGCAGCCGCCGGAGCAGCCGGGGCGACGGCGGGCGGGTTCGCGTGGGCAGTGGCAGCAGCGGCGAGGACGAGCAGCGAGCAACGCATGGCGACGGCGTAGCACCCCGCGGCGGCGCCGACGAGCCGGGGGCTCTGGCTCTCAGGCCAGTCGCTCAGGCCAGTCGAGCAAGCCGGGCGATCAGGCCGGTCGATCAGAGCAGTTGATCAGGCACGGCGATCAGGCCCGTCGATCAGGCCCGTCGATCAGGCCCGTCGGTCAGGCCAGCCGCACCTGCAACAGCTCGGCGGGGGCGTTGGCGGCGTCCTTGTCGACCACGATCCACACGCGACACGGGTCGGCCGGGTCGACCGCCAGGCCCTCGACCTTGTCGGTCAGCGGGCCGCCGCGCTCGTCGAGCAGCGGCACCAACGACCAGGTCCCGTCGTCATGCAGCGTACCCAGCGCGGTGCCGGTGACGTCGCCGTCGTCGATGGCATTGGGCGAGGCCTCGGCGGCGGCGAGGAACAGCGTGCGTCCGTCGGGGTGCTTCGTCGCCTCGGTGAAGGTCAGCCGCGTGCCCGCGGTGTCGACCCCGAGATCGAACCCGCGCACTCTCTGCAGGAGTGGCGCGGCGTGCAGCAGCGGGTCGCGAAGGTGCGCGAGCAGTCGACCGAGGGACACCTCGCCGACGGCGTCCCGCGCGTCGCCCGCGCCGTTGCCGCGGTTGAAGAAGCGCACGCGGTCACCGTCTACGACCATGCCCTCGACGTTCAGCTCATCGCCGGCGAAGTCCTTGTCGCGCTTCATGCCGGCGAAGAACGCGCCCGCGGGGAGCTCTTCGACGATCGGCGCGCTGCCGTCGAAGCGCACGAGCACGAACGTCTCGCGCACCCGGTCGGAGCCCGATCCCATCGCCAGCAGCGCCGGCGCGCCGTCGAGGCTCAAGGTCGCGATCGACTCGAGGTCGAGCTTGTCCATCTTGTTGCCGCGCGCCGTGTCGAAATGGCGCAGCCCGCCGGCGCGGGCCGGCAGCTCGATGGCGTCGACGCGCCCGCTGCGCGGATCAACGAGCGCGATGAACGCGGCGTCGTCCTGCACGACGGCGAGGCGCCGCCCCTGCCCAGGCACGTCGATGAAGGTGCAGCCGCTGCCGGCGCGCACGTGGGCGGGCCGGTCACGGGCGGCGTCGGCGCCGTCGGTGTAGTGGAGCTTCTGACGCGACAAGACGCGCAGGCCGTCGGCGCTCAGCGACGACGACGCTCCGCGCAAGGATGAGGGGCTCTGGATCTTCATGGCCGGACGCTACGCGGACCTCGACAGGGCGTCGACCGCTGCCCGCGTGCGTCCCCTCGCGGCGCGCCGTCGCGGTCAGGGAGGCGTCGCCAACCGCGCCAGCACCGTCGCCAGCGCTCGCTTCGCCGGCTTGCCCCATGGCAGGGAAGGCGGCGGGCGCAGATCGCCCACGGCCCACACGGCGTAGCGCAGCTCATCGTGGCCGCCGTGCTGCTCCAGCGCCGCGCAGCACGCCTGCGCCTGCACCGTCGCCGCCTCGGAGCGCGCGGCGGCCGCCGACAGCTTCCACTCGACGACGAGGGCGTCGTCGGGGCCGCGGGCGACCAGATCGGCGGTGGCCTCGACGACGACGACGTCGGTCACGAGCACCAGCGGCTCCTCGAACGACAGCACGCGCCCATCGTCGCGCAGCGCGCGCACGGGCCCGCGCAGCGTGCGCACGAGCGCGTCGATGAGCGCCTCGTCGGGGCCGCCAGCGCGTGACAGCGGCGGGGCGCCCAGCGCGTCGAAGGCGGCGACCACGGCGGCGCGCGCGTCTTCGGCGGTGTCGAGGGCGTCGGGGCGTTCGGCGGCCACCAGCGCGATCACGGCGTGCGCGAGCCGACCCCGCGCCCGCGGTGGCAGCACGTCGTCGTCGTCGTCGTCGTCGCCGCCTTCGACCAGCGGCAGCCCCATGGCCAGCTGCGCCGCGCTACGTGCCAGCAGCGACGACGCGCGCAGCCGCGGCGCTGCCGGCCGCGCATCGACGGCGGGACCGGCGACAAGCGGCTCGACCGCTGCCGTCGTCGCGGTCGTCGCAGCCGTGGCGGCCGGTGCGATCGTGGCGGCGCTCGTGGCCTCGACCGTACCGTCCTCAGGCGACGGCTCTGCGACGTAGCGGGCGTCGTCCAGCGCGTCGACGGCCAGCGACGGCAGCAACGCATCGAAGGCCGCGATGTCGGCGGCGCGCGCCCGCGCCAGCAGGTCGAGCAGCGAGGGGCGGCCAGTGACCCTGCCGTCACCGACGACAAACACGCCACGGCGGGCGCGCGTCAGCGCGACGTAGAGCAGCCGGGCGCGCTCCTCGTCGTCGCGCTCGCGCCCGGCCTTCAGCACGCGCTGCGCCGCCGTCGCGCACGCCCCCGAAAGCGCCCGGGGCGACAGGCGCGCGATGGGCCGGCCGCGCGGGGTGACAGCGAGGCCCACCGAGGGGTCGAAGACAACGTCGCCGCCGTCGTTGCGTGGCGGGGCGCCGGCGTCGGCGAGGACGATGACCTCGGCCTCGAGCCCCTTGCTCTGGTGGATGGTCATCACGCGCACCGCGCTGGCCGCGGCGGGCTCGTCGAGGATCACCGGCTCAGGCGGCGGACGATCGATGGCGTCAAGCAGGCGGGCGACGAGCAGCACGCCGTCCTCGGGGCGGCCGTCGCACAGCGCGCGCAGCTTCTCGATGTGGCGCAGGCGAACGTCGGCGTCGGGCTCGACGGCGCAGGCGACGGCATAGCCGCCGTCGTCGAGCAGCAGGTCGAGGCAGCGGCTCAGCGGGCGCGTGGGCAAGAACGCACGGATGGCCACCAGCAGCGCGTCGAAGGCGCGCACGCGGGCCGCGACACCGCGGTCGATGAGCTCGTCGTCGACCGCGGTCACGAGCGCCGGCCACGCGAACGACGAAGGCCCCGCGGGCAGCGCCTCGAAGACAGCGATCACCTGATCGTCGGACATGGCCACCAGCGGCGACCGCAGCACCGTCAGCGCCGCGATCTCGTCCTGCGGGTCGACGACCAGCGCCAACGCCGACACCAGGTCGAGGATCTCGGGCCGGCGCCAGAATCCGTCGCCGCCCACCACGCGCACCGGCACCCCGCGCCGCGCCAGCGCCCTCCCCACGACGGCGGCGGCGCGGCCACGCCGCACGAGCACGGTGATCTCGCCCGGCACCCGCGGCGCGTGCGCCGGGCGCCCGTGCCCGGGCAGCGACAACAGCGCCACGACGCGGTCGGCGACGACGGCGGCCTCGAGGTCGAGGGTTGGCCGCTCCTGGGCCAGCAGCGCGGGACCGGCGTGCCACCACGCGCCGCAGGGCTCCACCGCGGCGGCGTCGGCCGGCGGGTCTAGCGGGACGATCTCCTCGCCGTGGTGGGCCGGCAGCGCCGCGGCGGTCACCCGGTTCACCAGCGCGCACACCGCCAGGCTGCTGCGCCGGCTCGTCGACAGACGGCGCAGTGCGGCAGGGGCGACGCCACCTTCATTCGGCGTCGTCAGCGCCGCCACCGCGCGGGCAAACACCGCGGCGTCGGCGCCGCGAAAGCCGTAGATCGACTGCTTGGGGTCCCCGACGACGAACAGCCGCCCGCGCGGGACCACGACATCGGCGAGCGGGCCCGCGGCACCAGGCGGCGATCGCAGACGCGCACCATGGCTCGGCGCCTCAGCGAGCAGGGCCACGATCTGCTCCTGCACCGGGCTCGTGTCCTGGTACTCGTCGACGAAGACCTTGGCGAAGCGCGCCTTCACGCGGGCGCGCACGCTGCGGTCCTGCGCCAGCAGGTCGCGAGTGCGAGCCAGCAGGTCGCCGAAGCCGAGCACGCCGCGCTGGTCCTTCTCGCGCCGCTGCCGCCGATGAAGCTCGACCAGAAGCCGGCGGACGGCGGCCGCGACGGGGACGCCGTGGTGATCGACCAGCGCCGCCCCAAGCGCGTCGACGGCCTGCACGAGCGCCTGCCGCCGCTCGACGAGCGCCGGCCCGCCCCAGTTGCCGCCCACGCCCTCGCGCAGCTCAGCGACGAGGCGCGCCGCGGCGGCCTCGACGTCGCCGTCGTCGTCGAACGACAGTGGCTCGCCGTCCTGCACCGCGCGCAGCGCCGACAGCCGCGCGCGCGCCGCCTGTGCCTTCGTCGTCACCGTCTTGCCACCCCCGCCTGCGACGGCGGCCACTGCGACGTCGACGGCGACCAGTGCGTCGGCGACGTCGCGGCACGGCGGCGCCGCGCGGATCGCGTCGGCGGCGAGGCCGCGCTCGGCCAGCGAACCGTGCACCCCGACCAACGCCTCGACGAGCCCCGGCGCGGCGAACAGCCCCCGCAGCGGCAGCCGCGCGACCAGGCTGGCGACGACCTCGTCGTGAGCCGCGAGTGCGTCGAGCACCACCGCCTCGGCCAGCTCGCCCAGCATCCGCGCCTCGTCGTCGGCGGCGAGGATACGGAACGCCGGATCGATGCCGGCGGCCAGCGCGTGCTCGCGCAGCACGCGGCCGCACATCGAATGGAACGTGCCGATGGGCGCGCGCGCGATCCCGCGGCGCAGGGCGTCCAGGGTCGCCGCGTCGGGCACGGGCCGGCTGCGGGCGGCGAAGGCGTCCAGCAGCTCGGCTTCGCGCGACGGGGTGAAGCGCAGGCTCGCGAGGCGCCGCTCGATGCGGGCGCGCATCTCGGCAGCGGCGCGCTCGGTAAACGTGATCGCCAGCAGCGCGCCGGGGGCGCCGCCTTCGACGTCGTCGTCGAGGCCCAGCACCGCTCGCAGCCACGCGTCGACCAGCGTGTGCGTCTTGCCGGTGCCGGCCGAGGCGAGGACGACCGTGCTCATGGCTCCCCCGTGGCGGCCGCGCCGGCGTGGTCGTCGGCCTGCCCGTCGAACTGGCTGTCGATGGCGACTTCCTGCGGCACGCGACAAACGCGCAACAGCCGGCAGTCGGCGCAGCGGACGCCAGCGTCGGGCGGCAGCGTCCCGTCGAGGATCGGCAGCACCACACGCCCGATCGCCCGGCCAAGGCCATCGGGGCGTTCGTCGTCCACGACGAGGCCGCGCAGGTCGGGCAGCTCGCCGACGTCGGCCGAGGTCGTGCCATCCTTCAGCGAGACCAGATAGCCATGCAGGAGCGTTGTCGGGCCGGTGGGCCGATGGTGCTCGAGCAGGCGCAGGTAGACGAGCAGCTGGAAGTGCGACCGCAGCAGCGCCGCCTTGCCGGCCTTGGTGCGCACGCGCGCGCCGGTCATCGTCTTGTAGTCGACGACAGCGCGGCCGCCGGGGCCCTCGTCGACACGGTCGATGATCCCGCCCAGCCACAGCGTGCGCCCGGGGGCGACCTGCACCGGCACGCTGCCGAGCTCGGGCGGGCGCCCGCCCTGCGTGGCGCCGATCTGCATCTCGAACGCTGCGGGCTCGACGTCGTCGAGCGGGGGACGGCGCGCCAGCTGGGTCACCACGCGCACGAGCGTCGCCTTCAGGTAGCCCACCGACGCCGCCAGCGTCGGCAAGTGCCCGGTGCCCTCGCCCGCCAACAGCGGCGCGGCCCGCTCGTCCACGAGCGCCGCGAGGCGCGCGCGGTCCTCGGCGTTCATGCGCGCAAACGGGATCCGGCGCGCCCGCCGCTCACGAAAGAATCGCTCCAGCGCGTCGTGGGCGAGGTGGCCGGCGGCGCGCGCCTCGAGGCTGTGGCCGGGCTCGGGCTCGACGTCGAGCTTCAACACGTGCTGCACGAAGCCGTGCAGCCGACACTCGGCCAGCGCCTCGAGCCGCGTCGGCGTCAGCGGCCGCTCGGGCCGCAGCCCGAACGACGCACCGAACACGCGGGCCACCCGCTTGCCATCCACCGCGAAGGCGAACGGCGCACGCCGCGCCGCCCATGCCGACGGCTCGTCGACCCGTTCGTGCTCGACCCGCGGCGCCGCCGCGAAGAAGCGCGCGCGCTCGTCGGCCATCCGGCCGTACAGGGCCACAGCGTCAGCGAGCGCGGCGTCGGCGAGCGCGGCGTCGGCGAGCGCGGCGTCGGCGAACGCGGCGTCGCCCTGCGGCGCGTCGCCAGCAGCGCGGCGGTCGCCAGCGGCGCGCAGGGCCCGGGCGCGCGCCACCCGGCGCGCCCGCGGCGGCTCGACGACGGCCACGCGGCCGCCGGCCGCTCCGTGGGCGAGCAGCACCTCGGGGTCGCGGCCCAGCGCGCGCGCCAGATCGAGCGCCCACGCGCTGGGCGCGCGCTCGCGCGCGCGGCCATCGCGCGACGAGGCGGTCACCAGCAAGGAGCGGCGCGCGGAGCGCAGCCCTAACAGCCACCATGCACCCTCGAGCCCGGTGCCCCGCCCCCGCCCGGCGGAGACGCCGGTGTCGTCGGCGAGGCGCAGCGCCCGTCGGCCGAGCGCACGGTTCAGCGCCGCGCGATCGTGGTCGCCGAGCAGGACCGAGGACGACGACAGACGCGGCAGCTCACCCTCGACGGCGCCCACGACCACGAGATGGTCGAACGTGCGCCCGGCGAGCTCGGGCAGCGTCAGAACCTCGATGGCGTCGTCGGCGGCTTCGGTGTCGTCTTCGAGCCACGGCTGCGCGGCCAGCTCGCCGGACACCAGCTGCAGGGTCGCGTGCAGATCGACCGGCGCCTCACCGTCGCGTTCGTGGTCGTCTTCGTGTTCGGGGATCTCGTCGTGACGCTGGTCGTCGTCATGGCCGGCGGCGTTGTCACGGGCGGGGACGACGCCGGCTCGCTCCACGCCGGCACGCAGCCGCGCGACGACCTCACGCAGCTCGGCGCCGCCGAAGCGGCCGCGTTGCTCGACGAGCTCGTCGATGACCCCGAGCAGCGCGTGCAGCTGGTCGCCGAGCGGCGCCAGCGGCGCGAGCCGCGCCGTGGCGGCGAGCAGGGGTTCGATGGCAGCAAGCGCCTCGGCGACGGCGGCGCGCGCGGTGGGGTCACGCAGCGCGAGGCGCTCGAGGCGGTGGCGGTAGCTGCCCGTCGGGCGCGTCGCGTCCTCGACGTCGCGGCGAGCGGCGGCGCGGCGCAGCGTGGCGAGCACAGCGGCCCCCTGCGCGCCCGTCGAGCCGCCGCGGCGGGCGACGCTGACCAGCGCCGCAAGCAGCCGCTCGCGGGGCGCCCCGTCGAGCTGCAGCGTGACGACGTCGATGAGCAGCCGCGCCGCCGGGCTGTCGAGGAGCCGGCGCCGGCGCCGGCGCACCGGCAAGCCCTGTCGCTCGAGCGCGGCGATGACGGCGTCGAGGGCGTCCTCGCCGCGGGCGGCGACGGCGACGCGGCACCCCGGCTCGGCGAGGCGACGCGCGGCCACGGCGCCGGCGACGAAGGCGAGCTCGGCGTGCTGATCGGGCAGCAGGCGCACGGCGGCCGCCTGCGCGACCGCGCCGTCGACGACGCCATCACCAAAGAGCGCGTGCCGCAGCGGCGCCAGGGGGCCGTCGCCGGCGACGTCGACGGGCCGCACCGTCAGGCGGCCGCCGTCGGCGTCGCGCTCAAAGGCGCGAAAGACGTCGTCGACGCCGTCGAGGGCGTGGCGCCCCGGCACCGTGTCCACCGGCAGCACCACGACGACGTCCACGTGCCGCGCGAGCGCCTGGAGGGCGGCCGCCTGCAGGGCCGTCGCCTCCACCGGCAGGTCGACGTGAACGGCGCCCACTCCCTTCAAGAACCCCGGCCGCCGGCCCGCGCGCAGCAGGTCCCGCGCGCGGGCCAACGCCGTCGCCTCGTCGACGACGCCGTCGCGGGCAAGCGCGGCGTCGGTGGCCGCCGCCCAGCCGAGCAGCCGGCGCACCTCGGCGCGCCGGCCCTGTCCGTTGCCGTCGTCGTCGAAGGCGCCGGTGGCATCGGCGAGCTCCGCCGCGGACGTCTGCGCGTGCACGAGCTCGCGCCGCAGGGCGTCCAGGGCGGGGGCGAGCCGTGGACGGATCGCTACGCGCGCACGACGCGTCACGTCGTCGCGGCCCCCATGGGAGTCGGCGGCGGCGTCGCCTGCGAGGGAGTCGGCCGGCGCGTCGTCGGGTGTGCCCCTGGCCAGCAGGTGCGCGGCGCGCACACGGGCGACGACGTCGTCACGCCGTGCCCCCGTCACGAGCGTGGCCCAGGTCGCCAGCCGCTCGAAGAGGTCGCCGATGGTCCAGACAACGTCGGCGTCGCGCGCGCGCAGACGATCCTGCGCCCCGGCGCGGGTCCGACACAGCACAAGCACACCGGTTGGTCGTCGCACGACGTCGACATAGCGTCCCGTCGAGCTGTTGTGGAACCCTGGTCGACGGCGCGCAGACCTTTTTCCAGACGCGGGCGTTGTCAGGTGGGTATGGCGCTGGTGCGGCTTCTGGCGGGCTTTTCGCGGCTGCTCGGGCGGCGGCGCGACCTGCTGCGCCGGCCTGGCGGGCTCGCCCTGCTCTTTCTCGGCGTGCACGCCGCGGCGCAGGTCCTCGACGTCCTGTGCGCCGACCTGCTCGACGCCGTCGACCTGATGCTCGACGACGCCGGCGCCGCCATGCTCGCGACGCTGGCGACGAGCGGGCTCCTCGACGACGACGCCGCGGCCCGCGCCGCCGACGGCTTCGCCCTCACGCTCGATCTGCCCGAGAAGCAATGGCTGGCGCTCCGGCTCGCCCTCGCGACCGAGCTGACGCTCGACGTCATGCTGTGGGACCTCTGCTGGGGCACGCGCGGCGTGCACGGGCCGACGCGGCGCGACGAGCTGCGGGAGTCGTCGGCGCGGCTCGTTGCCAGCCTGCAGGTGCTCGACGTAGAGCGGCTGCTGGCCCCCGTCGTCCTGGCCGGCTTCGTCGGCGCCGGTGCGGTGCAGGCGGGCCTCGCGCTCGAGGGGCCGGCGCGCGCGGCGCTGCTCGCCCTAGCGCTCGTCGCGCCGCTGGCGGGCAACCTCGCGGCCGTGCTGGCGGTGGTCGCCACGCTGCTGCTCGTCGCGCGGTTCGTACCCGACCTGCTGTGGGGAGCCGTGGTGCGGGCCCACGAGCGCGGCGAACGCGCCCGCGCGGCGCTGGCGCGACGTCGCGCGGCGCGCTCGGGTGCGCCTCCCCGCGTCGCCGCCGCCGTCGACGAGCTCCGCCTGGCGGTGCGCGGCGGCTGGCTCGTGGTTGCGCTGGCCGTTGCGGCGCTCGGCCTGGGATCGCTGGCGCTCTTGCCGTTGCTCGAGCGGCTGGGGGCGCCGCCATGAACACCGCCGGCCCGGCGACCACGACGACGCGGACATCGCCGCGGGCGCTGCGCCCGCGGGGCGGGCTGCTCGACGCGCTCCTGATGGGGGCGCTCGTCTGGGGCGTCTATGCGGCGACACCACTGGGAGCGCTCGCGGAGACGGCGGTGCGCGTCGCGCGCGGCCAGAAGGATCACCCGTCTTGGTTCGCCACGTTCCGCGGCCGCGAGCTGGCTGCGACCGGGGGGCCGGGGGGCGTCGGCGACGTGGCCACGAGCCTCGCCGGCGCGACGCAGACCGCCACGCTGGCCGCCGCCGCCGCCGCCCACCGCATCGACGAAGAGGCCCTGGCCGCCCTGATCGCCGTGCGCGGCAGCTGTGACGACGAGGGCCGCTGCACGGCGTTGGCGCCCGATCGCCTGGCCGCGTTGGTGCCGGGCAAGGCCGGCGTCGTCGACGTCGACGCGCTGGCGGCCGGGCTCGCGGCGGCGGGCAAGGCGCTGTCGACGACGTCGCCCGAGCCGGCCATCGAGGCGTTGTTCGTCGGCGTACCGGCGCTGCAGCAGGCGCTGACCGCGGCGCGGCGCTCGGCGCTGCCGGTGCCCGACGACGTCGAGGTCCACGCGCCCTTCCTGTCGCCCGGGACCCGCCGCGGCGCGCTGCAGGGGGCGCTGGCGGTCCTGCACGTGTGGCGGCTTCGCGCGCTGGCGTGGCCCGGCGAGGGCTTCCCGGTGACGTCGTCGTACGGAGAGCGCATCCACCCGGTCACTGGCGAGCGGCGCTTCCACAACGGCACCGACATCGGCATGCCCGTCGGCACAACTTTGCGCGCCGTGCACGACGCCACAGTGGCCCGCGTCGGAGACGACCGCACCAGCGGCACCTACGTCGTGCTCGACCACGGGCTCGGCGTGCAGACGTCGTGGTGCCACCTCGACGGCGTCGACGCCCGCCCACGGGCGCGCCTGCGGCGGCTCGACCCGTTCGCGCGCTCGGGGGCGACGGGGCGCGTGACCGGGCCACACCTGCACTACGTGCTGCGCGTGAACGGCCAGGCTGTCGACGCCGAACGCCTCGGTGCACGCGCCCTGACCCGCGCCGCCGCCGCGCAGGCGACGACGCCTGCTCCGTGACAGCCTCGGCCGGCGGCCGCGACGACGCCAGCTACGACGAAGGCAGACGGCGGGCGCGCAGCCAGCGGCCGAGACCGTCAAACAGCGACCACGCCACCGGCACGATGAGCAGCGTGATCACGAGGCTGAGCGCCTGCCCGCCGACGATCACGCGGGCCAGCGCGGCCCGCGACGCTGCGCCCGGGCCCGCGGCCACGCTCATCGGGGCCATCGCCGCGATCAGCGTCAGCGTTGTCATCAGGATCGGACGCAGCCGCACGCGGTTGGCCTCGACGATCGCGGCGTGGACGTCCATGCCCGACGCGACGAGCTTGTTCGTCGTGTCGACCTGGAGGATGCCGTTCTTCTTGACGATGCCGAACAGCATGAAGATGCCGAAGATCGAATAGACGTTCAGCGACTCCTGCAGGAGCAGCAGCGACGCGAGGGCAAACGGCGCCGTCAACGGCAGCGCCATCAGGATCGTGACCGGATGCAGCAGGCTATCGAA
>VGSZ01000074.1 GCA_016874845.1 Deltaproteobacteria bacterium
GCGAGGGCGCGCCGGAAGCGGCGCCCGCCGGGGAAGCGGCCGCCGCACCCGCGTCGACGCCTCCGATCGTGGCCCGGGCCGGGTCGGTCGAGGCCGCGACCGTCGGGGCCGGCGCCGCCGGTCCGGCGTCACCGGCGGGCGCGGCGACCCGGTCGTCGGCGCTGGACCGGCCGAGCAGCCCCGGCGCCTTGACGGCCATGACGCCGCCGACGAGGGCCAGCGTGCCGACGATGCCCACGGCGACCCACGCGACGCTGGGCACCTGCCGGCGCTGCGGGGACGCGGCCGGGTCGAAGGTGGCGGCGCGGGCGTCACCGCCGATCTGCCACTGGCCCGTCGGCGCCTGCGGCAGCGCCCCCAGCGAGAACGCCGCCGTCGGCGCCGCCGACAGCGGGTCGGGGGCGCCGTGGTGCTCGCCGGGCGGCGCCGGCGCGTCGGCGGGCAGATCGGGCTGGTCGGCGAAGAAGTCACGCACCGGCTCGTCGCCCGGCAGCGTCACGTCTGCCGCCGCGGCCTCGCCAGAGTGGGTCGGCACCGCGTCGGGGACGCCCACCTGCGTGACCGGCTCGGGGCGCGGTGACGGCGTTGATGGCGCCATCGACGACGGCGCCTTGCGGTGGGCGACGGCGGCGGCGAGGCGCGGGTCGTCGCCGACGGCGACGAAGCGTCCCCCATCCGACGAGACCTGATCGGCCAGACCGAGCCGCCCGTCGACGACCCACTGCTGCACCGCGCCGACGTCGCCGATCGGCTGCAGTGCGCCGTCGGGGCGCCGGAGCACCCACTCGTTCCCGCGCGTCGGTCGGCCGTCGCCGTCGCCGCCGAGGATCAACGTCGGGTCGTCGCGCTCGCCGGCGCGGGTGACCGCGTCGGCCTTCGGCGCCGGATCGGGCTCCGGCGCCGGTCGTCGCGGCGTCGACGCCGGCGTCGGTGGCGATGCCCGCCGCGCGGCCGGGGGCGTCGTCAGCGTCGCCGCGGCCGTCGACGCCGGCGGCCGGACCGGCGCGGCGGTGGACGCCGGCGCGCCCGCCGCCGGCGTCGGCGCGGCGGCGGACGACGGGGGCACCGTCGGGCCCGGCAGGGCGGGCCGGCTGCCCGATGTCTCCATCGGCGTCAGGTCGCGGGTGCGCTCCTCGAACTCGCGGCCAAGGATCTGCTGCATGAACGCGGCGACGCCGACGTCGCCCGACTGCACGGCCGTGCGGTCGAGGTACTCCTTCAGCTTGTGCGCGACCTCGACGAGCGCGCCGTAGCGGCGGGCCGGGTCGCGCTCGAGCATCCGCATGATCACGGCCTCGAGCTCGACGGGGAACCCGGGCACGAACTGCGACGGCTTCGGCACCGGATAGCGCAGGATTTTTTGTACGGTATTGACCTCGGTGTCGGCTTTGAACAGGCGACGGCCGGTGCACATCTCCCACAGCACGATGCCGAGCGAGAATTGGTCCGAGCGTCCGTCGAGCTGCTCGCCGCGCACCTGCTCCGGCGACATGTACTGCAGCTTGCCCTTGACCATGCCCGCCTGAGTGTGCGACGCCCTGTTGGCGGCCTTGGCGATGCCGAAGTCGACCAGCTTGGTGACGCCGTCGGCCCGCACCATGAGGTTCTGCGGGCTGACGTCGCGGTGCACGATGTTCAGCGGCCGACCGCGCACGTCGCGGGCCCGGTGGGCGTGGTCGAGGCCGAGCGCCGCCTCCATGATCACGCGTACGCTGACCTGGAAAGGCAGGCCGATTCCCGCCTTGGCTGCCGCGTACCAGATCTTCGAAAGGTCCTCGCCGGCGACGTACTCCATCGCGATGTAGTACGTGCCGTTCCACTCGCCGACGTCGTAGATGGCGACGATGTGGGGGTGGTTCAGCGTCGCGGCGACGCGGGCCTCGTCGAGGAACTGGTCGACGAACCCGGCCTCGGTGACCAGCTCGGGGCGCAGCGACTTCAGGATAGCGAGGCGGTCGAGCACGCCGGTCTGGCGCGCTAGGCACACCTCTCCCATTCCGCCCTGGGCGAGCCTGCGGATCCGCTCGTACTTGCCGAAGACCAGCGCCACGGCGCCGGATCCTAGCAGCCTGCGGTCAAAACGAACGGAGACCGTTTTTGCCGGTCAAGCCGCGCTAGCGAACACGACCGTGGCGCTCTTGCCGATGTGCCATTCTGCGCCCGCTTGCGCGCGAGGCTCAGTCATGCAGCAGTATCCGGGATAGATCTTCCGACGTCGATCGGTAGAAAGGGTGGCAAGCCGTGTTTGGTTGGTTGCTTCGACTACTCGGACTCTCCAAGCCTGCTGTGCCCGACGCTCCGGTCGGCGTGTCGACCCCAGCCACGCCGAGCGCGGGTCCGTCGCCGCCGCCGTCCGCCGCGGCTTCGACGCCTCCCACCGCCGGCGCGGGGGGCGAGGCGGGGTTTGGCGACGTGCTCGCCGAGACCGACTTCGACCCCGCCGCCCTTGGCGGTGAAGAGAGCGTCTGGTGGAAGCCGAAGTCGCCGCTGTTCAAGTCGGCGGCGCGCGCCGACGTCGCCTCGTGCGACCCCGACGCCGTGGGCGTGCTCGCCTCGACGATCATCTCCGAGCTCTTGGCCAGCATCGACAAGGTGCCGCCGTTTCCGGTCGTGGCCAACAAGCTCATCGAGCTGTCATCGCAGCCCGACGTCCGCGCCGACCTCGTCGAGCGGCTCGTCGTGCAGGACGCGGTGATCGCCGCCAAGGTGATCAGCGCCGCCAACTCCCCCTTCTACGGCCTGGCCAACAAGGTCGAGACCGTCGACCACGCCATCCGCGTCGTCGGCCTGCGCGAGGTGACCCAGATTGCCATCGCCGCCGCCGCCGCCGCCATCTTCGACACGCAGGAGCGCATCGCCTTCGAGGCGATGACCGAGCAGCAGCAGGCGGCGTGGTCGCACTCGCTGGCGACGGCGAAGGGTGCGTCGTGGTTGGCGATGTGGCTTGGCGCCGATGTGCAGCGCGCCTACATCGCCGGCCTGCTGCACGACATCGGCAAGCCGGTGGCCCTGCGCGGCATCGGCTTCGCGCTCATCACCGGCCACCTGATGGAGCCTCCGTCGGCGGCGATGGCGATGGCCGCCGTAGAGGCGTCGCACACCGACGTCGGCGCGATGCTCGCCGACAGCTGGATGATCGGCGACGAGATGGCCGGGATCATCGAGGGCCACCACGGCGACGAGAACGCCTCCGTGCTGGCGCGCATCGTCAAGCTCGCCTCCGCCGTCGACGAGATCCGCACGAACCCGGCCCAGCGCGACGGCCTGCTGGGCACCATCATCACCACGGCCCAGTCGCTGGGCCTGAACAGCCAGAAGGTCACCGAGCTCGGCGACGAGATCGAGCGCGCGTCGAACCTGCGCTTCTGAACCGCGCTCGTCCTCGGCGGGCGTGAGAAACACCTCGCCGGGCCCACTTGTCCTGCCGAGGGCGGGCGGCGCGCCCCGCGCGGGATGAAGCCCGCCAAAGCGACTACCTTCGTGTTACTTATCCCAATGGCAGCGGTCCCGCCCAACCTTGGCAAAGCAGCGCGCGTCGTCCTCCCTGCGCCGGGCAATCTGGCGGCGGGCAGCGCCGCGCCGGGCAGCGCCGCGCCTGGCAGCGCCGCGCCGGGCAGCGCCGTGCCGGGCAGCGCCGTGCCGGGCAGCGCCGTGCAGGTGGCCCGCCACGGCGTGTTCGCCGGCGACCACGTCTCCCAGGCGAAGACCGGCGCGCTCTTCAAGCCCGAGGCGCCGGTAGGGGCGCCGGTCGCCGCGAAGCCCACTGGCCGCAGCGCGGTCGCCGTCCGGTGCGCGGCTTCGACGGCGCGGGCCCAGACCCACGCCTTTGACGCGCACCGGGACCATGTCTCGCGTGCGTTCGCGACGACGCTGCTGGGCGCACACGCCGCGCCGGTCCTGAGCGTGTTCGATGCGCAGGCGAACCGGGACCGGCGGGCGGCGCTGGCGTCGGCTCGGCTGCCGCTGGTCGAGCTCCTCGGCACGGTGGCGAACGGCGTCTTCGGGCGTGATGCCGATCGTCCGGTCACGTTTGCGAGTTTCACGGCGAAGCTCGCCGACGCGGGGCTCGCGGCGCTCGTCGATCCGCTGCTACGCAGTCTCCCTCGCGCGACGTTGGTAGCGCTGCGGGCCGGCACGGCGTCGCCGCGGTCGCTGCTCATCGGCCACGCCGAGGCGCTGGCTGGCGTGTGGGCGTCCCAGCAGCCCATCGCCCTCGCCGACGTTGCGGCGCAGCTCGCGCGCGAGGGCCGCGCCGACGCGCTGCCCCGCGCGCTGCGCCTGATGTCGCCCGCGCAGGCCAACGCGCTGCGGTCGGGCAGGCTGACCGCGGCGCAGGTCAAGCTCGTGCTCGAAGACGCGCTCTCGCGCGAGGTTGACTGCTTCATCGGCGGCGCCGGCGGCGCCGGCACGCGCGCGGCCAACGACCTGCTCGACGCGGGCCTGCGCGTCGTCGTCGCCGAGGCGCGCGATCGGGTCGGCGGCCGCGCCCACACCGAGACCCAGAGTTTCGGCTTCGCCTTCGATCAGGGCTGCGCCTACCTGCATCACCCCGACCTGAACCCGATGACGCCGGTGGTCCGCTCCCTCGGCCTCACCGAGATCGACGTCGCGGTTGACGACGCGAACTTCAAGCGTGGCAAGCGCATCGTCGACAACGGGTACGCGACCCAGACCGCGCTTGAGTTCATCACGCTCGCCAAGGAAGCGGCGGCGCAGGGGCGGGACATCTCGGTCGCCGAGCTGGTGAAGGACCGGCCCGACCTGATGCAGGCCGTCCTTGGCATCACGACGAACACCTTCGGCGCCGACCCCGACAAGGTCTCGGTGATGGACGTCGCCACGAAGGCCCGTGAGATCTTCGCCGGCGACCCGGACCACACCCCGGACAAGTTCATCCGCGAGGGCCTCGGCACCGTCGTCTCGGCGATGCTGTACGGCGTCCCGGTCAAGACGAGCACGCCGATTACGCACGTGAAGCGCTGCACCGACGGCTACGAGATCACCGCCGGCGGTCAGACGTACTTCGCGAAGAAGGTGCTGCTGACGCTGCCGCCGCACGTCCTGCTGAAGACGGTGACGTTCGATCCGCCGCTGCCGGAGTGGAAGAAACAGGCCCTGCAGGACCTGCCGATGGGCAACTTCAAGAAGGTCGTCGTGCAGGTCGGCGAGGAGGCGCTGAAGGACGTCCCCCTGCCGCTCACCGGCCGCGACGTCGACGACATGCGCATCGAGTACGTGCTCGGTGTGCTCGGCCGCGACGACATGGTCTTCGCGATGACCGGCGGCGACCTGTCGACGGAGTATCGGGACCGCGGCAAGGACGCCGCCGTCCGCGACGTGTGCCAGCGGCTCGCAAAGATGCTCGGCAAGAAGATCGACGCCGACAAGGTCCGGGCCTTCGTCAGCACCTGGGACACCGACCCGTGGTGCGCTGGCTCGTACACAGTGGCGAAGCCGGGCGCCTTCGGATCCCGGGGCCTCGGTCGCAAGCCCGTCGGTGATGGACTGTTCTTCGCCGGCGAGGCCTACGACACCCCCGGCGACGGCGACAACGGCATGAGCTGGCAGACCTACCTGCCCGGTGCCTGGCGAACCGGCGGCAAGGCCGCGCAGGAAGTCCTCGACGCGCTCAAGAAGCGCTGAGCCTGGCGCCGGCGTGTCGTCGCCGGACCGGCCGCCGCGGCTCAACCCGGCGTCACCTCATCGACCCGTTCGACAGCCGCGCGCGGGTCGGCTCCCTGCACGATCACCGCCGAGAGCGCGGGCAGGTACCGGTCGACCGTCGCGGTGTTCGCGAACAGCAAAGACTCGAGCGCGTTGACGATGGTGGCGTCGCTCGTCAAGAACGCTGACGTCTTGAAGCGAAGCTCGCCGTCGTTGAGGTCGAGCTCGAAGTTGCCGTGCGGCAGGCCCCAGTTGGCGCGCTGCACCGCTTCGCTCACCCGCGCACGCAGTCCTTCGGGGGCCGGCAGCGGCAGCAGCGCGTAGACGATGAGCTGCGGCGGCGACGCCTCGACCTTGACGACGAGGTTCCACTGACCGGCCCGCCCCTGGTAGGGCAGTCGGACCAGCCCCAACTCCGCCTCGGCGTGGTGGGCGAGCTTCTTGCGCTCAAAGAACGCCGTGACCTGCTCCAACAACGCCGCCATGAAGCCAGCGTGCCACGCCGTCGGCGCCGTCAGCAAGGCTCCTAGAGGCTGTCCCTGCGCTCTCGACGTCAGGAAGGGGGCGACGGAAGACCGGCGAGCCGACCTTCCGTCAGGCTTTCAGGCTTTCAGGCTTTCAGGCTTTCAGGCTTTCAGGCTTTCAGGCTTTCAGGCTTTCAGGCTTTCAGGCTTTCAGGCTTTCAGGCTTTCAGCCGGCGTTGCGCATGCCGGCGGCGATGCCGAGGATCGTCAGCAGCAGCGCGCGCTCCTCGGCGACGTCAAGGGTGCCGCGGCGCGCCCGGTGCAAGAGCTCGATCTGCGCACGGTGGATTGGGTCGATGTACGGGTTGCGGAGCTCGATGGACCGCACGAGCCATGGCTCGTGGGCGAGCAGCGTGCCACCGACGACGCGGCGGACGCGCGCCACCGTCTGGTCGAGGGCGTCGAGGAGCGTGCGGCCGAGGCGGCCGCCGGTGGCGTCGAGGGCGAGGTAGGCGCGCACGATCACCGGGTCGGTCTTCGCGAGGCTGACCATGACGTTGTCGAGGAACGACCGGAAAAACGGCCAGCGCGCGTACATGTCGGCGAGCGTGTCGTCGTCGACCTTGGCGAGGCCCGCGTGCACGCCGTACCACCCGGGCACGTTGGCGCGGGTCTGCGTCCACGCCATCACCCACGGGATGGCGCGCAGGCTCTTCAGCGTCGGCGGTCCCGCGCGGCGCACGGGGCGCGACGCGATCTTCAGCCGCGCGATCTCCTCGATGGGGGTCACGCTCGAGAAGAACGGCAGAAACTCGTCGTCGTCCACGAGGGCGCGGTAGGCGCGCACGCTGGCCTCGGCCGCCGTGTCCATCGCCGTCGTCCACGACGCGGGCAGATCGCGCGGCGTGGCGGCGGCGGCGACGAGCACCGCGTGCAGCGCCTGCTCGAGGTTGCGGCGCGCCAGCTCGGGGTGGCTGTACTTGTCGGCGAGGGCCTCGCCCTGCTCGGTGATGCGGATACCCGCGCCCAGCGTGCCGTCGGGCTGGCCGAGGATCGCGCGGGCCATCGGCCCGCCGCCGCGCCCGATGGAGGTGCCGCGCCCGTGGAAGAACCGCCAGCGCACGCCGGCCTGCCGGCAGACGTCGGCGACGGCGCGTTGGGCCTCGTGCAGGGCCCACGTGGCGGCCAGCGGTCCGGCGTCCTTGTTGCTGTCGCTGTAGCCGAGCATCACCTCCTGCACGTCCTCGCCGAGGTTGTCGGCAAAGGCCTTCGTCGACAGCGCGGCCGTCATCACCGCCGGCGCGCGGCGCAGGTCGGCCAGCGTCTCGAACAGCGGCACCGGCAGCACGCGCACGCCCGCCTCGCGCGCCAGCACCAGCACCTCGAGCAGGTCGCTCACGCTCTCGGTCATCGACACGACGTAGCGACCGACGGCCCGCGGCCCGCGCGCCGCGATGGCGTCGCGGGCGACGACGAGGGGGTCGAGGACGCTGTGGGTGTCGTCGTCGGCGCGCGCGCCCACCGGCAGCAGCGGCCGGCGCGAGCGCAGCTCGTCCTGCAGCAGCGCGACGCGGGTCTGCTCGTCGGCGTCGCGGTAGCCGTCGCGCCCCGCCGCCGCGAGCAGCGCGTGGACGGCGTCGGCGATGCGGCTCGAGTGCTCGCGCACGTCGAGGCTCGCGAGGTGCCGGCCGAACGTCCGCGCGACCACGGTGACCGGCGCAAGGAACGCCCGGCCGCTGCGGGCCTGCCCGGCGGCGACGAGGTCGGCGTGCAGCGCGTCGAGGTCGGCGGTGGGGTCGAACAGCGGCTCGCGGCGCAGGCGCCCGATCAGCCGCTGCAAGCGGTCGCGAAACGGCTCGTCGTTGCCATCGCCGTGGCCGTCGACGGCGCCGGGGATGCTGCTGCCGTGATCGCCCGCGCCGCTGCCGCCCGCGCCTTCGCCGCCTTCGCCGACGGCTACCACGGCGTGCTCGAGGCGTTCGGCGTGCTGGCTGAGCGCGGTGAAGGCGGCCACCAGCCCTTGCTCGACGAGCCGGGTCGCGCGCTCGGCGTGCACCGCCAGCGTCTGTCGCGTGACGTCGGCGGTGACGAAGGGGTTGCCGTCGCGGTCGCCGCCGATCCACGAGTGGAACGCGAGCGGCAGGCGCAGCGACGACGACACCGTCGCGTGGGCGTCGGCGCCGTATACCCCGGCGAAGGCGGCGTGCAGATCGCGCTCGACGTGTGGTAGCGCGGCGGCGATGGCGTCGACGTAGTGCAGTCCGCCCTTCACCTCGTCGAGCACCGTCGGCGACGTGCGCCGCAGCTCGAGTGTGCCCCACAAGGCCTCGATGCGGGCCCGCACCCGCACCGCGGCGTCGTGGCCGCCGAGCCGGTCGATCTCCTGCGCGATCTGCTCAAGGTGCGCGCGCACCGTGCGCCGCCGCATCTCGGTGGGGTGGGCGGTGAACGTCAGCGACAGCTCCACGCCGTGCACCAGCGCCGCCGCCGCCACCGCGCCGACGCCGCGCTCCCGCAGCGTCGCGAAGGCCGCGGTCAAGGTCTGCTTGCGCGCCCGCCGCGTCGGTGGCGTCGCCGTCGCCCCAACCGTGGTCTCGGGCCGGACCCGCTCGTGCTCCTCAGCGAGGTTGATGAGCTGGAAGTACAGCGCGAATGCCCGGGTGACGCCTTCGAGCGCACGCGGGTCGAGCGCGCGGAAGCGCGACGCTAGGTCCGCGGTGTCGGCGCCGGCGGCGCGCCGGTCGCGCGTCGCCACGCGGATGTCCTCGACCAGCGAGTACAGTGCGTCGCCGGCCTGCTCGCGCAGCACCGCGCCCAGCGCGACGCCGAGCTCGTGGACGTCCTGACTCAAGCTGCGGGTCATCGCTCGCTCTTGCTTTCTCGGCGTGGCGACGCCGCGGGGGCGGCGACGTCGTCGTCACCGGCCCCGGCAGGAAGGCGCGTTCGGCCCACGGCTGCAACGCCCGGCATCCGCGCCGCGCCGTCGCACGCGGCGTGGGGTGGCGACGGGGGCGGCAAAGGGCTATGTCGTCGCCACGTTTTGGTCCCCCGCGTTGCCCACCCCGGGCGAGGAGCACCCCATGATCGACGGCGTCGAGCTCATCCAGAAGCTGTACGGAACGATGAAGCAGAAGCACGAGGCGGCCCGCAAGGCGTTCGGCCGCCCGCTGACGCTGGCCGAGAAGATCCTCATCGCCCACATGCCCGCTCCCGTCGACGAAGACGGCAAGACGCTGGTCAAGAAGAAGAGCTACGCGAACCTGTTCCCCGACCGCGTCGCCCTGCAGGACGCCACCGCGCAGATGGCGCTCTTGCAGTTCATGCAGGCCGGCAAGAAGGAGGTCGCGGTGCCGTCGACGGTGCACTGTGACCACCTGATCTCGGCCCAGAAGGGCGCCAAGCCCGACCTGCTGCGCGCCATCGACGAAAACCAGGAGGTCTACGACTTCTTGCAGACCGTAAGTCAGAAGTACGGCCTCGGGTTCTGGAAGCCCGGCGCCGGCATCATCCACCAGGTCGTCCTCGAGAACTACGCGTTCCCCGGCGGCATGATGATCGGTACCGACAGCCACACGCCGAACGCGGGCGGCCTCGGCATGGTCGCCATCGGCATCGGCGGCGCCGATGCCGTCGACGTCATGGCCGGCTTCCCGTTGAACCTGCGCTGGCCCGGCGTCATCGGCGTGAAGCTGACCGGCACGCTGCAGGGCTTCGCCGCGCCGAAGGACGTCATCCTGAAGCTGATGGGCATCCTGACGGTCAAGGGCGGCACCAACCACATCGTCGAGTTCTTCGGTCCCGGCGCGGCGTCGATCTCGGCGACGGGCAAGGGCACCATCGCCAACATGGGCGCCGAGCACGGCGCGACGACGTCAGTCTTTGCCTACGACGAGGCGATGGAGCGTTACCTGCGCGCCACCCACCGCGGCGCATGGGCGGACCTCGCCAACGCCCACAAGGCCGAGCTCGCCGCCGACCCCGAGGTCTACGCCGATCCGACGAAGTTCTACGACCAGGTCGTCGAGATCGACCTGTCGACCCTCGACCCACACCTCGTCGGGCCGCACACGCCCGACCTCGCGCACCCGGTGCAGACGATGAAGGAGAAGGTGCAGAAGGAGGGCTGGCCTGCCGAGCTCACGTCGGCGCTGATCGGCTCCTGCACGAACTCGTCGTACGAGGACGTGTCGCGCGCGGCGTCGCTGGCGAAGGCGGCCCTCGACGCCGGCCTGAAGGCCAAGGTGCCGTTCTTGATCTCGCCCGGCTCCGAGACCATCCACCTGACCATCCAGCGCGACGGCCAGATGGCGACGTTCGGTCAGGCCGGCGGCACGGTGCTGACCAACGCCTGCGGGCCGTGCATCGGCCAGTGGGACCGCGAGGACGTGAAGAAGGGCACGAAGAACACCATCGTCACGTCGTTCAACCGCAACTTCCGCGGCCGGCAGGACAGCAACCCCGAGACGCTGGCGTTCATCGGCTCGCCCGAGCAGGTCACCGCGATGGCGTTCTCCGGTCGCCTCGACTTCGACCCGCGCACCGACACCATCAAGACCACCGACGGCCGCGACTTCAAGTTCCCGCAGCCCACGGGCGACGAGCTGCCGAAGCAGGGCTTCCTCGTCGACAAGGACGGCTTCCTACCGCCCGCTGCCGACGGCAGCAAGATCAACATCGCCGTCGACGCGAAGTCCAGGCGCCTCGCGCTGCTCGATCCGTTTGCGCCGTGGGACGGCAAGGACATCACCGGTGCGCGCGTGCTGATGAAGGCCAAGGGCAAGTGCACCACCGATCACATCTCGGCGGCGGGCAAGTGGCTGACGTTCCGCGGTCACCTCGACAACATCGCCAACAACACGTTCATCGGCGCGACCAACGCCTTCAACGACAAGGTGGGCGAGGGCAAGAGCCTGCTCGACGGCTCGACGAAGGCTTACCCGGACGTCGCGCGCGCCTACAAGGCGGCGGGCGTGCCGTGGATCGCGGTGGGCGACGAGAACTACGGCGAGGGCTCAAGCCGCGAGCACGCGGCGATGCAGCCGCGGCACCTCGGCGGTCGGGCCATCCTCGTGCGCTCGTTCGCGCGCATCCACGAGAGCAACCTGAAGAAGCAGGGCATGCTGCCGTTGACGTTCGCGAGCGCCGTCGACTACGACAAGGTCCGCGAAGACGACCTCGCCGACATCGTCGGGTTGACGGCGATCGCGCCGGGCCAGCCGCTGATGGTGCGGCTGCACCACGCCGACGGCACGAAGGACGAGTTCGCGGTCAACCACACGCTGTCCGCCGAGCAGATCGAGTGGTTCAAGGCCGGCAGCGCGCTCAACCTGGTGGCCGCCCAGCAGAAGAAGGCCTGACGCCGCCTGCGTCGTCCTTCGACGCCGCGCGAGTCGCGGCGTCGTGTTTTCCGGCGCCGCGACTCGCGCGGCGTCGTGCTTTCCGGCGCCGCGACTCGCGCGGCGTCGACGGGCCGCGCCTGAGCGGCGCGCCGCAGTCGACCGTTCACTCGTCGGTGGCGTCGTTCTTCGCACCCGCGGCGTCGTCGGGGGGGCGCGACGTCGCGTTCGGCCCCGACGACTCCGACGCCGCCGACGCCTTGTCGATCTCGATGCGGCTGACCTTGCGCTCGTCGGCGTCGGCGACGACGAAGCTGTAGCCGTGGTAGCCGACGCGGTCGCCCTTGCGCGGCATGCGTCCGCAGCGCGCGATCAAGAACCCGCCGAGCGTCTCGTAGCCGCCGTCAGGGAACGTGAGTCCCAGCGCCTCGCCCAGGTCGTAGAGCGCGATGCGCCCCTCGGCGACGAAGCGTATCTCTGACAGCTTCTTCAGCGGCGCCTCTTCCTCGTCGTGCTCGTCGTGGATGGGGCCCACGATCTGCTCGAGCACGTCCTCGAGCGCCACGAGTCCGGCGGTGCCGCCGAACTCGTCGACGACGATGGCCAGGTGGGTCTTCTTGCGCTGGAACAGGCGCAGCAGCTCGGCGACCTTCATCAGCTCGGGGACGAATTCGACGGGGCGCAGGTGCTCGCGCAGGCGGAACGTGGCCGCCCCGACGTCGCCAGCGAGCAGGTCCTTGGTATGGAAGAAGCCCTTCACGTCGTCGATGGTGCCGTCGAACACGGGCAGCCGCGAGTGTCCCTGCTCGCGCACCTCGACCATGACCTCCTCGTACGTGGCGCCGATGGGCAGCGAGGAGATGTCGGCGCGCGGGATCATCAGCTCGCGCACCAACGTCTCGTCGAGTTCGATGATCGACGTCAGCATCCGCCCCTCGGTCTTGTCGAGCGCACCCGAGCGGCGGCCGAGCGCGATCATCTCCATGACGTCGCGCTCAGTGACGAACGGGCCCGAGCGCGAGACGTTGCCGCCGCCCAGCCGCGTGAACAGCCGCGACAGCCGCGTGAACAGGAGCACCAGCGGCCACGTCAGCAGATAGACGACCAGCACCAGCGGGAACACGAGCGGCGCCGTGACCTCGGCGCGGTGCTTGGACACCGCGCGTGCGAACAGCTCGACGACGACGATGGTGGCGACGACGCCGAGGCTGGTCAGCGCGGCCCACAGCGGCTTGTGCAGGATGTCCTGGGCGAGGTCGTCGACGCGGACGAAGACGCTGACGGCGAAGCCGATGTGGGCAGCGTGCTTGCCGAGCACGATGGCGGTGAGCACGTGGTCGGGCTTGTCGAGCCACAGCTGCAGCAGCGCGCGCAGCCGGCGCTTCGTGCGCCGGGCGTCGTCGATGAGCTCGTGCACCCGCGCGTCGACCAGCGCGAACAGCGACGTCTCGGCCGCCGAGAACACCGCGGCCACGAGCAGGCAGGCCATGACGATCGCGAGGTCGTCGGGGCGCAGTGTGCCGAGGCGGGCGAGGGCGTCCATGGCGTCGTCGTCGCGGGGGTCAGCGCGCGTTCTCGTGGCGCTCGAGCAGCGTCGCCGCGGTCAGTCCGACGTAGCGCAGCACCTCCATGTGCACGGCGGTGAACCCCTGCTTCGAGTTCAGCACCTGCACGGCGCCGTACAGCCGGCCTTCTTTTTCGGCCGAGGCGCAGATGGTGTCGCGCGGCGAGTGGCCGATGGCGTGGGCGACGCTGCTGCCCCACCGAGGGTCTTTCTGGAGGTCGTTGACGACGAGGCAGACGCCCTCGCGGGCGCAGAAGCCGACGACGCCTTCGCCGACCTTCACAGCGAGGCCGCTTGTCATGATCTCCTCCGCCCGGGGCCCGCGCACGGCGGCAAACCGCAGCTCGTCATGGTTGACGTCAGCGACGTAGAAGCTCGCTGACTCGGCGGGGATGTACTGCAGCGCGATGTCGAGCAGCCGCTCGCCGATGGTCGACGGCGAGGCGATCCCCTCGAGCAGCAGGTCCTGCGTGGCGTCGAAGACGTCAGCGACGGCGTCGGCGATGAGCTGCGGCGACACCGGCTGCTTGTGGCGTCCGATGTCCGCCGCCGGCTGCGGCGCCGTCGAGACCTCGCGCGAGACCGGCTGCGGCGCGGCGTCGAACTGGCCGGTCGGCCTGAGAGGGGGCGGCGCCGGCACTCCGCGGGTGGGCGCGGACACCGGCGCGGTTGCCGCCGGCGGTGGGATGGCGGTGGCCTCGTGCGGCTGCGGGGGCGGCACCTGCCGCGTCGCCAACCCCGTCGGGTCATCGTGGTTCGTCGGCTGCGCTGGTGGCGGCACCGTGGTGGCCTCGCGCGGCGGCAGGGGCGGCATCGGGGCGGCATGGGTCAGCGGCTGCTGTGGCGCCGGGGCCGCTGGGGGCAGCGGCGTGGGCGGCGGCGCGGGCGGCGGCGCAGCCTGCACGGTCGGCGGGAGCGGCGCGGCCGGCGGCGCGGCTGGCACGCTCGGCGGCAGCGGCGCGGGCGGCGGGGGCTGCGGCAGCGGCGCAGGCGGTGGCAGCGGCGCGGCCGGCAGGGGCAGCGGCAGCGGCGCGGGCGGTGGCAGCGGCGCGGCCGGCAGGGGCAGCGGCAGCGGCGCAGGCGGTGGCAGCGGCGCGGCCGGCAGGGGCGGCAGCGGCGCGGGCGGTGCTGCCTGCACGGGCGGCGGCAGCGGCGCGGGCGGCGGTGCGGGCGGCAGGGGCGGCGGTGCTGCCGGCGCGTCTGGGATCACCGGCATGGGGACCGGCGCCGGCGCCGTGCGGCGCGACGCGGGGCCGGTCACCTCGCGCAGGCGGAAGACCCGCGCGCTCGCCACGTCGGTGACGTGGATCGAGTTGTCCTCCTTGATGTCGCACATGACGTTGGCGATGGCCTCCTGGCCCTCGCCGAGGTTCGACAGGCCGGTGCGCAGCGCCCCGATCCAGTTGGGCGCCTCGACGGTGAGCGTCACGCTCGGCAGACCGGCCGCCTTCGCCGGGATGAAGACCTCGAACCACGTCATGGAGACCTCCGCGCTGCCCGCGGTGTAGCACGATTACGCCAACGCGATCCTGCACCGCCGACGTCGGCTGCCGCGCGCTGTCGGGGCGCCGGGGGGCGCGCGCCCGGCGTCAGCGGAACGTCTCGATGCGCCCCGTCGACGTCTCGGCCTCGTCGCCAGTGAACAACAACGGCAGCCCCGACGATGTGTCGGTGCTGGCCGTCGACAGCACCATGCGCCGCGCGTCGATCACCGCGTCGGTGTCGTCGGAGCTCGCGTCGGAGATCGCGATGGTGCCGATGGCGAGCCCCGTCGGCAGCAGGCCCGCCTGCCCGAAGCCACCGGCGATCCCCGCCGCCGACAGGTCCAGGCCCAGCGTCGTCACGTGCGGGTCGAGCGGCACGCGCAGCGCGCTGCCCGGCCGCGGCCGCCCCGCCGGCGTCGTCACCGTGAGCTGTGCCCCCGGCAGCGGAAGCGCCGTGCCCGCCGCGACGTCGGGCTCGCCTTCGTCGACGGGCAGCAGCCGCGCGGCGACGTCAGCCAGACCGGTGACCACGAAGGCCCCCTGCGCCTCGACGCTGAGCCGCACGTCGCCCGCGCCCTGCAGGCACGACGTCACCACGACGGCGGACAGCGCCGGCTCGGCGCCGGTGCCGTCACCTTCGACGGCGACGGCGACGGTCGCACCGTCGACGGCGAGGATGCGTGCGCGGTGGCTGTCGTCGCAGCCCGACAAGGGCGCCGATGGCGCCAGGCGCGCGACGTCGCCGGCGCGGCCGTCGCGGGCGCCGACGTCGACGAGCGCGTTGAAAGTGCCTGACCCGGCGGCGACCGCGCCGCGCAGCGAGGTCAGGCCGGGCAGATCGCCTTCCCACGTCAATGTCAGCGCCGCCCCCGCCGGCAGGAGCGCTACGACCGGCGGGCTGCCGAAGTTGTCGACGGTAGCCAGCGCCACCACCGGGCGCAGCGCCTCGCCACCCTCGGCGGGCACCCACAGGTCGGGGTCGGCATTCAGGTCGACGTCGTCAGGGGCCTGTGGCCCGGCCGCGTCGTCGTCGACCAGGCGCACGACCCACCGCCCAGGCGGCAGCACCAGGTCGTCGACGCGGGCCGCCGCCAGCTGCACGTACACGAGTGCGCCATCGGCCTGGTGCACGGCGGCGAAGGCCGCCGTCGCCTCGCCTGCCGCCACGCGGTCCGCCGACAGGCCACGGCAGCACACCGTGGGCCCCGTGCTGCCCGCCGGCTGCTCGCCCGGCCGCGCGTCGGCGACGGCGGCAGTCAGCCCGAGCGCCGGCAGCGCGGCGCCGCCGAGGACCGCGTAGCGGTCCTCGCGAAAGCCCGGCCGGAACAGCCGCGCGACGAAGATCGCCGGCCGGTTGGCGCCGAGCGCCACCACCACCGGCGCCAGCCCGTCGCCGATGTCGACGACGCCGGCGGAAAGCGCGCTGGTGGGCGCGCCCAGGTCGAGGCTGCGCACGAGCGCGAAGCCGCCGTTGTCGGCGCGCTCCACCACGTGCAGCTGCGGCAGCAGCCCGTCGGCGACGACGAACGCGCGTCCGAGCGGATCGGCCACCACCGCCGTCGGGTGGCTGCCGGCGGGCAGTGGGATCACGACGGGGGCGTCGCCGTCGACAGGCGCGCCGGCGAGCAGCGTCGACAGCTCGAGCTGCCCGCCGTCGGCGTCGGTGGCGCCGGGCACCGCGACGGCTACGGTGGTGACGTCGCCGTGCACGAGCGCGGCGACGTCCACCGGGGCGCGGCCGGTGGGCAGGAGCGCCGCCACCGAGAACGGCACGACGCCGGCGTCGTCGTCCACGACGTTCACGACCTGCACGACGTTCAGGGCAGTGTCGAGGGCGAAGACGCGCCGCGGCTCGGCGTGGGCGACGCCGTCGTCCTCAACGACGACAGCGGTAGCCAGCTGGCGCGTCGACGGTCCGGTAGGGACCGACAGCGGAAAGAAGCGATTGGGGCCCACGACGAAACGGCCGTCGGTCAGGTCGAGCACGCGCAGGTGCTCGAGCTCGGGGTTGGCGGCGATGGCGTAGCCGTGCCCGTCGAGCGCGTCGACGAGCACGACGTCGGCGACGCGGTCGAGGTTGCCGCGGCTCGGCGGCGGCGGCGGCTGGCACTGCTGGCAATCGGCGGCTACCGCCGACAGGCCGAGGGTGACGACGGCCAGCTGGCCGGCGCGCGTGCGCGGCGAGGGGACACGGCGGTTCATTCGCGTCCGTCCTCCGGACGGGGCAGCGCCGCGCCGATGCGACCCAGCGGCGTCAGGCGGGCCACGCCGTCGTCGACCAGCGACAGCACGCCCACCGAGCCATCGAGGAAAAAGCTGACGAACGCCTGCTGGTGGACGGCATCGACGACGACGTCGTAGGGGGCGCGGCCGAAGAAGCGCACGGCGTCGGTCACCGACAGGTCGAGCGGGTCGAGGGACTCTACCGCCTGGCCGTCCTGACAGGTCACGAGCAAACGCGGCGTGCCGGGGGTGGCGGGGTCGCCGTCGCCGTCGACGTCCGCCGTGGCCATCCCGGTGGGCTTGCGACAGCTGCCGTCCACATGGGTCAGCGAAAGCGTGCCATCGTCGTCCAGGGCGAAGCGGGCGACGGCGTCGGGCGAGCGCAGCGCCACGATCACGGCCAGCGCGCCCGGACCGCGGGCGGCGTCGGCGGTGATGACGACGTCGCGGCCCGTCAGCGCGCCGGTCAGCGCGGTGACGTCGGTGCGCACGCTGGCCGCGTCGTCGCCACGGTCGACGGCGGGGACGTCGACGACAGCGAGGTCGCAGCCCACGAGCGTGCGGTCGATGCGGCGTTCGAGCAGCGCGATGACGCGGTCGGGGGCGCCGCCGACCCCGGGCACGAAGACCGCCGAGCGCACGCCGAAGACGTCCTCGCCGAACGTGAGCGGTGCGCGCTCGACGCGCATGCGGGCCTCGTCTGACTTCGCCGGATCGAGGCGCACGAGCTCGGCCACCGGCGACGACAGGTGGGTGACCAGCGCGCGCGCCGCGGCGAGCCCACCGTCGTCGTCGACGGACTGACCGACCAGCACGACATCGAAGGGGTCGTTGCCGGCGAGCTGCAGCGCGTGGGGCGCGGCGGCGCAGCCGGCGTCGCCACAGGACAGCCCGTCGTCGTCGAGCAGCAGCTCGTGCAGCAGGTTGCCGCCGCGCGTGGCGACGAGCACGTGGCGGCCGGTGGCGTCGACCACCGGGGCATCGCCGAACGACGGCAGCTGCACGGCGGCGACATAGGCGTCGTCAACGACGACGCCGGCCTTGTCGGCACGATCGGCGCTGTCGGCGAGCGCCGCGCGCACGCGGCTGAGGTCGGCGAGCAGCACGGCGCCGTCGTCGTAGGCGAGGTCGAAGTTGGAGCTGACCACGACCAGGCGATCGCCGGCGGCATCGAGGGCGAGCCCGGTCGGGAACGCCGGCTTGTCGTAGGGGGCAGGGTGGCCGGCGATGCCGATACAGGCGCCGAGGCCGCCCAGGGCGGCGGCGGCCAGGCCGGTCGCCGCAACGCGCGCTGCGGCGGGCAGCGTGGTTGGTCGCGCGGAGCGGGGAGACATCGCCGGGGCGCTAGCAGGTTGCTGGAAAAGCACCAAGGCTCTCGCGCCCGTCGGGCGACGCCGGGGCGGGAGCCGGCAGCGGGCGACGATCCGGCGTGACACGCAGATCGGGCTTGTGCCGGACGCGGTGTCTGCTATGCGTGCCGACCTGTTTCGGGCGTTCCGCCCTGCTCCCGACCGCCGTGAGGTGATCTATGTCCGCTCCGTCGATGAACCACCTGCGTGAATACGAGACCATCTACATCCTCCGTCCCGAAGTGACCGACGAGACCGCGGTGGCCTTTATCCAGAAGATGAGGGGCGTCGTCGAGAAGGAGGGCGGCAAGCACCTCAAGATCACGAACATGGGTCGCCGCAAGCTGGCGTGGGAGCGCCAGAAGCAGCAGAAGGGCATGTTCGTGCACCATCGCTACCTCGGGAAGCCCGGCCTCGTGGCCGAGTACGAGCGCAACCTCGCCATCGAGGAGACGGTGATGCTCCGCCAGTCGGTGGTGCTCAACAAGCTCGCCGAACCGGCCGCCTACGCCGCCGAGGAAGACATCGTGAACCCGCCGATCGTCAAGGAGAAGGACGAGCGCAAGGATCGCCGCTTCGACGACGATGGCGACGACCGCTACTTCGACCGCGACGACCGCGACGACCGCGGGTACGACCGCGACGACGTCGAGTGAACTGACTTTTTTCTTTCGCTTCAACCGCCGCGCAGGACTGATGGCGCGCGGCTCAATCGCCGCGCAGTGATTTGCGCTGCCTCTGGAGAACCCCATGGCCCAGAACGTCCAGGTCATCCTCGCTCGCGACGTGCCGAACCTTGGCCGCCTCGGTGAGCTCGTCGCCGTCCGCCCCGGCTACGCCCGCAACTACCTGATCCCCAACCAGCTGGCCCAGCCGGCCTCGCCCAAGCGCGTTGCCTTCTTCGACCACCAGAAGAAGGTCATCGAGCACAAGCGTCGCGTCCTGCGCGCCGAGAGCGAAAAGAAGGCCAAGGACATCGCCGGCGTCACCGTGACGCTGACGGCCAAGGTCGGCGACCAGAACAAGCTGTTCGGCTCGATCACCGGCCGCGACATCAGCAAGGCGCTGGCGGGCATCGGCCAGAACATCCACCACAAGGACATCAAGCTGGCCGATCCGATCCGCGCGATCGGGACGTACACGATCGACGTCCGCCTCGAAGCCGACGTGACGTCGCAGATCAAGGTCGTGGTCGTCCCCGAGGTCGAGGCCGCCCCGGCCAGGGCCGAGGAAGAGCCCGCTGCCGAGGCGCCCGCCGCGGCCGCTGCTCCGCAGGCCTGACGCCCGGGACAGACGCCCGGAAGAGCCAAGCAAAGAACGGCGCCCGCGAGGGCGCCGTTCTTTTTTCGTGGCGCAGCAGCGGGCTGCCCGCTGTCGCAGTCGGACGGGGCGCTTGACACCGGCTGGTCGGGTCGCGCATCGTAGACTTCGTTTTTTGTTCGAACAAAGTGACCGTCGCCGTCCGCCAGTGTCTTCGGCACGGCGCCGTCCCTCGTCGTCAACCAAGGAGGCAGTGATGAAAGTCCGTCCGATCATCTGGGCCGCAGCGCTTTGTTCATTGACCGCAGCCGGTAGCGGCTGTCGCCCCGAGCCCGGCGAGGGCGAGGGCGAGGGCGAGGGCGAGGGCGAAGGCGAGGGCGAGGGCGAGGGCGAGGGCGAGGGCGAGGGCGAGGG